>JBIILR010000002.1:0-30645 GCA_044338365.1 Polynucleobacter sp. | reverse complement strand
CATTGCGCGTGATTCGCGATGTTGTGAAGAAAAATCCCGATATCAACCTCGTTAACGAAGGCGCTAATACACTCGACTATTGCCGTGCGATTGTGAATATGTATAAACCGCGTAAGCGTTTTGACTCGGGTACATGGGGCATTATGGGCATTGGTATGGGCTATGCGATTGGTGCAGCGGTTACCAGCGGTTTGCCCGTTATCGCAGTGGAGGGGGATAGCGCATTTGGTTTCAGTGGCATGGAACTCGAGACCATTTGCCGTTACAACTTGCCAATCACCACCGTGATTTTTAATAACAATGGCGTTTACCGCGGTACTGACGTAAACCCAACCGGCGGCGCTGATGTTGCCCCAACCGTATTCGTGAAAAACGCACGCTATGACAAGATGATGGAAGCGTTTGGTGGAATCGGTTACAACGTCACCACCCCACAGGAATTAGAGAAGGCCTTGACTGAGGCAATAGCCGCAGGCAAGCCAGCACTAATCAATGCTGTCATTGATGAAACGGCAGGGACCGAAAGTGGTCGCCTGACGAATCTCAACCCAGCAAGTACTGCCAGCAAGAAGTAATTGACGAATTAAGTCGTACGCAACCCTAAGGAGATTTAATATGAGTAAGCCATTAGACGGAATCCGTATTATCGATTTCACACACGTACAAGCAGGCCCTGCCTGTACCCAGTTGTTGGCATGGTATGGCGCGGACGTAATCAAAGTAGAGCGCCCTGGATCTGGCGACGTAACCCGTAGCCAATTACGCGATATACCTGACGTCGATGCTTTGTATTTCACGATGCTCAACGGCAATAAGCGCTCGTTGACCTTGGATACAAAGACAGCAGAAGGCAAGGAAGTATTAGAGAAGTTGATCAAAGTATCCGATGTGATGGTCGAGAACTTTGGCCCAGGCGCCTTGGATCGCATGGGTTTCTCATGGGAACGCATCGTGGAACTCAACCCACGCATGATTATGGCGTCGGTTAAGGGCTTCAGTGATGGCCATTCCTATGAAGATTTGAAGGTATACGAGAACGTAGCCCAGTGTGCTGGCGGCGCAGCTTCCACCACCGGCTTCTGGGATGGCCCTCCAACCGTATCCGCTGCTGCTTTGGGCGATAGCAATACCGGTATGCACCTGGCAATTGGTATTTTGACTGCCCTCATGCACCGCGAAAAGACCGGCCGTGGTCAGAAGGTTGCTTGCTCGATGCAAGACGCTGTATTGAACTTGTGCCGCGTGAAGTTGCGTGATCAACAGCGCTTGGATCGCATTGGTTATTTGGAAGAGTACCCACAATACCCCCATGGCACATTCTCTGACGTAGTGCCCCGCGGCGGTAATGCTGGCGGCGGCGGTCAACCAGGTTGGGTTTTAAAGTGTAAGGGCTGGGAAACCGATCCAAACGCCTATATTTATTTCACGATTCAAGGCCATGCGTGGAAGCCAATTACTGAGGCGCTAGGTCGTCCAGAGTGGGCAACCGATCCAGCCTATATGACTGCAGAAGCGCGTCAAGACAAAATCTTTGATATTTTCGCAACCATCGAAGACTGGCTCAAAGACAAGACCAAGTACGAGGCAGTGGATATCTTGCGTAAGTTCGATATTCCATGCGCACCGGTACTTTCGATGAAAGAACTCGCCGCATCACCCGACTTGCGTGCAAGCGGTTCGATTGTGGAAGTGGATCACAAAGTACGCGGCAAGTACCTGACGATTGGTAGCCCAATCAAGTTCTCTGATTTGGAAGTTGAGGTAAAGCCATCACCAGTATTGGGTGAGCACACAGATGAAGTGTTGGCTGACCTTGGCTACGGCAAGGATGATATTGCTAAGCTACACGCAGCAAAAGCAGTTTAATAAAAAACTAAATTAGTTTGATTCTTTAAGGCGCCCCTTGTGGGCGCCTTTTTATTCGGATGGGCACAATGAGTGAGGCAATCGATTACAAGCAGTTCGTTAACGGCATGGGTGATGCAGTGGTTGTTTCGAACGCGCAAGGCGACATCATCCTTTGGAATAAAGCGGCAGAACGTATTTTTGGATACACCGAAGCTGAGGCTTTGGGCAAACGGTTGGATCTAATAACGCCAGATCGATTTCGCCACCGCCATTGGGAGGGGTATGAGAAATCCATGGAAACGGGTACGACCCGCTACGGTACGCAGCTTTTAAAAGTACCAGCGCTCCACAAGGACGGCAGAACCCTCTCGATTGCCTTTACCGTAACTATGCTTTTTGATGAGGCGCATCGCGCTACCGGGGTAGCGGCTACGATTCGGGATGAAACCGAGCGATTTCATGCGGATCGCGCATTACGAAATCGACTATCAGAGCTTGAGAACGCCGGCGATCCAAAAGCACCAAAATAGCGCTTAAAAGGGGGTAATCACCTTAGCTTGGCCTCATAAAAAAGGGGGTAAATCAACTTGCGCCGACTGGTAGAATTTGAATAATTCAAAAAATTTCAATACTTATTAGGACTACTGTCATGGCAAAAGCACTTGAAGGGGTGAAAATCCTCGATTTCACGCACGTTCAATCGGGGCCAACCTGTACCCAATTATTAGCCTGGTTTGGCGCCGACGTCATTAAAGTAGAGCGCTCTGGTGAGGGCGATGCCACCCGTGGTCAGCTGCGCGACGTGCCCGATGCCGATAGCTTGTATTTCACCATGCTCAACCACAATAAGCGCTCGATTACAGTTAATACTAAAACACCAGAGGGTAAAGATATTCTCGAGCGCTTAATCAAAGAGTGCGACGTCTTGGTTGAAAACTTTGCGCCGGGTGCTTTGGATCGCATGGGCTTTACCTGGGAGCATATTCAGCACCTCAATCCACGCATGATCATGGCATCGATCAAGGGCTTTGGACCGGGACCCTATGAAGATTGCAAGGTATATGAAAACGTTGCCCAATGTGCCGGAGGTTCGGCATCAACCACCGGGTTTGATGATGGCCCACCGATGGTAACTGGCGCGCAGATTGGCGACAGTGGTACAGGATTACATCTGGCCTTAGGTATTGTGACTGCTCTGTACCAACGCACCCATTCGGGTCGGGGTCAGCGAGTGCAAGCAGCCATGCAAGATGCGGTACTCAATTTGTGCCGTGTAAAGCTCCGCGATCAGCAACGCCTTGATCGCAATGGCACGATGCAAGAATATCCGCAGTTCCCCAATGGCCATTTTGGTGAGGCAGTACCCCGCGCCGGCAATGCCTCTGGCGGTGGTCAGCCGGGCTGGATTTTGAAATGCAAAGGCTGGGAGACTGATCCCAACTCCTATATTTATGTTGTCGTTCAAGCGGCCGTATGGGAAGCCATTTGTAAGGTGATTGGTAAAGAAGACTGGATTACCAACCATGAATTTTCATCGCCGATGGCACGCCTACCCAAACTCATGCAAATCTTTGGTGAAATTGAGAAATGGACGATGACCAAAACCAAGTTTGAGGTGATGGATGTATTGAATAAGTACGACGTGCCATGCGGGCCAATTTTATCGATGAAAGAAATCGCTGAAGAGCCAGCATTGCGTGCTACCGGTACGATTGTTGAAGTTGATCATCCGATTAGAGGTAAGTATCTGACGGTTGGCAACCCAATCAAATTATCCGATAGCGAAACCGAAGTCACGCGCTCACCATTGCTCGGCGAGCATACTGATGAGATCTTGCAAGAACTGGGATTTAATATCGATGATCTCATCGATTTACGTCACCGGAAAGTCATCTAAATGAAAGTTGCGCTGATTGGTAGCCAGGACTTTGGTAAGGCGGCGCTTGAGGCTTTTTTAGAGCGCGGTGATGAGATTGTTGCGGTGTTTTGTCCGCCCGATAATCCCAAAGCCACCAAGCCTGAGATTCTGAAAGAGGCGACCCTTGCCAAAGGCCTTGTGCCCTTGCAATTTGCTTCGCTCAAAAGCCCCGAGGCGGCCGATGCCATGCGTAATAGCGGGGCAGATATCTGCGTAATGGCCTATGTCCTGCAATTTGTGCCACAGGATTTCGCCAAGATACCGCGCTTGGGTACGATTCAATACCATCCCTCATTGTTGCCAAAGTACCGCGGCCCCAGCGCCATTAACTGGGCCATTGCCTTGGGTGAGACCAAGACAGGCTTGACCATTTTCCGGCCATCCGATGGCCTAGATGAAGGCGAAGTGATTTTGCAAAAAGAAGTAGCGATTGGCGCAAATGACACCTTAGGTTCGGTTTACTTTGATCATTTGTTCCCACTCGGGGTGCAAGCCTTGCTTGAGGCTGCTGATCTGGTTGCGGCGGGTAAGCACCAGGAGGCGGTGCAAGACGAGGCCTTAGCCAATTACGAAGGGTGGTTCGATCAAGCGGCAGCCCGCATCCATTGGTCAAGCCACATTACGCAGATTCATAATCTGATGCGAGCCTGCAATCCTGCGCCTGGAGCTTGGACCATGGTTGGCGAACAAAAAGTGCAGATTTATGATGTCAAAAAACACATCACTGCGACCTATGGCGCTGTCAAAGGCAAGCCAGGTCAGATCACGGCGATTGGTTCCGAATCCTTTTTTGTGGCCTGCCACGGTGGTCAGATTGAGGTATTGAAGGCGAAGGGCTCGGCCGGTAAAGTAAATGGCGCAGAGCTTGCAAAAAGCCTTGGATTGACAGTCGATCAATTTTTTACTGCTTAAGAAAAAAAGACCCAACTAGTAGTGCGGGCCTTAGATTTCTAAATTATCAATCAGGCGGGTTTTACCGAGCTTAGCGGCAGTCACAATCACAAGCGGTTGACCGCTGTCCAAATTGGCTTGAGTCGGTTTAGCTAAATCACGTTGTTGGCGAATGGCCATGTAGTCGGGCTTCCATCCCCGAGTCTGCATTTGCGTCAAGGCCTTCGCCTCGATATCCATGATCGCACTGACCGTCTTTTCCTTTAAGCCAAGTACGTGCTCCCGCATCACGCTTAACTGGCGTTGCAGTGCCGGCGCTTCGGCTCGCTCTTCTGTAGAAAGATAGATGTTGCGCGAGGACAGGGCTAACCCATCTTCAGCACGAATGGTTTCGGCGGGAACGATTTCAACCGGTAAAGCAAATTGGCTGGCCATCTGACGAACAATCATCAACTGCTGATAATCCTTTTTTCCAAAGACCGCAACCCGTGGCTGAACGCAAGAAAAAAGTTTTAAAACAACCGTACAGACACCCTTAAAAAAACCAGGCCTGAATTCACCTTCGAGAATATCGCCAAGCTGCTGGGGTGGATCTACGCGGTATTCTTGGGGCTGTGGATAGAGGTCTTTTTCAGTTGGGGCAAACAAAATATAGACCCCTTCTTGCTCGAGCTTGTCGATGTCAGCCTGCATGGTTCGCGGGTAACTATCAAAGTCTTCGTTGGGGCCGAACTGCAAGCGGTTTACAAAAATACTGGCAACAACCGGATCGCCATGTTGGCGTGCCAGTCGCATTAAAGATAAATGGCCTTCGTGCAGATTGCCCATGGTGGGCACAAACGAGGTGCGATTTTGACCCCGCAGGTGATCACGTAACTCATTGATATCGCTAATTATTTTCATGCGCTAGGAGTGTAAGCCAGGCGTACGTAAATCGGTGCATAGGGCTCTGCCTGGGTAATCTCCACCAAGGCCTCTCGCGAAAGTTCGAGCATGGCAATGAAATTCACAATCACCACGGGAACGCCGCTTCCTGAGGCGATCGCGTCTTCAAACAATTCACTGAACTCGACAAAGCGCGTGCTTTGCAGGCGACGCAAGATGCGGGTCATAAAATCGCGCACCGATAACGTTTCGCGGGTAATGGTGTGGTGCTGATTTAATTTTGCCCGGTGCAATACATCACGCCAAGCCATTTGCAAGTCTTCTAAATTGACTTCGGGCCAAGTGACTGCCACCGTCGTATCAACATAGCCATGCGCAATTTGGAAGTCGCGGCCTTGCTGTGGAATCTGGTCTAACTCTTGCGCCGCTAACTTCATGCGTTCGTATTCAAGCAATCGGCGAACCAATTCAGCGCGTGGGTCCTCAACTTCTTCTTCGCTATCGGCTTTTTTCATCGGCAAGAGCATGCGTGATTTGATTTCAATCAACATCGCCGCCATCAGCAGATACTCTGCAGCCAATTCCAAATTGGTGTGGCGGATTTGATCAACGTAGGTCAAGTACTGGGACGTAACTTGTGCCATCGGAATATCCAACACATTAAAGTTCTGTTTGCGAATGAGGTAGAGCAGTAAATCGAGCGGACCTTCGAAGGCCTCTAGAAAAACCTCGAGCGCATCCGGTGGGATGTATAAGTCAGTCGGGAGCTTAAAAAGGGGCTCGCCATAGAGCTTGGCAAAAGCCTCCGACATACCATCGGTGACGGAGGGCGTGCTATCAAGCATGCTCTCGACAGGCTGAACCAGCGGGTCATTCATTGGAATAAACGTAGGCCCGTTGCTTTACTTTGGCAGCATTTAAGCGGCGCTGCTCATCAAGGCTGATTGGCTCTTTGTCCCAGAGTAGGGCGCGTCCAGCTTGTTGGTCTTGCTCCAAGTTGGGTTTAGCCGCTTTGAGTTTTTCAAGAAATACGGTGACGTCAGACTGGTATTTAGGCATAGCGATACTTAATTCTCAATAAATTCAATAACTTATAAAATGCCGCAGTACTGGGCAACCCTCATTATTAACGATTTTGTATGGCCTAAGTCAGATTTGTGTCTGCATCCCGTTTTTAGCTATTTGCTGCTAATAGGACGTCAATCTGAGCTGGCTCAACGCGGCTCATGAGATGGGTATAGGGTGCAATGGGTTGCTGACTGGAGAGGGGCATATTGATGTCGCTCCAAGCCATCGGCGCTAAACATAAAAAGCGTTCAACACCCGCAGCAACCTGCGGTAACACTGGTTTTAGGTACAAGCTTAAGCACCGAAATGCCTCCAATGTCACGCTGCAAATCGCTTGAAGATCGGCTGTGCGTAGAGGATCTTTGGCGATATCCCACGGTTTGTTTTCATCGACAAAGGCATTGACTTGATCTGCTAATTCCATGATCGTGCGAACCGCTTTTGCATACTCGCGGCCTTCATACAATTCAGCTATTTTTGTATTGGCCGATCGAATCAAAATCAGTAAGGGATGTTGCATGGCATCGTCCGCAACCACACCGCCAAAGCGCTTCACTAAAAAGCCAGCGCTGCGACTGGCGATATTAATGTACTTGCCAATCAAATCGCTGTTCACGCGCGCAACGAAGTCGCTCAGATTGAGGTCCAGGTCCTCCATGCTGTCATTTAACTTGGTTGCAAAATAGTAGCGGAACCATTCGGGGTTAAAGCCCGACTCAATCACGCTGTTGGCTGAGATCAGAGTGCCGCGTGACTTACTCATCTTTTCGCCATCGACCGTCAGAAAGCCGTGTGCGAATACATTGCTTGGCGTGCGGTAGCCAGAGAAATGAAGGGTAGCAGGCCAAAACAAGGTATGAAAATACAAAATGTCTTTACCGATAAAGTGGTACTGCTCGGTCGTACTGTCTGGCCTAACCCACTCATCAAAATCCAGACCTTGATCGGCGCAGTACTTTAAGAAACTGGCGTAATAGCCAATCGGCGCATCAAGCCAAACATAAAAATACTTGCCAGGGGCATCGGGGATTTCAAAGCCAAAGTACGGGGCATCGCGCGAAATATCCCAATCGCCCAATTTACTTTCGCCAGCTTGCCCAACCCACTCTTTCATTTTGTTGCGGGCTTCGGGTTGCAGCGGTGTACGAACCTGAGTCCAGTCGCGCAAGAAGGTTTCACAACGGGGATCCGACAACTTGAAGAAATAGTGATCGGACACTTTGCGAATCGGTGTTGCGCCACTGACGACCGAGAAGGGGTCGATTAAATCGGTTGGCACATAGGTGGCTCCGCATTTTTCACAGGAGTCACCATATTGATCAGGCGCTTTGCATTTAGGGCACTTGCCCTTGATAAAGCGATCCGGGAGAAACATTTCTTTAACAGGATCGTAGGCCTGCTCGATAGCGCGCTTTTCAATCAGACCAGCGTCGCGAAGCTTGCGGTAAATATCCCCCGCTAGCTTTTCATTTTCTGGGCTATCGGTGGTGTAGTAGTGATCAAAGGAAATCAGAAAGGCATCAAAGTCGCGCTTGTGTTCTTGCCAGACTTTGGCGATTAGCTCTTTGGGGGTCAACCCCTCTTTCTCTGCGCGCAGCATGATGGGGGTGCCATGGGTATCGTCTGCCCCCATGTAATGGACTTCGTGACCCTGCATCCGTTGATAGCGAACCCAAATATCCGTTTGAATGTATTCCACTAAATGGCCAATGTGAATCTGCCCATTGGCATACGGCAGGGCAGAGGTAACTAAAAGGCGGCGTGGTGAACGACTCATGCTGTGGGCGGGGTGCAGTTTTGGTAAAAAGGCAAAATTGGGCTTCTAGGGTGAATTATGCTGCTAAGGCATGGATTTTAGACTGCGGTTAAAGTAAGGATGGCATTTAAAATAGCAAGAATGAATCAAGGAACGTGTGTATGGCAGTAAATCCCCGAATTGCGATGTCCAACGCCTCTGTGCCGCTGATCCATGCCGTGCAGGTTATTGACGAGGCCGGACGCCATAAAACCGTCCATGTACCGGGAGAGCGCTCGCTGACGATTTATTTGGATAAGCGTGAGCTCGTCACCCTCATGACCCTAGGCAGCGCCCCGGAGGCGCTGGTGCTGGGTTATCTGCGCAATCAGCGCTTAGTCGAGTCGCCGGACGATATTGAAAGCATCCAAGTTGATTGGGAGACCGATTCGGCCGCAGTCAAAACCCGGCGCAGTACCGTTGATATCGATCAAATGACCAGTAAGCGCATTGTGACCACCGGTTGCGGACAGGGCACGATGTTTGGGGGCCTCATCGAGGAAATGGAGCAGATCCGCCTAGCAGGTGGCCCCACCCTCAATCAGACGGCGATTGTGGACCTCATCGACCAAATTCGCCTACACGACACTATTTATAAAAAATCAGGCTCCGTTCATGCCTGTGCCGTATTTGAGCGTAAGGGCGCCGATCAGGTTGAATTACTTCACTTTATTGAGGATGTGGGTCGCCACAATGCAGTGGACTCGATTTCTGGGCTGATGTGGCTGGCGGATAAGGCGGGTCGCGATTTGGTGTTTTTTACGACCGGGCGCCTAACCTCGGAGATGGTCATCAAGGGCGCGCAGATGGGCATCCCCTTTTTGTTAACGCGTTCAGGCGTAACCCAGATGGGACTTGAGCTCGCTCAAAAGACCCGCCTGACACTTCTGTCGCGCTGCTCTGGAACCCATTTTGAGATTTACAACGCCCCAGAGCGGGTTGTTTTTAGTCCGCCCAAGCAGTAAATAGGTAGTCTTCTGGACCGGGTTGGTTTTACAATTCCGCCATGACTATTAAATCCGACCACTGGATACGCCGCATGGCAGAGCAGGGCATGATTAGCCCGTTTGAGCCTGGCCAAATCCGCCTAGACGCCGCTGGACAAAAAATCGTGAGCTACGGTACCTCGAGCTACGGTTATGACATTCGCTGTGCAAACGAATTCAAGATCTTCACGAACATCAACAGCACGATTGTGGACCCGAAGCATTTTGATGAAAAATCCTTTGTGGATTTTCAGGGGGACGTATGCATTATTCCGCCGAACTCCTTTGCATTGGCGCGCACGGTCGAATACTTCAAAATCCCACGCAGTGTTCTGACGATCTGCGTTGGCAAGAGCACCTATGCACGTTGCGGCATTATTGTGAACGTCACGCCATTTGAGCCGGAGTGGGAAGGGTATGTCACCCTCGAGTTCTCAAATACCACGCCCTTGCCAGCAAAAATCTATGCAGGCGAGGGATGTGCTCAAGTCCTCTTTTTTGAAAGCGATGAAGTTTGCGGTACCTCATACAAGGACCGCGGCGGCAAGTACCAAGGGCAGCAGGGCGTTACGCTACCCAAGACCTAATTGCATCTAGCAATTTTCCAAAGGCACACATGAAATTTCGTTTCCCAATCATCATTATTGATGAGGACTTTCGCTCTGAAAATATTTCGGGTTCCGGTATCCGTGACCTGGCTTTAGCCATCGAAGGCGAGGGCATTGAAGTCATTGGCCTAACTAGCTATGGCGACTTAACATCATTCGCGCAGCAAGCCTCGCGCGCCTCCTGTTTTGTTTTGTCGATTGACGATGAAGAATTCATTAGCGATACCGAAGACAATGACTTGCCCGCTTTGAATAACCTGCGTGCTTTTGTTGTCGAAGTGCGTAAGCGTAATGAAGATATTCCCATTTTCTTATATGGCGAGACCCGTACCTCACGCCATATGCCCAATGATATTTTGCGTGAGTTGCACGGCTTCATTCATATGAATGAAGACACGCCGGAGTTTGTGGCGCGCCACATCATTCGTGAAGCGAAGGTATACCTCGACTCATTGGCACCCCCGTTCTTTCGTGCCCTGACGCATTACGCCTCTGAAGGCTCATATTCATGGCATTGCCCAGGCCACTCGGGCGGTGTTGCTTTCCTCAAAAGCCCTGTGGGCCGAATGTTCCATCAATTCTTTGGTGAGAATATGCTGCGTGCCGATGTATGCAATGCCGTTGAAGAATTGGGTCAGTTACTCGACCACACTGGTCCAGTACTAGCCAGTGAGCGCAATGCCGCGCGTATTTTTAATGCCGATCACTTGTTTTTCGTTACCAATGGCACATCCACATCCAATAAGATTGTTTGGCACTCCACGGTTGCCCCTGGCGATATTGTTTTGGTTGACCGTAATTGTCATAAATCGGTGATTCATTCCATCACCATGATGGGCGCGATTCCGATTTTCCTAATGCCAACACGCAACCACCTGGGCATCATTGGCCCCATTCCGAAAGAAGAATTCGAGTGGGCGAACATCAAAAAGAAAATTGATGCTAACCCCTTTATTAAAGATAAAAACGCCATACCCCGCGTGATGACGCTGACGCAAAGTACCTACGACGGCATCATCTACAACGTCGAAATGATTAAAGAAATGCTGGACGGTAAGGTGGATTCCTTGCATTTCGATGAAGCATGGTTGCCGCATGCGGCTTTCCATCCGTTTTATAAAGACATGCATGCGATTGGCGCTGACCGCAAGCGCACTAAAAAAAGCTTGATGTTCGCTACCCAATCAACCCACAAACTGTTGGCTGGGTTATCGCAAGCATCGCAAGTTTTAGTGCAAGATGCGGATGAGCATAAATTGGATCGCGATTGCTTTAATGAAGCGTATTTGATGCATACCTCCACGAGCCCACAGTACGCCATCATTGCGTCTTGTGACGTATCGGCTGCAATGATGGAAGCCCCAGGTGGAGCTACTTTAGTCGAAGAGTCGATTGCTGAGGCGATGGATTTCCGTAGAGCCATGCGCGAGGTGGATGAGCAGTTTGGTGCTGACTGGTGGTTTAAAGTGTGGGGCCCAGATAATTTGGCCGAAGACGGTATTGGTGAGCGCAGTGACTGGGTTTTAAAGCCCAATGCGAGCTGGCATGACTTTGGCAAGTTAGCCGATGACTTCAATATGCTGGACCCCATCAAGGCAACCATCGTTACCCCTGGCCTTGATATTGAAGGGAACTTTGGCGCAACCGGCATACCAGCGAGCATCGTCACCAAGTATTTAGCCGAGCACGGCATTATTGTTGAAAAATGCGGGCTGTATTCCTTCTTCATCATGTTCACCATTGGCATTACCAAGGGCCGCTGGAATACCTTGGTAACGGAGTTACAGCAGTTTAAAGACCACTTTGATAAAAATGCACCGCTGTGGAAGGTGTTGCCAGAGTTTGTGGCAAAGCACCCTCGGTATGAGCGAGTTGGCCTCAATGACATTTGCCAGCAAATTCATGCCTTCTACAAAGGTCGTGATGTTGCGCGCATGACGACGGAGATGTATACCTCCGACATGGTGCCGGCCATGATGCCCTCGGATGCATGGGCGCAAATGGCCCACAAGAAAGTGGATCGCGTGCCATTGGATCAACTCGAAGGACGCGTTACTGCCATGCTAGTTACGCCGTATCCACCCGGCATTCCCTTGCTCATTCCAGGGGAGCGTTTTAACAAACGCATTGTGGACTACTTGTACTTTGCGCGCGACTTTAATGCGCAGTTTCCTGGATTTGAGACTGACATCCATGGTTTGGTAAAAACCGAGGTGGATGGACGCAGCGAATACTACGTCGATTGCGTGCACTCAGAAAAATAAGAAGAGGGTCGCAAGGATCGGCTTCTTAGGCACTGCCAGAATGCCATCACCGTTCCTAAAGGAGGGGGATGGCTAGAGCTTGAGTTCGGCGCGGCCGCGCTGAACAGCCGCCAAGACCTGTTGTGGTGCAGTACCGCCAGCGTGCTGACGCGACTGTACCGATCCGGTAACGGTTAATAAGGGAAATACATCCTCGCTGATGAGATCTGGTCTTGCATCCAGACCGCAGGCAAAGCGCAGTTCCGATAGGCTTAGGTCAGTTAGGGCGCATTTGCGGCCAACGCAGGCTTTGACAGCATGGGCTACCGCCTCATGCGCATCCCGAAACGCCAGGCCCTTTTTAACTAAGTAGTCGGCTAAGTCAGTGGCGGTAGCAAAACCCTCTTCGGCTGCTGCCTGCATCACTGCTTTTTGTACCGCGATGTGCGGAATCATGTCCGCAAAAATACGCAAGGTATCTTGGACGGTATCGACCGCATCGAATAAAGGTTCTTTGTCTTCTTGATTGTCTTTGTTGTAGGCCAGGGGCTGGCTTTTCATGAGGGTAAGCAAAGCAATCAAATCGCCATACACGCGCCCTGTTTTGCCACGGGCAAGCTCGGGTACATCGGGGTTTTTCTTTTGCGGCATGATCGAGCTGCCCGTACAGAAACGATCCGGTAAATCAATGAAACCAAAGCGTGGGCTGAGCCACAAGATTAGCTCTTCCGATAAGCGCGAGACGTGCATCATTAGCGTCGCTGAAAAGGCGCAAAATTCAATCGCAAAATCCCGATCCGATACGGCATCCAGGGAATTGGTGCAGATGCCATCAAAGCCCAGCTTCTGCGCTACCCACTCCCGGTCAATCGGGTAGCTGGTTCCAGCCAAGGCAGCAGCGCCGAGCGGCAGGCGATTCATGCGCTTGCGGCAATCGGCTAGGCGGGTGGCATCGCGACTAAACATTTCAAAATAGGCCATGAGGTGATGACCAAAGGTGATCGGCTGAGCCACTTGTAAATGGGTGTGGCCAGGCATGATGGTTGCTGCATGCGTCTCTGCAAGATTTAATAGGGCAGAACGCAATGCAGTTAAGGAAACCTGAATGCCATCGATGTTGCTGCGCAGCCATAAACGCAAGTCGGTGGCCACTTGGTCGTTGCGTGAGCGACCAGTATGCAGGCGCTTGCCCGCATCGCCAATTAAAGTGGTCAGACGCGCTTCGATATTGAGGTGAACATCCTCTAGTGCCAGTTGCCATTCAAACTGCCCGGCTTCGATTTCCCCTTTGATCTGCGCCATTCCTTTTTGAATGTCCGCTAAATCGGCGGCGCTAATGATTTTTTGGGTAGCCAGCATTTCAGCGTGAGCCAATGAGCCCTCGATATCAACCAGGGCAAAGCGGTGGTCAAACCCAATGGAGGCGGTATAGCGCTGGACCAGTTCATCAACCGGCTCGGCAAAGCGCGCCGACCAAGCTTGGGCCTTATTGGCCAGGGAATTTTTAGAGGAGCTCATAAAGGCAGTATATTGGTGTCAGTCATCTCTATTTTAAATGTTATGCCCCAACACTCGAATTCTGCCCCTTTCCCCCTCGCCCCAGCGCGTTTAGTGATTGCCTCCCGAGAAAGCCGCCTAGCCATGTGGCAGGCCGAGCACCTGCGGGATTGCCTAAAAGCCCTGTATCCCGACTGCCAAGTCGAGATTTTGGGCATGACCACCCGCGGAGATCAAATTTTGGACCGTGCGCTATCCAAGGTGGGTGGTAAAGGCCTTTTTGTGAAGGAATTGGAAGCTGCTTTAGCCGACGGCCGCGCAGATTTAGCGGTTCACTCCCTCAAAGATATGCCGATGATCATGCCGGATGGTTTTGCCTTAACGTGCGTCATGACCCGTGAGGATGCGCGCGATGCATTTGTCTCAAACGATTTTGCTTCACTGGATGAGCTTCCACAGGGGGCGGTTGTTGGCACCTCTAGCCTGCGACGTGAATCAATCCTACGCAAGCATTTCCCTCATCTGCAGATCCAACCCTTGCGCGGTAATTTAGATACTCGGATGGGCAAATTAGATCGCGGCGAATACCAAGCCATTATTTTGGCTGCTGCCGGTTTAAAGCGCCTTGGATTGGCCAGTCGCATTAAAGCCTTCTTGCCACTCGATCCCTACACACCAGCAGCGGGTCAAGGCGCCCTCGGCATTGAAACCCTCAGTAATCGGGCGGATATGCATGCATGGCTCGCGCCACTCAATGACCTGCCGACCTTGCTTGCCGTTTCGGCAGAGCGGATGGTATCGCGGCAGTTAGGCGGTTCCTGTGAAGTGCCGCTGGCTGCCCACGGCGAGTGGAATGGTCCTCAATTGGACATTCGTTCCTTTGTGGCGAGCGTGGATGGCACGCAGATTTGTGTGGCCAGTGCTGCAGGGGCAATTAAGACGGTTGCCGATGCAGAAGCCCTGGGACTCACTGTGGCGCAGGACCTACTGTCCCAAGGCGCGAGCGCTTTACTGCCGTAATCATTATGAAATCCACTGCGCTGGTTGTCACTCGGCCAAGTGGTCAAGCAAGCTCCTTAATGGAGGCGCTCCAAGCCGCAATAGAAAACATAGCGGCTGGGCGCACTGGACAGGATTGGCAAACCCCGCAGATCCTTGCTCTGCCGCTCTTAACGATTGTTCCAAAATCAGACCCGCAGCTAGCCGCAGCAATACGAACAGCAATGCAGGCTGCCGACTTAGCGGTATTTGTGAGTCCGAATGCCATCGAGTGCACCATGCGATTATTGGGCGACGATTGGCAGTCGATCGCACAGCGCCCGATTCCTATTGGGGTGGTGGGTCAAAGCAGTTACCATGCCCTCGAGCACCACGGCATTGGTGCAGAAGCCAATCTACCCACTCCCATTTGGATGCCAAGCAATCCCGCGCAGTGGGATTCCGAAGGGCTATGGGATGCGATTCAAAACCGCTTTCCGAGCTGGGCAGGTCGACGGGTAGTGGTATTTCGGGGGGATGGTGGTCGCGAGTGGCTAGCCGATCAATTGCAATCGGTTGGAGCACAGGTTGAAGCGATTGCGGTGTACTCGCGCATACCGCTAAGTGAGTCTAGCCCGCAGTGGGAGAAGGTCCTCCATGCGAATACCGATGATGCCCTATGGATCCTCACCTCGTCTGAGGCGGTGCGGCATTTAGGCACCGTTTTAAAGCAGCAAGGCCGCCAAGATTATTTAGCTAGCGCCAGCGCACTATGCCCACATCACAATATTGCCCGTAGTGCAAAAGAGCTTGGTTTTGCGACGGTGCTGGAATGCCACTCGGGTGATGCTGCTCTAGTTAAGGCTGCAGTAACTTGGTTGGAGGCAGCGTCAAAAAAACCTCATTAACCAATAAGGGATGCCCCTTTAAGTGATAGAGGGTTCTTCTTGCCCATGAGCCGGTCGGCATTTCAGGATAACGACGCTGGCAGTTTTTCCACAAGGGGTGGCGACGATCCAATTGAGTAATTTCACGATGGGCTTTGATTCGATTGCGATTACGGTTATGGCCCTGAAACAAAACAGCACCCAGCGGCTTTTTACCTAATTTCAGGACGGCATGATTACTACCGCTTGCGGTGAGTATGGGAATGATGCTGCGGGCGATGACGACGGGCTCTTGGTTGACGAGTAAGAGTACTTCTCGTACACGACAGCGTGTAGTGCGCCCATGAAAAAAGCGACTTTCGTCGCCATGGATAGTTTGAAGACAGTCTGCCAGCACCACCACCTCGATGCGACTTTCAAACGCCGCTTCGAGTTTGCGCGTCAGAGAACCGGTATCACCAAGCCACGCTTGCCACTGCCGCGGGGCAAGGTGAAGTCCACCGGAACCGACTCGATTCCAAACAGAACGGAGGCGATTGCGGTGTAGCATGCTTAGTTACCGCTGAAGGTTCTCCGTTGGCTTCCTGCTGCTTTTGGTTTACCAAAGCGTGGGCCCGTTGGGCGGGAATCGCCAGAGCGAGCGCCTGCTGGTTTGGAATCAAATCGACCAGCAGGGCGTGAATCGCCAGAGCGCGCA
Organism: Polynucleobacter sp.; assembly: GCA_044338365.1. GTDB lineage: Bacteria > Pseudomonadota > Gammaproteobacteria > Burkholderiales > Burkholderiaceae > Polynucleobacter. The sequence continues at coordinate 14,344 of JBIILR010000002.1, read as the reverse complement.
CCCGCTGGTTTTGAATCAAAGCGATTGGCTGGACGGGAGTCTCCAGAAAAACCACCCGCTGGCTTCGAATCAAAGCGACCAGTTGGGCGCGAATCGCCAGAGTAGCCACCCGCTGGTTTTGCATCGAAGCGGGGTGCTGGACGGGAATCGCCACCACTGCGCGACTCAAAATGACTACCACCCGAGCGTGACTCAAAACGGCCACCCGAACGATTACCAGGACGCGCGTCGGAACGTGCGCCAGGGCGACCACCAGAGCGGCTACCAGGACGTCCACCACCACCACCAAAGCTAGGCTTGGCTTGTGGCTCAAGACCAGGGATCACGGAAGCAACGATGTCTTGCTGCGTAAAGCGTTCGATATTGCGAATCTTGGCGCGATCGCGATGCTCAACTAAGGTGATTGCAATGCCATTGCGACCAGCACGACCAGTACGACCAATGCGGTGTGTGTAATCTTCTGGCTTCATGGGTAAACCAAAATTAATCACGTGACTGATGCGGGGCACATCAATGCCGCGCGCAGCAACGTCAGTGGCAACCAAAATCTTGGTGTGGCCTTTGCGCAGGGATTCGAGGCGACGCATGCGCACGGCTTGTGGCATTGCGCCATGCAGTGCAGTTGCTTCGTAACCATTGGCACGCAAGGTATCCGCAATCTTTTCGCTTTCCACTTGGGTGCTCGCAAACACCACTGCTTGGTCCACAGTAGGATCGGTTAAGAGATGCTCTAACAAACGGTGCTTGTGGGCCATGTTATCGGCCCAATGCAATTTTTGCTCAATGTTGGAATGCACATCGCCTGCTTGTGCAAGTTCAATCCGCTTCGCATCATTGGTCAATTGGGTTGCCAAGGACATCACTTTGGGTGCAAAGGTGGCAGAGAACATCAAGGTTTGGCTACGTTGCTTGCAGCGCTCATTAATAGCCTCGAGATCATCTGCAAAACCCATATCTAACATGCGGTCCGCTTCATCAATCACGAGTTGCTTAACGTCATCCAAGCGGATGGCACGGCTGTCGCTCAGGTCCAATAAGCGACCTGGGGTTGCAACCACGAGCAATGCACCTTTGAGTGCTTGGATTTGTTTGCCATAGGGCATGCCGCCCATGACGGTTGCAATCCGAATGCCTTTAAGGCCACGGGCTAGGTTAATCGCATCGGCAGTCACTTGTTGCGCCAGTTCGCGGGTGGGACACAACACCAATACTTTCGGTTGTGCACGGCCAGGGACGGGTGAGTTGCTGGGGTTACTAGCAAGCAATTGATTCAATAAGGGTAGTAAAAAGGCAGCGGTTTTGCCGCTACCAGTTTGGCTACTGACCAAGAGATCGCCGCCAGCCAGCGCCGCAGGAATAACCTGCACTTGCACTGGTGTGGCTTGAGTAAAACCCAATTCAGCGACGTTTTGTAAAAGTGGGGCTGCTAAGCCAAACGACGCAAATGCATTGGCGCTTGATGTAACGATAGATACCGTTACTTTTTCGCCTGCAGGAACATCGGTATGCGAGTCAGTCGACTCAGTGTGGTTTTCATTTAAAAAAGTCATGCAAATTACATCCCCAACGGGGATGTCTCCGGTTGTGCGCCTCAGTGTTTTAAAGGGCGCGATGGTCTAGGGCATCGACCATCAGACAAGCGGCAGCGGTGTGTTTATTGCTACTAAACTGATTCGCTGAATATGTATATTGCTGGGGACGATGTTTCAAAAAGCCCACCATTATGGCATGGTTCTACCCTAAGGGCAATCCCTAGGGTGATTAATCTGATTATTATCGTTTCATGGGCTTTTTACCGCATTGGTCAGACTTCGGCATTATTCACTTTCCCAGTTATCTCATGGGGGCAATCCTCATTGTTTTGCTGCCAGGACCGAATTCGCTCTACGTTTTAGCCCTTTCTGCCCAGCGTGGTTGGAAAAAAGGCCTGTGGGCATCCGCAGGAATTGTTCTCGGTGATAGCATCATCATGCTTAGTGTTGCTCTTGGTGCGGCAACCGTACTCGCATCGTCACCACTGACGTATAGCCTACTTCGCTTATTAGGCGCCTTCTATTTAGCGTGGTTAGGCCTTGGCATTATCCGTGGCGGATCAAGGCGCTTTCAGGCGAAAGAGCCGACTATAACCAGGCCTAACTTCTTGCAAGCAGGCGGAATAGCGCGCTTACATCCCTTTTTAGCGGCATTGTTACTATCCCTCACTAATCCCAAGGCCATCTTCTTTTTTGTGTCGTTTTTTACGCAGTTCGTTGATCCTGATTTTGATCGTCCAGCACAGGGTTTTTTCTACCTTGCGCTAGTAACCCAACTGATTAGCGTGGCGTATTTAGCCATCTTGATTGGAGCAGGGCAATACTGCTTGAGCCTAGTTAGTCGCCATCCCACGATTGCTGCGAGCATTTCGCTGGCGACCGGCACACTATTTATTGCCTTTAGTGTGGGTTTGCTATTTGATTTGTTTTAAAAGCCGCGCTACTTTTTTTCCATGGGGCGGATGGACTGCACTGGTACCGCGCAACCAGTTCAGCCCAAATAGGCCGTGTACCTGCAGCACTGGCTTGAGGTGGCTGAAGGCATCGAATCCGGCTTTGCCGTGGTAAGAGCCCATGCCACTAGACCCAATGCCGCCAAAGGGAATGCCATCGCACGCCGCATGTAATAACACGTCGTTCACGGTGATGCCGCCCGAGCGAGTATCGGCAATCACGCGATTCAGATTCACCTTATTTTTTCCAAACCAGTACAACGCAAGCGGCGTAGGCGAGCTGCCTGTGTTAATGAAATCAATCATGGCTTTTGTAGTTGCGGCGCCATCAGCAACCGTGACGATCGGCAGGATGGGGCCGAAAATTTCTTCCTGCATCACCGCGGATTCAGGAGAAACATTGCTCAGTGCCACGGGCTCAAAAACCCGCCCTGACTCAGCACTAGGCTTTAGTAATGGTGTGGCGGTTGCGCCATAGGCAATGGCGTCTTCGACTAAAAAGTGCCAGCGCGCAGTTTGCTCGGGATCAATTGGACCCGTTAGCATTTCGGGTTTGGAAAATTGATGTTGCGCAGCCTTAATCAGCTCTCCTAGGAACGCATCGTATTGCTGTTGGCCAATTAAGACGTAGTCCGGTGCAATGCACGTCTGCCCGCTATTCAGTAATTTGCCATACACAATACTGCTCGCTGCGTCCCGTAAATTGGCAGAAGCATCGACTAGGGCAGGAGATTTCCCACCCAGCTCTAACGTTACGGGCACTAGATTGTCGGCAGCAGCGCGCATCACTTTTTTGCCGATGGCAGTGCTGCCACTAAAGAAAAGGTGATCGAAGGGCAGGGCAGCAAAATCCGCTGCGATGTTGGCATCGCCCGTAGTCACGCTGAATTCAGTGAAATGAAAATACTCCTGAATCAGGGTCGCCAAAAAACCGGAGGTACGGCTGCTGCGCTCCGATGGTTTGAGCCAAACTCGATTGCCAGCAGCCAATGCAGCAATGGCAGGGCCGAGCGCCAACAAGATAGGGTAGTTCCAGGGACTCATGATGCCCACAATGCCTTTGGGCTGGGCCCGCATCCAAGCGGTGGAGTTCGATAGGTAAGCCGGCGTCTCTAAATGAATAGGTTTGAGCCATTCTTTGAGGTGTTTTTTGGTGTACCGGCAGGCCTGATAAATTTGACTGAGTTCTGACAGTTGGGTTTCAATCGGGTGGCGGTGACCAAAGTCAGCAGCAACTGCCTTGCATAGCTTTTCTTCATTGGCACGCAGCATCGCCTCCACTCGGCCAATCCGCTCCAAGCGCTTCTCAATCGTGGAGTGCGGTTCCACTGCATACGCTGCGCGGATTTCATCAAGCTGGATGGTAAGGCGATTCATAGTGGCGCAATGTCAGTGGGAAAGGTCAAAGTGGGTTTGTGCAAATAGAGCAATTAGGCTGTAGGATAAAGCCATGGATGAAAAACAAATAACTTTTGAAACAGCAACCCTGGGTGGCGGCTGCTTTTGGTGCCTCGAAGCGGTCTATCAGCAGGTGCGCGGAGTGCATTCGGTGATCTCCGGCTATGCTGGTGGCCACGATGTGAACCCAAACTACGAAGCCGTATGCTCGGAAACGACAGGCCATGCCGAGGTCGTGCAAATCCAGTTTGATCCAGCGATCGTTACCTATCGGGAAATTCTCGCCATCTTTTTTGTGATTCACGATCCAACTACCCTCAATTACCAGGGTCATGATGTAGGCGCGCGCTACCGTTCCGTTATCTTCACCCACTCCGATGCGCAAATGGCTTGTGCACAGGCGATGGTGACAGAGCTAAGCAATGAAAAAGTTTACCCAAGACCAATCGTGACCATCATTGCGCCGGCCCACATCTTTTATCCGGCAGAAGACTACCATCAGAATTATTTTGTGCAGCACCCGGGGCAAGGGTATTGCATGGCGGTTGTTGCGCCAAAGTTAGCTAAGTTCCGCGCTACCTTAAAAAGCTTGGTAAACCCCGCTTTTAATTAAGGCGCTAGGCGCGCAATCGACCAGCTACTATCGCTGCGGCTATAGCAAATGCGATCGTGTAATCGGGAAGGCCTGCCTTGCCAAAATTCAATTTGGTTTGGCGTCAGGCGGTAGCCACCCCAATGGGCTGGGCGAGGCGGCGCATCACCATACTTCGCTGTGAATTGCCGTTCTTGTTCTTCTAGAAACGCACGACTGGGAATGGCGGTACTTTGGGGAGAAGCCCACGCACCAATGCGTGAAGCCGGCGGTCTGGAATGAAAGTAGGCATCGCTTTCAGCAGCGCTCACCCGATCTACAGTGCCGCTGATACGAACCTGCCGCTCCAGCTCATGCCAATGAAAGAGTAGGGATGCATGGGGCTGCACAGCTAGCTCTTTACCTTTTTGACTATCGTAATTGGTGAAGAACGTAAAACTACCGTGGTCTGCCGCTTTTAATAGGACAATACGCACAGATGGAATGCCGGCTTGATTGGCGGTTGCGAGTGCCATTGCATTGGGTTCGGGGCATTGCGCCTGGACTGCTTGCTCGAACCAGGCCTGAAAAAGGCCGAATGGTTCCTGCGGTACGTCTTGTTCCGACAGTTCGCTACGGGTGTAGTTTTTACGTAATTCAGCAATGGATTCCATGTTTTAAGTATAAAGAGATGCGATGACAAAGGAAAACTTTCAAACACCACTGCCCGAGCAGGACTCTAACCCGACGAATCGCCGTTTTGGCGGGGTAGCACGTTTGTATGGTGATACTGCTTTGGCGCAATTTCAGAAGGCTACGGTAGTGGTAGCGGGCTTGGGTGGCGTTGGTTCCTGGGCTGCAGAAGCCCTCGCGCGGTCAGCAATTGGCCATTTAGTCCTAATTGATTTTGACCACATTGCGGAGAGCAATACCAATCGGCAGTTGCACGCCCTCGATGGCGAGTATGGCAAGGCCAAAGTGGATGCCATGGCGCAGCGCATTACCCAAATTAATCCGCAAATCCAACTGACATGCCACGATGCTTTTTTAGAGCCGGACACACTCGATGCATTGATTCCTGGGGACGCCATTGTGTTAGATGCAACCGATTCAGTGCAAGTCAAAATTGCCCTTGCTGCGTGGGCAGTGGCGAATCAACGCTTACTCGTGATGTGCGGTGCCTCTGGCGGCAAAGCGGACCCAACCCAACTGCGCTGCGATGATTTATCCAGAACGGAGCAGGATGCACTTCTCGCTAAGGTGCGTGTTGGATTGCGAACCGATCACGGCTTTTCGCGTGATTTAAAAAAGAAGATGGGGATTCGGGCAGTGTATTCGAAAGAACCCCGCGCAGGTGCTGCTACCGGGGGTTTGGCCTGTTCTGGTTTCGGCTCGGCGGTAACCGTCACTGCAGCAGCGGGGCTAGTAGCAGCAGCTGAAATTCTCACTCTGATTCGGATGCAATAGAGCACTTCGAAGTAAAGCGGTTCCATTTCGTTCCCGAAAAGCGCAAACCAGCCTAGGGAATGCCCTGTAAGAAATTTCGTATTTTGTTGTAGGAAGCAATATTTATTTTGCTATCCACCGCCTGATTCACAGGCTCCTCCTTTTATTCCTTTGGCATTTATTTAGCTTTGCTTATTTAATGAATTTTTAAGGGCTAGTGCTGCGCCCAACTCCTGCCTAGACTTCGTTGCGTTGGTACATGACCAACATCAAAACGAAAAGGAGGTTTCTCTTGCAGACAGAACAAACGGGCTTAAAACGCCATCTGAAAGTACGGCACATTCGCCTCATGGCATTGGGTTCGACCATTGGCGTTGGACTTTTTCTTGGCTCCGCTAGTGCGATTCAGCTAGCAGGCCCTTCCATTCTTCTGGGGTATTTGTTAGCGGGGATTGTGGCGTTTATTGTGCTGCGCACGCTCGGTGAGATGGCAGTGCATGAGCCCGTAGCTGGCTCCTTTGCTGCATATGCCAATTCCTATGTGGGTCCACTTGCGGGGTATATGGTGGGCTGGGGCTATTGGACCTACTGGATCGTGGTCAGCATTGCGGAAGTCACTGCCGTTGGAATCTACATGGGCATTTGGTTTCCGGACATGCCGCAATGGGTCTGGGCACTTTCATCGATCATTTTGATGGGGCTCATTAATCTAATTGCGGTTCGTCTCTTTGGGGAATTTGAGTTTTGGTTCTCCTTAATTAAAGTGGTTGCCATCATTGCCTTGATTGCGATGGGAGCGGCAGTTGTTTTCCTTGGCTTTACCAATGACTGGGTACCACTGGGTTTTGATAACTTATGGATTCATGGCGGCTTCTTTCCCAATGGAATCAGTGGCCTCTTGATGTCCTTGCAGATGGTACTGTTTGCCTACGTCGGTATTGAAATGATTGGCCTCTCTGCTGGCGAAGCAGAGAATCCTAAGAAAACCATTCCGATGGCAATCGACTCCTTGGCATGGCGAATCTTGATCTTTTACATGGGCGCCATTTTGGTTATCTTGGCGATCTTCCCGTGGAATGAGGTTGGGCAACAGGGCAGTCCATTTGTCGTGATGTTCGAGCGCTTGGGTTTACGCGAAGCCGCTGGCATTGTGAATTTCGTGGTGATAACCGCAGCGCTGTCTTCATGCAATGCCGGTATTTTTAGTGGTGGACGTTTACTGTATTCCCTCTCCATCAATGGGTATGCCCCAGAAAAGTTTGCGCACCTTTCCGAGAGTGGCGTACCACACCGAGCCGTAATGGCTGCAGTGATGGTGCCGATGATTGGCGTGGTCCTCAACTATTTTGTTCCGGATAAGGCATTTCAGTATGTGATGGCAGCAGTGACCTTTATCGGACTGATGGTTTGGATTGCCATTCTCTATACCCAAATGCGTTTCAGAAAATCACTGACTCCAGCACAAGCGAAGAGTCTGAGTTATCGCACGCCATGGTGGCCTTACTCCTCCTGGTTTGCTCTTGCCTTCATTGTGCTTGTCATTGTGTTGATGGGCTTTCATGAGGATGCACGCGCTGCTTTGGTCTTGGGCCCGTGCTTATTGGTGGTCTATTGCGCTATGTATTACGTATTAGGCCTGCATCGTAAAAATAAACTGAAATAAGGAGCATCACATGATTATTGGCGTACCAACCGAAGTAAAAGACAATGAATTTCGGGTCGGCTTGACCCCGGGGAATGTCAGTGGACTAGTGGCCCAGGGCCATGCTGTGTTGATTCAGCGTGGCGCAGGTCAGCAGATTGGTCTGACGGATGAGCTCTATCGTTCTGCCGGCGCTTCTTTAGTCGAGAGCGCTACCGAAGTGTATGCAAAGTCACAATTGGTAGTGAAAGTAAAAGAGCCACAGCCGCAAGAATGCGCCATGCTACGCGAAGACCAAATTCTCTTTACCTACCTTCACCTTGCGCCAGATCCATTGCAAACCAAGGCACTACTTAGCTCAGGCTCTAGCTGCATTGCCTATGAAACGGTAACCTCACGCGTGGGTACCTTGCCTTTATTGGCGCCCATGAGCGAAGTGGCCGGGCGCATGTCCATTCAGGCGGCTGCTGCGCAAATGGAAAAGAGCCATGGTGGACCTGGGATCTTGTTGGCTGGCATTCCGGGGGTTGCCGCTGCGAAGGTAGTCATCCTAGGCGCTGGCGTAGTGGGCCGAAACGCATTGCAGATGGCGGTTGGCATTGGAGCAGATGTTTGCATCATCGACAAAGACCTTGATCGCTTGCGTCAAATCGATGCCGCTTACGGTAATCGCGTTCGTACCTACTATTCTGATCCCCTATCGATCGAGCGTGAAGTCTGCGCGGCCGACGTCGTCATTGGCGCTGTTTTATTACCAGGTGGCGCTGCGCCGAAGTTGGTTTCTACGGCTATGGTGGCCAAGATGAAGCCAGGGGCGGTAGTAGTCGATGTAGCGATTGACCAAGGGGGTTGTTTTGAGACCTCGCGCCCTACAACCCACAGCGATCCAAGTTATTTGGTAGGTGGCGTGATTCATTATTGCGTCGCTAATATGCCAGGGGCGGTGGCGCGAACGTCGACCTTTGGTTTGACCAATGCAACCTATCCGTTTGTGGAGGCCTTAGCAAACAGGGGTTTGGTGGCCGCACTGAACCACGATGTGCATCTGCGTAATGGCCTCAATGTGCACCGTGGCCAGTTGGCTTCAGAGCCGGTTGCTACTGCTCAACAGCTCGATTTTGTTCCAGCGATTGAACTATTGGCAGCGTAATAGAGTGCAGTGAGTAATGCGAAGACGGCGGCTTAGCTCAGGTCAGTAATGAGCGAAGCCAATGTCTCGTGTGGCAAGGTTTTGACGTGCATAGGGTACTCTTTGTGATCGCAGCCCACCATCATTTGCGCACCGGCCTTTAGGGCTTTAATCATGTCGGGTGTAAGCTCAAAGCGCATGAAATGCACTGCCGATGTTTTTTCTGCGGTCGAGCGCTCCAGGTCTTCATCCGCCAGACCATAAACACGAGGCTGACCCTCGACTTCTAGAAATACCTTGTCTTCAACGCCAACCAATTTTGCTAAGGCCACTTTACGGTCGCCCTCGTTGGGGTACTCCAGCATCATCGTCGCTTTGAAATTCGTGCCATCCGGCACGAGCGGGTTGTAGGCATCGAGCTCGTCCTGAATGCCTTCTTCTTCAAAGGTTTTCTCAACGCGCAGCATCTCTTGAATTTGATAACGCATTAAGAATTCGTTTTCAAAAATCATCGTAAGGTGCTCGCCTAAATGCACGGTACGCATACGGCGCTCTTGTATCGCTTTCTCCCGAATTTCTGGGCGATCCTTGTGGTACGCCTCCAAACTTAAGAGGCTGTCGCGGGTAATTTTTGCCATGGTGCTTGTATTCCTATATTCAGTGTGTATTAATCAGTCTGTTTAGAGACCGTAGGCTTTTGCCATTAAGGTGAGCGGATGTGCCATCGCCGACTTCGGTAGGCCCAGTTCTTCCATACCTTGCGCAATGTGGTGACCGGCGAGTTGGCAATCGGAGCTAATGTAGTCAGGCTCGTTCTCGGCCATGCTCTTAAATACAGGCTTACCGATCTTCATTGCCATTCCATGGAACTCTTTCTTCACGCCCCAGGTGCCTGAGTGACCTGAGCAACGCTCTACTACGTTCACTTCGGTTCCCGGAATCATCTTCAGTGCTTCAGCAGTCTTTTGACCGACGTTTTGTACGCGCGAGTGGCAGGCAACGTGGTAGCTCACATGACCTAATTCGGTTTTGTAATCGGTCTTGAGTAAGCCATCGGAATTGCGTGCAACTAAATACTCGAAGGGATCCCACATCGCTTGCTTGACCAATTGAACATCCGCATCGTCTGGGAACATTAATGGCAGTTCTTGCTTAAACATCAAGGTGCACGATGGAATGGGGGTCAAAATGGCATAGCCTTCCTTCGCTAATTTAGCCAGTTTCGGAATATTTTTATTTTTGTTTTCTTCAACCGATTCCAAGTCGCCTAACTCCAGTTTAGGCATACCGCAGCAGGCTTCCTTATCGACCAGCTCATAGGGAATTTGGTTGTGTTGCAAAATCTTGATCAAGTCTTGACCGATGCCGGGCTCGTTGTAGTTCACGTAGCACGTCGCATAAATAGCAACTTTGCCTGGCGTCTTATTGCCATCCTTGACGGGGAATGCAGTGGATTTTTCAGCCAATTGGGGGAACGTCTTTGGCGCGTATTCTGGAATCCATGCCTTTTTATCAACCCCAAGCGCACCTTCCATTACGAGGCGAGCAAGCCCAGTTTGATTCACTGCGTTGACGGCTTGCGTAACAATCGGAATGCCCGCGAAATGACCTAGCTTATCCGTGGACGACAAGAGCTTATCGCGGAAGGTGGTTTTGTCTTCCTTGAAGGCAACGGCTTTGGCCCGCAACATCAGGTGTGGGAAATCCAGGTTCCAAGGGTGTGGTGGAACGTAGGGGCACTTGGTCATGTAGCAGACGTCGCACAAATAACATTGGTCAACAACCGCTTGGTAGTCGGCCTTGGCTACTTGCTCGACTTCACCGTCTTCGGTGGCATCGATCAGGTCAAAGAGGGTGGGGAAGGAGCCGCATAAGCTTAAGCAACGACGGCAGCCGTGGCATAAATCAAATACCCGCTCCATTTCTGTTTCGAGGTTCTCGCGGTCATAAAATTCTGGATTTTTCCAGTCCAAGGCGTGCCGGGTTGGGGCCTCTAAACTACCTTCGCGTGTGCTCATTTACTTCCTCATTGATATTGATTGGTCTACCTGGCAAGTTGTTATGCTTACCGCTGGTATTTGGGATTACCCTTAGTTTAGGGGCTTGTTTCTCAATAGCCAAATTGTATTAATTAACGTTATCGATAGTAATAAACTAAATAACTGGGCTAAATGGACTTTTCTGCGGTATTTCTCTCCACTGGGGTGGTTGCATTAGCTGAAATGGGGGATAAAACCCAGCTTTTGTCCTTGATGCTGGCAGCGCGCTATCCCCGTCAGGCAATGCCCATTATTGCAGGGATCTTGGTCGCCACATTGGCAAATCATGCCTGTGCAGCCTATTTTGGCCATTTAATAGCGGCTTTTTTAAGCCCCGATGCCATGCGCTGGATTTTGGGCGTGGGCTTTTTAGCCATTGGCTTGTGGCTTTTAATTCCGGATCGCCTAGATGAGGCAGGAGGCACGCGGGTTAAAAATGCGGCATGGCCTGTTTTTCTGCTCACCAGCAGTTTATTTTTTATGGCGGAGATGGGCGATAAGACCCAAATTGCCACGATTGCCCTTGGCGCGCGCTACGACGACGTTATAGCCGTCACCATTGGCACTACCCTAGGAATGATGCTCGCCAATGCCCCCGCTGTATGGGTTGGGACTAAATTTACGAATCGCGTGCCAATCAAATGGGTGCATACCGTGGCAGCCATTGTCTTTATCGTGATTGGTATTTTGACCCTGCTGTACGGTTAATGTAATTTGCAGCAAGGGCATAAAATCAGAACATGAAAACCGACCTCGCTCCATCTTTTCAACGCCTTGCGTATTGCCCACCTCCATTTTTATTTGGGCAAGTCGATTTAGACATTGCCCTCGATCCTGCCAAGACGATTGTTAAAAGCCGCATTGAGGTATTGCCAAATCCCACCAATCCCTTGGCGCAAGCATCCTCCTTAATCTTGCAGGGCATTGATCTCGAGTTCATGAGTTTGCGCATCAATGGCACTCCGCACCGCCATTTTGAATTAATACCCGAGACACTTACGATTCACTCACTGCCTGGAAATGGCAGTGAACCCTTTACTCTGGAAATCATTTGCGTTTGTGTGCCCAACAAAAATACATCCCTGATGGGCTTGTATGTATCGAATGGTAATTTTTTTACCCAATGCGAGGCAGAGGGTTTTCGTAAGATCACCTATTTCTTAGATCGCCCCGACGTGATGGCACGCTATCGCGTTACCTTACGTGCTATTAAGGCCGATTTCCCGGTATTGCTGGCGAACGGTAATTTGGTTGCTACAGAAGAATTGCCCAACGGTTGGCATAGCGCAGTATGGGAGGACCCGTTTCCTAAGCCATCCTATTTATTTGCTTTGGTTGCAGGCAAGTTGGTTTCTGTTGAGGAGCGCATTACCTCGGGTAGCGGAGCCTCGAAGCTTTTGCAGATTTGGGTTGAGCCACAGGATTTAGCCAAAACCCGCCATGCAATGGATTCCTTGATTCATTCGATTCGCTGGGATGAGGCGCGCTATGGCTTGGAATTGGATTTAGATCGCTTCATGATTGTTGCCGTTGGCGATTTCAATATGGGCGCGATGGAGAACAAAGGTCTCAACATCTTTAATACCAAGTACGTGCTCGCTCAGCCCGAGACTGCAACCGATACCGATTTTGCCAATATCGAAAGCGTCGTCGCACACGAATACTTCCACAATTGGACTGGTAATCGTGTCACTTGCCGTGATTGGTTTCAGCTCTCACTCAAAGAGGGTTTGACGGTATTTCGGGATCAAGAATTTTCAGCCGATCAGATGGGCAGTGAATCGGGTAGAGCGGTTAAGCGCATTGAGGATGTGCGTTTATTGCGCCAGTTGCAATTTCCGGAGGATGCAGGTCCGATGGCCCATCCCATCCGCCCCGATGCCTATCAAGAGATTAATAATTTTTATACCGTCACCGTCTATGAAAAAGGCGCTGAGGTTGTGCGCATGTATCAAACGCTATTGGGGGTCGAGGGCTTTCGCAAAGGGATGGATTTATACTTTGCGCGCCACGATGGTCAGGCAGTGACTTGCGATGATTTTCGAATGGCGATGGCCGATGCCAACGCCAGAGACCTGAGTCAATTTCAGCATTGGTATAGTCAAGCGGGTACGCCGCGGGTTCGAGTGCAAACCCATTTCGATGGCAAGGCGCAGCGGTATACCCTGACCTTAAGCCAGTCCTGCCCAGATACCCCCGGCCAGAACAATAAAAAGCCGTTTCACATTCCACTGCGAACCCAGCTTGTCTTTGCTAAAGGTGAATCAGTCGATCAGTCACTGCGAACTGAGCGTTTATTAGAGCTGACTGATGTCACGCAGACTTGGGTCTTTGATCATGTGCCCAGTGAGCCGGTGCTGTCGATCAATCGTGGATTCTCGGCGCCGATTGTGCTGGAGTTTGATCAAAGCGAAGCCGACTTATTAACCCTCTTTACTAAAGACGACGATGCTTTCAATCGCTGGGAAGCAGGGCAGAAGTTAGCAATGCAATGGATCTTGGCTGGGCGAACTCCAGATGAGGCCCTGCTTCAAACCTACCGCTTAATTTTGCAAGACCCCAAGCTGGATCCCGCATTCAAAGATCTGGCCCTGACATTGCCAGCCGAGACCTATCTATACGAGCAATGCGCTAGCGTCGAACCACAAACGATCCATGCCAACCGCAAGGCATTTCGGGAGGCGATGGCGCAGCATTTACAGCCGGAATGGCAGCGCCTCTATGAGGCAATGCAAACGCCCGGTGCGTTTCTGCCAGATGCGGTTAGTGCAGGTAAGCGCGGCTTAAAGAACCTCGCCTTAGGAATGCTCTTGATTGCCAATCCGACGGCGTGGGCAGGTCCAGCTCAGCAGCAATATAAGTTGGCAAACAACATGACGGATCGCTATGCGGCACTGGCGCATTTAGTGCAAAACAATGTGCCGGAGGGCATTGCATGCCTCGCGGATTTTTATGAGCGCTTTGCAGATGACCCCTTAGTCGTTGATAAATGGTTTGGTTTACAGGCCACTTGCCCGCCCACACCACACAATCCTGCTGCAAGTCTTGAGCGGGTCACTGGTCTACTGTCGCATCCAGCATTTTCATTCACGAACCCGAATCGGGTTCGCAGTGTGATTCATTCGTATTGCATGGGTAATCCAGCGGGATTTCATATGCGGGATGGGCGCGGCTACCAGTTTTGGGCACAAAGCGTGCTCAAGCTGGATGCGATTAATCCGCATATTGCCGCACGCTTGGCACGGGCGCTTGATCGCTGGACTGTTTTTGCAGAGCCTTACCAGGAGCAGATGCATGTTGCTTTACAAGCGGTTGCCGATGCGAAGACGCTATCGGCTGATGTGCGCGAGGTGATTGTCAAAGCCTTAGGCAATGCCGAGGCGTAGGATGCGTGGTGCAAAAAAACCCGTGCTTGATTTTGAAACAGGCAAAATAAAGCCATTCGGATTGCAAGACCCTATTTGGAGAATGTGTTGACCGCCCCTATTCAGTTGAAGACCCCCTTTCGGCAGTACCTTAGCCAGGTGCAATTGCGCGGTGCATCGGTTCCGCCGGGACTGCAGGATCTTTTAGTCTCACTCACCAATACCTGCAAGGTATTAAGCGATGAAGTTGCGCAAGGTGCGCTCATTGG
>JBIILR010000178.1:0-2599 GCA_044338365.1 Polynucleobacter sp. | reverse complement strand
GGCCTGCCTTCAAGTAAATGGGACTGAATAATCTCTTCAATATCATCGGCATCAATAAAGGTATACCAGGTACCCTCTGGATAAATCACCATAACGGGCCCGAGGTTACATGCATCAAGGCAGCCTGCTTTATTGACACGAATCTTGCCTGCCCCAGAAAGTCCCAGCTCTTTAATGCGACTTTTGGCGTAGGTGAATAACTCAAATGCGTTGTGCTGGGCGCAGCAATTCTCGCCATTACTGCGTTCATTAAGACAAAAGAAGAGGTGGTGTTTAAATGGCATATAAAAATTATATCGGTCGTTTCGTTATTCGGGTAGCGAACTGATTTTGCAAGACCCAAGCCATTGCAAATGGAAGCCAAATGGATGATACCCATTTCATCAGATCATTGAAATGAAGTAGGCGACCCTGAAACCATGCTTTTAAGGTCAAAGCAAAATACGGATTGTCTGGAAACAAGTTAATCAGTACGAGCATAGCCGCCAAACTGCTGAGGCCGATCCATAAGCGGTAATTACTACCCAAGCGCATTGCCCACAGCAGTAAAGCGCTCCCAACCAGCATGCCCCAAATGGCGCCCGTAGTCAGCCAGGCTAAGCTGAATTCCCCGCCAAACTGCAAACCCGTGAAGAGGCTCTTAATCAATACCGAGGCGCCGAGCAAGCTCATGAGTAGTCGCCATTGCGGGGCTTTGGCTCGCATTCCAAGGGAGAGGATCAGCCCAACCCCAAGCCAGCAGCTAGCCGTAATCAGGCCCTCGCGCAGCATCTGGTTCATGACTAAGGTTCCCCAATCTGCTGCCCCAATGAGTTGTCGCCATGCCCCCATGCCAAGCCATGCGCTTTGGGGGTAAATTTGCGCCCACGGAAACAGAATGAATAAGGTTGCGGCGCCCCAGTTCAGCCCAAACCACGCATCAAATTGCCGCCGCAGGGCGCTGCCAGATAGCCATTGGGGTCCCAGTGGTAGCGCCAATAGAGCGCCGATAAAACCACCCAACACATTGGCCCACCAGTCGGTTTGACTGGGGATTCGGGTTGGTAGCCAGGTTTGTAAACTTTCCACGCCCGCGGCAAGTAGCGCGCAGCAAACCATTGCAATCGACAAAGCGATAAAACGCCGCCAGCGCGGAAAGACAACGCACACCAATAAAAATCCCAAAGGGATATATGCCAGTACATTTGCTACAACATCAAATAGGGGAATGAAGCGCGGCAATGGGGCTGAAATCCAAGCAGTCCCTTTAACCCCATTTTGAAAATAAAAATCAAATGGGTTAAGGCTGGTGTAAATGATCAACAAACCGTAAATTAAGGCCATGGCTCGCGCCAGCGGCATCGCCTGCAATGGCCATACTAACTTACGCGGACGGGGGTTTTGCCCTGATTCTGCTGACATCCTGCAATTTTAGGTCAGACCTTTCTACAATAGTGAAATGAATGAAAACTGTATCCTCGAGCGTGTCGCTGAGACACGGTCAACCAACGATGACCTCATGGAGCGCTGGCGGGCTGGCACGCTGATCGATCCGGTTGCCCGCCTGAGTAAAAAACAGACCCATGGCAAAGGACGTGCTGGCAGAACCTGGTATGCCAATGGTGATGACTCACTGTCTTTTTCCCTAGCATTTCCGTTTCAAAAAAGCCCTGCTGCATTAAGTGGTCTTAGCTTGGTTGCAGGGTTAGCAGTGATTGAGGGTATCTGCAGCGCACTCAATACAAGTGAACGCGTTCTGTATCAGCAAGGACTACGGCTGAAGTGGCCCAATGACATTGTGATCGGCCATGCCAAAGTCGGCGGCATCTTGATTGAAGGCGGTCAAACTGCTCCCACTGAACCAAGCTGGATGATTATTGGGGTTGGCCTTAATGTGCACTCCCATATCAGCGATGCTGCTGAATTAAAAGCCATTCACACCGGCCCCACTGGTGGACTAGATCAACTGTTAATGCAAGGGCAGGCGCTACCGGATCAGGATTACATTTGGCTTAACCTAGTCAATGCATTTGAGCGCCTATGTACTGAGTTTGATCAATATGGCTTTGAGCATTTTATGCAGCGCTGGTCTGACTGGGATGCCTATCAAGGAGAGCCTGTTTTTACAAGCGCGCTCGGAGAGAAAATGATTGAGGGCCTAGCATCCGGTATTGACCATACCGGGGCCTATCAAATTCAAACGGATCGTGCGATGGTTGCCGTACATGCCGGTGACGTCTCGCTGCGCAGGCAAGCATGAGCCTTTACCTCCTGTTTGATGTCGGCAATACACGCTTGAAATGGGCGGCAGTCGAGTCGCAGCAAAATCCAATTGATCGTAATAAAAAACTTTGGCTTTATTCCGGGGCGATCGATACGCAATTACTGCTTTCCCCAGAGCACTGCGCCGAGTTAGCGCATTACATTTTGCAAACCATCCCAAAGCCGGATGCGATTGGTATCTGCTGCGTTGCTGCAGAAGAATGTGCCACTAACCTCAAGCAGCTGTTTACGCAATGGCAAGATGTGGCCTGGTTTCGCTTGCACGGAAATTCTGCTGTTGACGGTCTACGGTCACGCTATACACAGCCCGAACAACTCGGCGCCGATCGGTGGGCCG
>JBIILR010000177.1:0-2607 GCA_044338365.1 Polynucleobacter sp. | reverse complement strand
AATCGTATTGTCGCATTCCTCAGAATAGAGTCTACCCACCGCATGCTTACGCCCCACCCCCTTTACATCGGCATGATGTCTGGCACCAGCCTTGACGGGATTGATGCGGTGCTCGCCGAAATTAGCCCCGATGGCGAAACCCAACTCCGCGGGGCGGTGAGCGCCCCCTTTGCACCCCCGCTCAGGCAAGCCCTATTGGCCCTCCAAACTCCGGGCGATAATGAAATTCACCGCGAACATCTGGCTGCAAATACCTTGGCAATTGCGTATGCAGACCTTGTTAAACAGCTACTAGCGGATAGTAAACGGCAGCCTTCCGAGATCAACGCCATTGGCGCCCATGGCCAAACCATTCGGCACCAAGCGGGCTTCAATCACGCACTTGCGTATACCCACCAAACCCTAAACCCCGCATTGCTGGCGGAACTCACTGGTATTGATGTAATTGCCGACTTTCGGAGCCGTGATCTCGCCGCAGGCGGCCATGGCGCTCCTTTAGTACCCGCATTTCATGCGCAGCAATTTGTAAGCGATAAAAATACTGCAGTACTGAACCTCGGCGGCATCGCCAACCTCACGCTCCTTCCGCAGAATGGCGCTATCACCGGCTTTGATTGCGGACCCGGCAATATGCTGATGGATGCTTGGATTGCAAAACATCACGGACATGCCTTTGATCAGGATGGCGCCTGGGCTGCGCAAGGTACGGTGATTGCATCCCTACTGGAGCGGATGTTGGCAGATCCTTTTTTTGCTAAAGTACCGCCCAAAAGCACGGGCCGTGATGACTTTCATCTGCAGTGGTTAGAAAAGCAAATGAGCAGCACTGCCTTAAAGGCGGAAGATGTGCAAGCGACGCTATTGCGCCTCACCGTGACAACGGCACTGCAATCCATTCGCACATATGCACCGCAAACCGAAGTCCTGATTGTGTGTGGTGGCGGGGTTCGTAACACAGCCCTTCTGAATGGACTACGCGACTATGCGCAAACGGTTTTTAACCATGCTCTTGAAATCCGCAGCAGCGAAGCCAATGGAGTCGATCCACAACTGGTTGAGGCTCTGGCCTTTGCATGGCTCGCATGGGCGCACAAAACAAAACGGCCAGCAAATCTGCCGGCCGTTACGGGAGCAAGTGGACCTCGAATCTTAGGCGCTTGCTACCCTGCTTAAAGGTAATCGCTTATGCGGAGAAAGACGATCCGCAACCACAGGTTGTTGTGGCATTGGGGTTCTTAATTACGAACTGCGAACCATTGATGTCTTCTTTGTAATCGATCTCGGCGCCAACGAGGTACTGAAAGCTCATTGAGTCCACCAATAGCGTTACGCCATTCTTATCAAAAGCAGTGTCGTCTTCATTGACGGCATCATCAAAGGTGAAGCCGTACTGAAAACCAGAACAGCCGCCGCCTTGAACAAATACGCGCAACTTTAATTCAGGGTTACCTTCTTCGGCAATCAGGTCCGCTACCTTTGCTGCTGCGCTATCGGTAAAGACCAATGGAATTGGTGGCTCAGCAAGATCGTTGGATTGGGTTGTAGCAACTTGTGTCATAAATGACTCCTAGTTCAAAAAGTGTTTCCCTATTTTAGGCTCTAAATGCCCGCTCCAGCATAAGGGCATCTAAAACGCAGTAATACCACTTTAAGGCGAGAGGGCAATTTGGGTCAAGCCCATGGTCTCCGGCAGCCCAAACATCAAATTAAGGCACTGTACGCCTTGGCCTGAGGCCCCTTTAACCAGGTTGTCCTCCACCACCAAAATCACCAGGGTGTCGCCATTTCCGGGGCGATGAACCGCTATTCGCAGGCCATTGCTGCCCCGTACTGACCTGGTTTCAGGATGGCTACCAGCAGGCATCACGTCCACAAAGGGCTCGTCTTTGTAAAACTGCTCAAAAACCGCCTGAAAGTCAACGTTCTTACCTTCTTCGGTAATACGCGCATACAGGGTCGAATGAATGCCCCGAATCATGGGCGTGAGGTGCGGAACAAAGGTCAAGCCAATTTGATCGGATTGCGCAATCGCCTTTAAGCCTTGGGTAATTTCAGGGCTATGGCGATGGCCTTTAACGGCATAGGCCTTGAAATTATCACTGGCCTCAGCCATCAACGTGCCAACCTCCGCTTTACGGCCGGCACCGGAAGTGCCTGACTTCGAGTCGGAGATTAAATGCAGCCCATCAATCCAGCGCTTACCGCCAGTCGACTTCGGCGACAAGAGCGGGGCAAAACCCAGCTGTACCGAGGTCGGATAGCAACCCGCCAAACCGACTACGCGCGCCTTTTTGATTGCCTCACGATTGATTTCAGGAAGGCCATAAACCGCTTCCACCAAAATCGCTGGGCAGGCATGCGGCATGCCGTACCACTGCGCAAATTCAGCAGTATCTTTTAAACGAAAGTCTGCCGCCAAATCCAGCACCTTAACGCCGGCAGCGAGCAATGATTCGGCTTGCGACATTGCAACGCCATGTGGTGTGGCAAAAAATACGGCGTCACACTGATCCAGCTTGGCATCGTCTGGCGTAGAAAATTTCAAATCAATTCGGCCACGCAAAGAAGGAAACAAGTCAGCCACCAGCATACCGGCTTCGGTACGCG
>JBIILR010000065.1:0-8874 GCA_044338365.1 Polynucleobacter sp. | reverse complement strand
AACTTAGGAGAAGGAATGAATCTACGTCCTTTACATGATCGCGTGATCATCAAGCGTATGGATCAAGAAACCAAGACTGCCTCAGGAATCGTTATTCCAGATGCAGCAGCCGAGAAGCCAGACCAGGGCGAAGTTTTAGCCGTAGGTCCAGGCAAGCGCGATGACAGCGGCAAATTAAATGCCCCTGATGTCAAAGTAGGCGACCGTGTGTTGTTCGGTAAATATGCCGGACAAACCGTCAAAGTGGGCGCAGATGAGCTACTCGTCATGCGCGAAGAAGACATCATGGCCGTTGTTCAGAAGTAATTGAGAGCATAAGAAAGGAATTCAATCATGGCAGCAAAAGACGTCGTATTTGGCGATAGCGCCCGCACCAAAATGGTTGAGGGTGTCAATATCCTCGCCAACGCAGTAAAAGTAACCCTCGGACCTAAAGGCCGTAACGTTGTCATCGAGCGTTCGTTCGGCGGCCCAACCATCACTAAAGATGGCGTGAGCGTAGCAAAAGAAATCGAACTCAAAGACAAACTCCAGAACATGGGTGCGCAGATGGTGAAGGAAGTCGCTTCTAAAACTGCTGACATCGCTGGTGACGGCACAACAACCGCAACCGTACTGGCACAGTCCATCGTTCGCGAAGGCATGAAGTACGTTGTTTCAGGCCATAACCCAATGGATTTAAAGCGCGGTATTGATAAAGCAGTCACCGCTGCTTTAGAAGAGCTGAAGAAAATTAGCAAGCCATGCACCACCACCAAAGAAATCGCTCAAGTCGGTTCGATCTCTGCTAACAGTGATGTCAGCATTGGTCAGCGTATTGCTGAAGCGATGGAAAAAGTGGGCAAAGAGGGCGTGATTACCGTTGAAGATGGCAAATCACTCGAAGACGAACTCGAAGTCGTTGAGGGCATGCAGTTTGATCGCGGCTACCTCTCGCCTTACTTCATCAATCAGCCAGAGAAGCAAGTGGCCGTTTTAGAAAGCCCATACATCCTCTTGTTTGACAAGAAGATCAGCAACATTCGTGATCTCCTGCCAGTACTTGAGCAAGTAGCAAAATCGGGTCGTCCCTTGATGATCGTTGCAGAAGATGTCGAAGGCGAAGCCTTGGCTACTTTGGTGGTGAATAACATCCGCGGCATTATTAAGACCTGCGCTGTGAAGGCGCCTGGTTTTGGTGATCGCCGTAAAGCCATGCTCGAAGACATCGCCATTTTGACTGGCGGTCAAGTGATTGCTGAAGAAATTGGCCTCACCCTCGAGAAAACCACTCTCGAGCATTTGGGTCAAGCCAAGCGCGTTGAGATTGGTAAAGAAAACACCATCTTGATCGACGGTGCTGGTGATGCAAAAGCCATTGAAGCGCGCGTGAAGAACATTCGCGTTCAAATCGAGGAAGCAACTAGCGACTACGATCGTGAAAAATTACAAGAGCGCGTTGCCAAGTTGGCAGGCGGTGTTGCAGTGATTCGGGTTGGCGCTGCTACCGAAGTCGAAATGAAAGAGAAAAAAGCGCGCGTTGACGACGCTCTGCACGCAACCCGTGCTGCAGTGGAAGAAGGCATTGTTCCTGGCGGCGGCGTAGCCTTGATTCGTGCTAAGCAAGGCATCATGGGCCTCAAGGGCGATAACGCTGATCAAGATGCTGGTATCAGTATCGTTCTGCGCGCCATGGAAGAGCCGCTGCGCATCATCGTTTCTAATGCAGGAGACGAAGCCAGTGTGGTTGTGAATGCAGTCATGGCTAGCAAAGGCAATAACGGTTACAACGCAGCATCAGGCGAATATGGCGACTTGGTAGCCCAAGGCGTGATCGACCCAACTAAAGTAACTAAAACTGCGTTGGTTAATGCAGCCTCGGTTGCAGCACTACTCCTCACAACGGATTGTGCAATCTGCGAGTCAGCGAAAGATGACAGCGCAGGCGGCATGCCCGATATGAGCGGTATGGGCGGCGGCATGGGCGGTATGGGCGGCATGATGTAATGATCTAGCCTAGCTAGAACAGAAAAAGGGCAGCTAAGCTGCCCTTTTTCTTTGGTGGTTATTGCTACAAACGAATTAATCAGATCGTGGTAACTGTACTGCGACTTTGAGACCGCCTAGATGTGATTGATTCATCTGCATTTTTCCTCCGTAGATGGTGATGAGCTCATCGACGATGGCTAAACCAAGGCCAGTCCCAGGAGTGAATTCATCGAGTCGCACGCCACGACGCATAACATCGGCATAGTCATCAGGAGCGATCCCTGGGCCGTCATCCTCAATGGCGATCGTGATCCAGCCCTTTTCTTTGGAGATCGAAATCAACACCTGTGTACTTGCCCATTTGCAGGCATTATCAATCACATTACCTACGATTTCATGTAAATCGCGCTCATCCCCGTTAAATTGAACGGCGGACTCAGGTGCATGAATAGTCATCGTCAACGATTTATCTGTATAGATCTTTTCCATCACCCGCACAATCGATTGAATTGCTCCAACAACCGGAGTTTTTAGCGTGATATTACGGGTGCGCGTGATGGTTTTTGCCCTTGCAAGGCTCCAGTCAACCTGTTCTTTAGCAAGTCTAGTTTGTTCTAGAACGAGCTCACGAAAATCAGCATCATGAATTGTTTTACTCGCAATGGCATTGGTAATGACAGCTAGAGGAGTTTTGATTGCGTGTGCGAGGTTGCCCGCCTGAATTTGTGCTTTGCTAACCACCTGCTTGTTTTGTTCCAAGACCGAATTAAAGTCATCTACCAGCGGACTAAATTCGTTAGGATATTGCCCTTCGATGCAGGTGGTATCCCCAGTGCGTAAACGAAGAATGGCTTTTTTTAGTTTGCTCAGCGGTGATAGCCCAATCGTAATTTGCAATACCGCCACACTTAGTAACGCAATAGCCAAAATCGTGAGATACCACCGTATTTGGGATTGGAATTGGCGTATTGATTGATCTAGCTCTGCTGTATCTTCCGCAACAGTGAGTAAAAAAGGGATTGGAATGACGCTATCTAGTTCAATTGCTTGTGATCGGGCCATTAGATGCTGGCCTTGACTGGTATTGATGTCATAAAAAGAGGCTTTATCGGGCGAATGAACCTGTAATGTTGTATCCCAAAGCGAACGAGACCGAATGATCTTTCCATCGGGTAAATTGGCCTGCCAATACAGTCCTGAAAGGGGGCTGGACCAGCGAGGCTCATTTGTTGGTGGCCTAAAAATAAGTTCCCCGGTCATGGGGTCTTGCCCAGCAAGACTGGCAACCTGGAGAAAGCGGGATTGCAGTGCGGATTGAAATTGCCGAGTAGCATGCTCTTCAAAAAGGGCGCCAATGACGGAGCTAGCGAACACTAGGGCGATTGCAATGCCTATTAAGGAGGCAATTGCAATCCGAAAGCGAATCGAATTAAAGATCATCATTTAGGCGATAACCTAAGCCTCTAATGGTTTCAATCAGGCCCTCAGGTATTTTCTTGCGCAGGCGGGCAATGAAAACCTCAATGGTGTTGGAATCAGGATCCTCGTTGTATGCATAAATATGCTCGCCTAGCGTTGCACGATCAATCACTTCATTCGGATGATGCATTAGATATTCAAGCAACTTAAATTCATGGGCGGTTAAGGTAATAGGATTGCCATTTAAAGACACCTTGCTGCTACGGGTATCTAAAATCAAGCCTTTAATCGATAAGACAGGGGATGAGTGCCCCGCCGTTCGCCGAATCACACTCCGAATGCGGGCTAAGAGCTCTTCCATGTGGAATGGTTTAGTCAGGTAATCATCTGCGCCCGCATCGATACCAGACACCCTTTCACTCCAGTTGTCCCGTGCGGTCAGAATAATAACGGGTAGTTTTTTTCTGGCAAGACGCCAGCCCTTTAAAACGGATATTCCGTCAAGTTTAGGAAGGCCTAGGTCTAAGATGGCAACATCAAAGGCCTCCTCTTTGCCCATATGTAAGCCGTCCTCACCGTTGTTGGCGATATCCACCGCATAGCCTTGTTCTTCTAAAGCCATACGCAATTGTGCGCAGAGGGTAGGCTCATCTTCGACGATTAATATGCGCATTTGAATTATTGACTGGTATTTTTTGATTTTTGCTTAATGACGATGCCGGTCTTGGCATCCACCTCAAGCTTGGTGAGAACGCCGCTGGCGGAAAGTTGCTTGATCTCATAAACCCAAGTGTTTTTCTTGCGCTCCAGCTCAACTTCAAGGACTTGACCCGGGTGGTCTTTAGCCATTTTTTGAAGAATATGTTGCAGCGGCATCACTTCGCCTTGCTCCACAGCTTTACGGGCACGGTCTTGATCGCTATCAGCATAGGCCAAATGGGATTGGGTTATGAGAAATGCAAGCAGTGCGAATCGGAAAATAAAGGCCATTCTTTATTGTAGGCGGTGAATTCTGAACGCCAGATGAATGGAGCCTTCAGATTCCGTAAACCCCGTTTATTCAATACTGATTGTATGAACTCAAACACATATAGCATTCATACTAAATCGGCTCTATTCATGCTCTTTGTTTTTACAGCAATAGCACCAGCAATTGCAGCAGAAACGACGCCTAGCAAACAGCTACAGTATTGGACCGATAAAGCCGGTAGTCAAGCTAATAGCGAAAGAGGGAAGGTATTTTTCAATTCCACTCATGGCAAAGAGTGGTCCTGTTCGTCCTGCCATGGCAACCCACCATCATCTCTAGGAAAGCATGCTGGTACTAACAAGGTAATTGATCCACTCGCGCCATCTGTAAATCCAGATGCGCTTACCGACTCTGCCAGAACGGATAAATGGTTTCGCCGTAATTGCAACGACGTCCTTGGGCGAGAATGCCTAGCCCAAGAAAAAGCGGATGTCCTGTCTTACCTCATTAGCATTAAAAAGTAGGAGTAATTATGAAAGATTTTATTTCGATGCTGGCGCTAACTGCGTTGACGTACTTGGCAGTAGGAGCCGCCTCTCAATTGGCAATGGCGAATAGTGCAAATAGGATGCCCGTTGAGAGTTTGCCGATCTATCAATCCGAGTGTGCGAGTTGCCATCTGGCGTATCCACCGGGATTTTTGCCGGCACAGTCCTGGTCCTCGATTATGAGCGGCCTTACCAAGCATTACGGAACCGATGCGTCTGTTGAGCCTAAGGATGCGGCGGAGATTTCGGCATGGCTTAAGCGCTATGCAGGAAGTTATAAGCGCGTTAAAGAGGCGCCCCCAGAAAATCGAATCACCCAGTCCTATTGGTTTCAAAATAAGCACCGCAAGATTGGGGCGGAAGATTTTGCTAAGCCCTCTGTGAAGAGTGCAGCCAATTGCAATGCATGCCATCGTCATGCTGAGCAAGGTAATTTTGACGATGACGATGTGCGGATTCTAAGGTAAAAATAATGGGTATTTCAACTGCGTTCAGCAAGTCGGTGAAAAATACGCTGCATTTGATTGGGGCCGTATCATTCATTACGGCCTACATCACTGCAGACAGTGAGTCATTTCGTCTGGTGCATGTGTATTGTGGATATGGCTTCGGGATCATTTTTCTGTTGCGTTTGTGCTGGGGCGCAATTGCGGGTGGAGCTAGTTCGCTCGGCGCCCTATGGCGAAGGGCAAGTATGGTCAAGGGAATTCAAGCGGACATGAAGGCACTCCAGATACAACGCCTCTGGAACTGGAATCGGTGGTACGGCGCTTTCATGGGTATATTTATTTTGGTGATGTATGTGTTAACGCCTTTGTTAGTGCTTACCGGGATTGGGGGCTATGAAGAATGGGGCGGCAAGTGGCTACGAGCAATCTTTGAAGGCTCTCATGAGACTCTGGGCGAAATGTACCTATTCATTATCTTTGTACATTTAGCACTCGTAGGGGTGCGATACGCTCGTACGCGGCTACTGGAGTCTCGCGCTGCAGTCAGTGACCCTGCTGTTAATTGAATCGGCGTGCATCAGCCCATTCGGCCAGGCCAACAAAAAGCCACCCGAAGGTGGCTTTATCTCCGATTGAATATCTTAAGTAGTGACTTTAATTAGGCTCAATCCCACCCTCTTTAATGACTCGCTTCATGCGCACCAATCCTTGCGCTGTAACTTCTTTGAGGTTTTCGGATCCAATTGGACTGATTTCAAATCCTTGCTGTGTCAGTTGCTCGCGCAATTTAGGGTCCTTTAGTGCTATAGAAAGAGAATCATTGATCTTGCTAACCACAGCGCTTGATGTGCCTTTTGGCGCAACAATTGCACCCCATGTTGAAAATTCATAGCCACGAACGCTCTCATCGATGGTTGGGGTATTCGGAAGCAACGAAGAGCGTTTTTTGCTGGCAACGCCTAATACCTTAAGCTTGCCAGACTTAATATGGGGCAACACAACCGATAAGGCACTGATCATCACTGGAACTTGGCCGGCCATGACATCCGTTACTGCAGCAGCAGCACCGCGATATGGGATATGCACCAAGGGTGCTCCACTTAGCTGGCGAAACATTTCCATGCCGATGTGCTGAGGCGATCCATTTCCGCCTGAAGCATAGTCAATCTTTCCAGGATTGGCTTTCGCAATACGCACTAGATCGGCCGCTGTGTTAGCCGAAAAAGATGGGTTGGCAACCATGACAAACGTGATGGATGCAACTTGGGAGACTGGCACAAAACTGGTGATGGGGTCATACTCCACTTTGGGGTATAAATTAGGCACCATGGTCAAAATGCTGTCATTAAATGCACCCAAAACATAGCCTTCGGACGGTGATTGTGCAACTTTAGTCGCACCAATCAGACCCGCCCCGCCTGGAAGATTTTCAATAACAATTGCTTGGTTTAGGTTTTCGCCCATGCGTTGAACAATGGGGCGCATTAATATATCTACCCCACTGCCAGCCTGCAGGGGCATGATCATTTGAATGCTGCGATTCGGATACGTTTGCTGTGCAAAGACGGTAGCCGAACAAATAAGACCAATAAGACAAAACAATTTTTGAAATTTTTTCACGATGAGCTCTCTCTGTGTGTAATTACATCGGATACTAAAAAGGAAAAAGCTACACGCAAGTGGCCTATCCCAAGCTTATGCATTCAATTAATCAACAGCCTTGACCATGCCTTCGATTGCCTTCTTCGCATCACTGAAGACCATCATGGTTTTATCCATATAGAAGAGTTCGTTATCTAAGGCAGCAAAAAAAAGACATGGCGCAGTGTTAAAAAAGAACAAGAAATACTAAATCTGCATTGTTAAAAATAAAACATATAAGATATCTTGCGATTAGGCCAGAATTAGGCCTGAAAAAAGAATAGCACAAGAGTCGTATAAGACTGAATCTATCAGCATATTAGCTAAACGCAAATCGATGTTTATGATGGCTCAGTAGGACGCATTTTATCCGCATACTAGATAAAAGAGGGGCGCCCCTTTGTGACTTTCTAGAAACCGACCCCCACCACACCCCCATAGCCCTTTTTTGAAACGGGTCCATCCAGATAACCCCTTCACCTTGTTAAGCTAAACGACTCTGAATTTTTTAAATTAATTCAATTGGGGTAATATTTGAATATGAATCCACAAATAGGTTTTTGCCAAGGATGATGGAGGATAAAACATTAGAGCCATGAATAACTTTGAATTAGCAAAAGAGTATTTTTTAGATGGCTGTGGTTTATTGGAGGCAGAAAATTTTTCTCAGGCGGAATATAAGTTCATAAAATCACTTGAGCTCATTCCTGATAGGGCTTCAACGCTAACAAACCTATCGGCTGCCCAGTTAAAGTTAAAAAAGTACTCGGAGGCCAGAGCTGCTGCGCAAAAAGCAATCTCGGTTGAAAGTGATAATAGTGAAGCATATCTGAATTTAGGCCTTATAGAGAAAGACCTGAAGAATTTCGAGTCTGCTGTTAAATTCTTTGATAAATCACTCAGTCTAAAGCCTGATTACGCAGAAGCGAATTCTAACAAGGGCAATGCCCTGCATGAACTCAAGCGGTATGACGAGGCAATTGCCCACTTTGATAAAGCGCTAAGCCTAAAGCCTGACTATGCGGAATGTTGGTCCAACAAGGGCATCACATTAAATGAACTCAAGCGGTATGACGAGGCAATTGTCCACCACGATAAGGCTCTTAGCCTGAAGCCTGATATCGATTGGGCATCTGGTGACTTACTTCACACAAAGATGAAAATATGTAGTTGGTCAGGTTTGGCAGAATCTTTGCAGGATATTGTCCAAAAAGTGGTGGCGAATGAGAAAGTTGCTAATCCTTTTTCGCTGCTAGCGCTGAATGACGATAGTGTTCTACATAAAAAATCTTCTGAAATTTATATTCAATCAAGATATCCATTTAATCCTGCTTTAGAACCTATTCTTAAGCGTCCCCAGAGTCAAAAAATCCGAGTGGGTTACTTTTCAGCAGATTTTCATAATCATGCTACTGGGTATTTAATGGCTGAGCTTTTTGAACTGCACGACAAAAGTCAGTTTGAATTAGTCGGCTTTTCCTTTGGTCCGATAGCAAATGATGAAATGTGCCAGCGGCTAGAAAAGTCGTTTGACCAGTTCATTGAGGTAGGCAGAAAGTCTGATGTTGAGGTTGCCAGGTTAAGCAGGGATTTAAATATCGACATAGCTGTTGACCTAAAAGGCTTCACCCAAGATGCAAGAACGGGAATATTTGCTCATCGTGCTGCACCCATTCAGGTAAATTATCTCGGCTATCCTGGCACTATGGGCGCTAATTACATAGATTACATCATTGCTGATAAAACCCTTATTTCGCCTGAGCTTCAAACGTGCTATTCGGAGAAGGTCATCTATTTGCCTTATAGCTATCAGGTCAATGATAGGAAGCGTTTAATTTCAGATAGGAAATTCACGAGACAAGAGCTTGGATTGCCTGAG
>JBIILR010000176.1:0-2632 GCA_044338365.1 Polynucleobacter sp. | reverse complement strand
GACTTTCAGGCTAGGCGTATGCAGGCACGATACAAGGTAGGTAACAACAAACCGGAGTTGCTGCATACCCTCAATGGATCAGGTCTAGCGGTCGGCAGAACGGGCGTTGCCCTGCTTGAAAATTTCCAGCAAGAAGATGGCAGTGTCCGCATACCAAAAGCCTTGCAGCCCTATATGGGCGGTATCACCAGCCTAAAGCCCAAGGCATAGGCTCAAAACGCTATAATTGCGTTTCGGTTCGGAGAGGTGGCAGAGTGGTCGAATGTACCTGACTCGAAATCAGGCGTACTGTCAAAGGTACCGTGGGTTCGAATCCCACCCTCTCCGCCAAGTCAATAAGTATTACAAGGGTTTGTGGCAATACAATAGCCCTGTTACCAAAATCGTTACCAAAGCCATCCTGCGGGGCGGCTTTTCTTTTGTCCTGATAGTCTGGTATCGGTCAATAGGCGACCTTCTCTGATAGCCAAAAATTAGTCCCATCAATAGTGCGGGGTTACCCTAGTTTTGAATGTAATAGCCTATAAAGCATTTGACCTATATCTAATACATTGGCATCCTCTTCCTAAGAAAACTCATTCTTAGGCTTAATTGTTATTCAATGCCTTGCTTGAGAATTCAGTGAAATAAAGCGTATCTGGGTTTAGTTATCTTTAATGTTGTTTACCCTGCAGTTAAATAAAAAATGTAAAAATGGAGCAGACATGAATAAAGTAATTTTTATAGCATTTCTAGGACTTGGTTTTTCAGTTGCGGCATATGCTCAGCAGACTAGTACGCCTTCATCAGCAGCTAAACCTGCAGCAGCGCAAGTCAAAAAATTAGACTTTAAAGAAGCGGATAGTGATGGCGACGGAAGAATTAGCAGAGCTGAAGCTAAAAAATATGGCATCACCGATGCGGAATTTAAGAAATACGATAAAGACAATAGCGGTTTTATTGAGCAAAAAGAAGTTTTTGACTGGATAAAATAATAGCGCTTTTAATAATCAAAACGAGGTTTCTAAAGAGTGGAGCATGTAATTCAGGACCTTGTTTTGTGAAACCACCTTCGGGTGGTTTTTCTTTGCCCTCAATGTCCTCTTTGAGGTCGATAACGGTCATTGCGGAGGTATGTCCTGCCTCACAAACCATTATCATATAAGCAACATAATCCTTTTGGCGCTGACCATGAATGTAGCTTGTCGCAGTATCGGCCTATTACTCGTATCCCTCTCGCTGTGCGTTAGCTTTGCCCATGCCGACAGCAGGGCAGATCTGGACCGTAGTGCACGATCCATACTCAATCAATTGGTTGCCAGTAATGCCAATGCAAAAAAACTAAGCGAGACTGCGATTGCTACCTTGGTATTTCCAGTGGTGACCAAGGCGGGTTTAATTGTGGGCGGCCAATACGGTGATGGGGTTTTATTTAAACAAGGTAGTCCGATGGCCTACTACAACACTGCAGGCGGCTCATACGGTTTGCAAGTAGGCGCTCAGCAATATGGTTACGTACTGTTCTTTATGAAAGAGACCGCACTGAATGCCCTCGATTCAACACAGGGTTTTGAGGTTGGTGTGGGCCCCAGTGTTGTGCTGGTAGATCAAGGTATGGCGACCTCCACAACAACCATTACGATGCAAAATGATGTTTATGCCTTCATCACGGCGCAAAAAGGCGCCATGGCTGGCATTGGCATCCAGGGTAACCAGATTAGGAAGCTGGCGAAGTAAAGTAGCGTCTACTGCCGATGTGGACTGCAGTTAAAGGTCCACGTTATCCAGAGCGAGGGTGCTGAGGTGACCGGTATCGGCCCAGCGCTCAACCGACCAAGTCTCCCCATCGAAGGTGATCCAATTTAAGGATGTATTCGGGACTATTGCTACTCGCGCCTGATCCAACGCTTGTTTCGTAGCAATGCGGTACATCATGTCGAGGGTTCCGCCATGGCTTACTACCAAAATGGTTTGACCTGCATGCGCGGCTACGAGCATTGCTAATGCCTGCTGCGCGCGCTCATGAAACTGTTGAATGCTTTCACCGCCACCTAAGTCATGCAGGGTATCGCGCGCCAGGTGCGCTTGCCATATTTCAGGAACCGCATGCGGCGCATCATCTAAACGCAGACCCTGTAAAACCCCAACATGCCGTTCGCGAAAGATCGAATTAATAGTGATGCCAAGCCCCAATGCACTCGATACCTGTTTGGCGGTATCGGCGGCACGCTCTAAATCACTGGAGTATAGGTGATCAAAGGTGTGTCCGGCGCGCTGTAAGGATTGTGCTAAGAGCTTGGCCTGTGCTTGTCCATGGCTATTGAGTGGGATATCAATGTGGCCCTG
Source organism: Polynucleobacter sp. (assembly GCA_044338365.1). Taxonomy (GTDB): domain Bacteria; phylum Pseudomonadota; class Gammaproteobacteria; order Burkholderiales; family Burkholderiaceae; genus Polynucleobacter. Next base: position 307 of record JBIILR010000176.1, on the reverse strand, counting down.
CATACGGCGCTCGGCATTCCAGTCGGTTTCGCCATGGCGGGCAAAACAAATGCGGGTGATCGTACTCATGGCTTATTGCGTGACGGATTTTTCGGTAGTTTGTTTGGAGATTTCAATGGCATCGAGATTAAACCCTTGTTGCTTTAAACGCTGCAATAGTGCTTCGTATGCTTTGGGCTTAACGGTTTGCGTGCGTGACAAAATCCACAGGTATTTGCGGCTTGGCTCACTGACAGCGGCGAGCTGGTATTGCGGATCCAAATCAATCACCCAGTAATTGCCCCAAACAAAGGGCAGAAAAGAGAGC
>JBIILR010000064.1:0-8905 GCA_044338365.1 Polynucleobacter sp. | reverse complement strand
ATCCGAAGCATGTGATACCGCTATGAAAATGGCGCTAGCCTATTGGCGCGTCCGTGGGCAAGGTCATCGCAATCTATTTATTGGGCGTGAGCGCGGTTTTCATGGGGTAGGTTTTGGCGGGATATCCGTTGGTGGAATGATTAATAATCGCAATGCCTTTGGCGCTTCATTATTACGCTCTGATCATTTGCGATCTACTTGGGATCCTGCAACCCAGGCCTTTATTAAGGGCCAGCCAGAGCATGGATATGAGATGGCGGACGAGCTTGAAAGTCGAATCATTGCTCTGCACGGCGCAGACAATATAGCAGCTGTAATTATTGAGCCAATAGCATGCTCCACCGGTGTTCTGGTGCCGCCAAAGGGGTATCTAAAGCGTATCCGTGAAATTTGTGATCGCCATCAGTTACTTTTAATTTTTGATGAAGTGATTACCGGCTTTGGTAGAACAGGGAATATGTTTGCATCTGCAACGTTCGATGTTGTGCCAGATATGATCCTTTTTGCTAAAACCGTAACAAATGGAGCCTCCCCATTGGGCGGCGTCATTGTTAGTCGAGCGATTCATGACACCTTGATGCATGGCCCCCGCCATATGGCAGAGTTAATGCATGGCTATACCTATTCCGGTCATCCATTATCTTGTGCTGCAGCACTAGCTATGATCGATGTAATTGAGGAGGAAGGTCTTTTGGATCAAGTAAATGCCCTGTCTCCTTACTTTGAGGAAGCCGTTCATTCACTCTCCGATCTTGATCAAGTAATTAGTGTTCGTAATTTTGGATTGGCAGCAGGGGTAGAGCTAAAAGCAAAACAAGGCGCAATTGGCGAGCGCGGTTTTAATGCACAGGCACTTGCTTTTAAGCATGGAGTTCTGACGAGAGCTCCGGGCGACTCCTTGGTATTAGCCCCGCCATTTATAACAACTCGCACACAAATTGATCAAATGGTGGATGGTTTTAGAAAAGCAATTCTAGAAACAGCTTAGGCTGTTAAACCTCCATGGCGAAGCAATGCATCGATCGATGGCTCGCGTCCGCGGAATGCTTTAAACGACTCTGCCGCTGAACGACTACCGCCGACTTCCAAAATTTCAGTGCGGTAACGCAAGCCCATGGCCCTATCAATCACGCTGCCACTCAATTTACCCGCCTCTTCAAATGCGGCATAAACGTCTGCAGAGAGGACTTCAGCCCATTTGTAGCTGTAATAGCCGGCAGCGTAGCCACCCGCAAAAATATGACTGAAGGTATTCGGCCAGCGCGATAAGGCAGATTGGGGAATCGCATTAAATTGATCGCCAATCTCTTTTGCGAGGCCTAAAACAGCCTGACCTTCGGCATGCGCTGAATCAAATGAGGAATGCAAACGCCAATCGGTTAAGGAGAAGACAACTTGACGCAATGTCGCTAGGCCGTTTTGGAAATTCTTGGCTGCCAACATCTTGTCGTACAGATCGCGCGGTAGGGGTTTTCCAGTATCCACGTGCGCCGTCATTTTTTCGAGCACTTCCCATTCCCAACAGAAATTCTCCATAAACTGACTAGGGAGTTCTACAGCATCCCATTCAACACCATTGATGCCGGAAACGCCGAGGGCGCCCACTTGGGTTAATAGGTGATGCAGACCATGACCACTCTCATGGAACAAGGTAATCACATCATCGTGGGTAATGGTGGGTTGCTTTAACTTACCATCGACCGTGACGGGCGCTGCAAAATTGCAGACCAAATAAGCAACCGGTACTTGCACTTCGCCACTCGGCAATAGGCGCCTGCCGCGCGCATCATCCATCCACGCGCCACCGCGTTTACCGGACCGTGCGTAGGGATCGAGGTAAAAATAGGCTACCACCTTGCCATCGGGGTTGCTGACTGAAAAGGACTGAACGGTGTCGTGCCAAATCGGTAAGTCAGCAGGTTTGATGTGAACTGAGAATAGCTTCTGAATTAAACCAAACAGACCATCCAGCACCTTCGGCAGTGGGAAGTATTGCTTGAGCTCATTTTCCGAAAAGGAATAGCGTGCTTGTTTGAGTTTCTCGGAGAGAAACGCAATATCCCATGGCTGAATCGGATTTTCTTTTGTTGTGCCTAAATTAAATTCAGTATGAGCAAACTGCTGCAGGGTTTCCCAGTCCAATTTGGCAACCGGTTTTGCGCGCCGCGCAATATCAACCAGAAAGCGATCTACTTCGTCAACGGTGCGGGCCATTTTTGGCGCAATACTCAGTTCGGCATAATTGCTATAGCCGAGCATCAATGCCTCTTCATTGCGCAGACGCAATTGATCCAGCATGTTTTGGGTGTTATCCCAATCCGCTTTACCGGCGCCATATTGAAGCCCTAGTTCGGATGCGCGGGTGACATAGGCTTCATACATGCGCTGCCGTAATGCCCGATTCTCTGAATACTGCTGCACCGGGTAATACGAAGGAAAGTGCAGGGTAAAAGCCCAGCCGGTTTTACCTTGCTCTTTGGCGGTGTCCGCTGCTGCAACAATCGCATCTTCCGGCAATCCGATTAACTCCGCTGGATCCGTAATTAAGTGGGAAAAGCCATTGGTGGCATCCAGCACGTGATCGGAGAAAGCCTTACCTAGTTCAGCCTGCAAATCCTGTATCTGCGCAAAGCGGGGTTTTTGATCCTCAGGTAATTCGGCTCCACCCAAGCGAAAGTCGCGCAGGGAGTTTTCAATCACTTTTTGCTGATCAGGCGTTAGCATTGCAAAATTAGGACTTTGGCGCAGCACTTTAAAGCGCTCATACAAAGCCAGATTCTGACCAAGGCTCGACATAAATGCCGTTACCTTAGGCAGCATGGCGCCATAGGCGGCGCGTAATTCCGGTGTATCAGCGACGCTATTTAAATGGGAGACTGCACCCCATGCACGACTCAGGCGCTCAGTTGCATCTTCCAATGGCTCTACCAAGTCATTCCAGGTGGGGGATGTCGTTTGGCTAGTTGCAATTACTACGGCAGATTCGGCCTCAGTAAGGAGGGCGTCAATCGCTGGCGCAATGTGCTCAGGCTGAATTTGCGAATAGGCCGCGATTCCTCTGCCAAATTGGAGCAAGGGATTATTGGAATGGGTAGCGCTTGTATTGGGATGTGGTTTCATCCCTCTAGCTTAATGTAATGCGCCTGCTAGCGTGGAATTTGGCAAAGAAACTAGTGTTTGGAGGCCTTTTCGGCTGCCTCTAGGGTGTTCATGAGGAGCATGGTGATGGTCATGGGGCCAACGCCGCCTGGTACCGGAGTAATCCAGCCAGCGATGTATTTGGCAGTATCAAAATCCACGTCGCCACACAGTTTGCCGTCCGGCAGGCGATTGATGCCCACATCAATTACCACGGAGCCAGACTTGACCATATCGCCGGTAATCATTTTGGGTTTGCCGGTAGCAACGACGAGCACATCGGCATCTTTGGTGTGGTGCGCAAGATCCCGTGTTTTGCTGTTGCAGATGGTCACGGTTGCGCCTGCTTGCAATAGCAACATCGCCATCGGCTTGCCCACAATATTCGATGCGCCAACTACCACCGCACGTGCGCCACGTAAGGGGTACTCAATGCTTTCGAGTAACTTCATGCAACCATACGGTGTGCATGGTTTGAATTCGGGTGCGCCGACCATGAGGGCGCCTGCATTGGCAACATGAAAGCCATCCACATCTTTCTTTGGGGCAATGGCCTCGAGTACGCGCTCCGATGCAATGTGGGCTGGCAAAGGAAGTTGCACCAAAATGCCATGAATGGCTGGGTCAGCATTGAGAGTAGCAATGCGCGCCAATAGTGCTTCTTCATTCATCTCCGCATCGTAGCGCTCGAGTACTGAATGAAAGCCAACCTCTTCGCAGGCCTTTACTTTATTGCGTACATACACTGCGCTCGCCGGGTTATCTCCGACCACAATTACTGCTAAACCAGGACGCGTACCCTTGGCAGTAACAATAGCTGCACGCGCAGTAATTTCAGTACGGATTTTTTTGGAGAGGGCAACGCCGTCGAGTAATTGGGCTGGCATAAAAAAGAAAAAAGCGTTAACTAAAAATACACAGGAAATTAACTCGGCTGTGGATCCGATAAGGCAAGACGCAGGAGATCGGCAACGGTATTGACGTTGAGCTTTTCCATAATATTGGCGCGATGGGCCTCGACCGTTTTAATTGAGATACCGAGGTCATCTGCAATTTGTTTATTGAGGCGCCCGGCAACAATACGCTCGAGTACTTGACGTTCACGCCCGGTCAACTTGCCAAGGAGGCCTTGGGTTGTTTTACGCTGACTCGCTTGGCTGTAATCGGTACGCGCTTTGGTCAGCATCTTTTCGACTAGTGCACATAACTCATTTTCTTTAAAGGGCTTTTCAATAAAATCAACCGCCCCTTTTTTCATGGTGGTGACGGCCATCGATACATCGCCATGACCGGTAATGAATGAGATGGGCATGGGTAGGTTTTCACTGATGAGGCGCTCTTGCAATTCAAGGCCCGACATGCCAGGCATGCGCACATCCAAAATCACGCACGAAATGGTTGATTTATCGGTGCTTTGCAAGGATTGCAAAAAACGCTCCGCACTGGCATGGCAGCGCACTAAATAGCCATTGCTCTCCAGTAACCAGGTTAAGGAATCCCGTACCGCCTCGTCATCATCCACAACGTAAACCACTTCGGTTGGATTGGGGTTGGATGTATTCATTAAGTTCATCAGTCAGTTCCGCTCGGTATTTCTAAATGCGCATTAAGCCAAAGCACTTGCTTCAGTTTCCGCCGTTTCCAGGGGTAATAGTATTGTAAAGGTGCAGCCTACTGCCTTGCCGCTATTGGGATCATGCTGGTTTTTGGCCCACAGGCGGCCATGGTGGGATTCGATGATCGAACGGCAAATATTGAGTCCCATGCCCATTCCATCGGATTTTGTGCTGAAAAAGGGCTCAAACATGCGCTCAGTCACGCCATCTGCCACTCCTGGTCCGCTATCGACTACTTGGATGCGCAGCATGGCTGGAAAGGTACTGGTCTCTAAATCAGCGCTAATTTTGATCGGCGGCACTGCCCAGCGGGATGACAGCGGTGCATTTTCGCGAACGCTGTCCAGGGAGTTTTTAAGTAGGTTCACCAAAACCTGCTGAATTAAGACGGGATCCAAGCTGACTTTGGGAAGATTAGGGGCTAGCTCAACCACAATGGTGAGGCGGTGGCGGTGGGCCTCAATCTCCACCAAGCCGACTGCATCATCCACAATTTCGGCGATATCCGAATCCTTGCGTTGCGGCTCACTGCGTTTCACGAAACCGCGGATGCGCTGAATAATGGTGCCAGCGCGGTGTGCTTGTTGGGATGCCTTCTCAAGCGCGGGAAGCAAATCCTTGGATAGGGTTTGATCTGCTTGTCCCGATAAGCGTTTAGCCACGCCCATGCAATAGTTTGAAATAGCCGCAAGAGGTTGATTGAGTTCATGTGCAAGCGAGGAGGCCATTTCACCCATCGTGGTTAAGCGACTAGTAAATTGCATGCGCTCCTCTTGTTGGCGTGCCAAGTCCTCGGTATTTTTGCGTAAGGTAATGTCCGTTGCAATTAAAAGCTGGGCTAAATGACCGTCAACCCAGGGAATAAATCGGCGGCGTACTTCATACCATTTTGCCTCGTCGCCAATCAGTTGAATCTCTTGCGACTCGGTTTGCCGATTTTGATTGAGCTCAGAACTGGGTAAGCCCGCGAGGGGGTCGATGTTATCGTCCTCCAGGCCATGCAGCAGGGCAGGATCCATTTCATGATTGGCTAAATCGATATGTCCTTGTGAGGTATTGCCGAACCGCTCCCGATAAAACCGATTGGCAAAGAGTAGCTCGCCCGTTTCGATCGAGATCACAGACACCGCAGCATCTAAGCCTTCAAGCACGGTAATGAAGCGATCTTGCGAGGCAGCTAATTCTTCGCGAATGCGTTTTGGCTCTGAGATATCCACCAGCGAAGTAACCCAGCCGGTTTGCTCCCCTTTTTCATTGATGAGCGGTGCGATATAGGTACGCGTCGCGATGCGCTTGCCATCGCGCCGCTGTATTACCCCCTCAATGCCGCCTTTTATTTCGTGCTGGGAGTTTGGGTTAAGCGCCAAGTCCATTTTTTTAAGCAGGTATTCCTGTTGATCTGCCGGCCAGAAAGGAAAGGGTGGCTGCAGATCCATTAGCTCTTCTGAGCTCCAATCGGTCATCTCACAAAATGCGCGGTTCACGTAGGTGATGCGCTTTTGCATATCGTGCGCTCGGATGCCAACCGGCGTGGAGTTTTCCATGGCCTTCCGAAAATTAGTTTCCGTGCGTAAGCTGGCTTCAGCCAATTGACGGACTTGCATTTGCTTGATGACGGACCATAAGCTCAAGATAACGAATGCGCTTAGTCCAATGACCACCCCGAGCAGCATCTTAAATGTCAGGTTGCTGGGCGTTGGGTAAGTGTCGACGCGCAATATTGCATTGGGGCTCAAGATGCCAAGATCTAAGCTGGTTTGATTGGTCAAAGAGCGTGGTGGCATATTGCGATCCGATGAGATGGCTAATACTTTGCCCGCATCGGTGGTTAAGCTAAAGCGGTACAGGCCTTTTAACTCCGGCGGTATCACGTATTCCATAATGCCTTGAGCAGAGTAAAGCACCGCCATAACGCCGCTAATTTCGCCATCTGGCCCAATTGGTATGGTTTGCCAAAAGATGGTTCGCCGTTCTTTTGCCATTGGCTCATCATTCGGTAAATCAATTTGAATGAAGTTACTAAATGCTGGGCGATTTGTACTAATCGTGAGCTCAATGGTTTTATTGAGTTGCGCTTTTAACTCGTTGGCATATGGTGCCTGATCAAACCAGGTATTGGTTCGGGTTGGCGGGGGCATCATCCATTGCCGCTGATTGTCCCGATCTAGCCAAATGAGTTGGCTAATCTCCCGGTTGTTCAGTAGAAACGATTCTGCTTCTTTTAAGGCATTTGTTTTTGTTTTTTCATCGCCGCTTATTCTGCCTAAATCGCGGCTCAGCGACATGAGCACCTCGGTATTGTTAGCAAAGCGCAATTGAATGCGTTGCTTTACTAAAGAAAGTTCCCCGAACAGGGCATTTTCTTGCTGATTGCGTTCCTGCATTTGCAGGGTCCCCAGAATGATAGTCATCATCACGGTAAAAATAACGATCGCTACGAGGGGCGTATAGACCAAGCGAAATCCCCTGATCCGGCGAAACCAGGAGCTGTTATTGATACCTGCTGGGGAGGTAATGGGTAGCTTCATAAAAAAGGACATTATTCCAATCCCTTAGTGTATCTGCCTATTTCGCTTGGGTTTCATTTCATATGGTGCGCCTTGCGCTGCAATAAATTCTCATATTATGAGAAATACTATCATTATGTGGAAAATATCTTGTAAAGCACTTTAGTGCTTTTTAGAATATTGCCTGTAGAGTAAATACCACCACATCATCGATCGAATGGAGACACACAATGGCTGCAGTTCCGCAACCGGTTTTAGGTAAGGCGCAATCGGACGCACTGGATATTGATCCAGCAGAAACCCAAGAATGGTTACAGGCGCTCGATGGCGTGATCCACGCGGTGGGCCCAGAGCGGGCTGCGTATTTAATCGATCAGCAAATATCCCACGCTAGGGTCAACGGTGTAAATCAGCCATTTCATGCTGAGACGCCCTACATCAATACCATCCCGGTGGAGTTGCAAGCCCGTCTTCCAGGTGATCAACACATCGAGCACCGGATCCGTTCCTACACCCGCTGGAATGCCATGGCAATGGTGTTGCGTGCCAATAAAGACACCAATGTGGGTGGTCATATCTCCTCCTTTCAATCGGCCGCCACCTTATACGATGTTGGTTTTAACCATTTTTGGCATGCGCCCAGTGCGGAGCATGGTGGCGATCTTATTTTTGTTCAAGGCCATTCGGCTCCTGGGATTTACTCGCGTGCCTACATGCTGGGCCGTTTGGAGCAAAGCCAACTCGATTTATTTCGTCAGGAAGTAGGCGGTAACGGTATTTCCAGCTATCCCCATCCATGGCTCATGCCAGATTTTTGGCAGTTCCCAACGGTATCGATGGGCCTTGGCCCAATCATGGCGATTTACCAAGCCCGTTTTATGCGCTACATGGAAGACCGCGGTTTTATTAAAGCTGGCAACCGCAAAGTCTGGGCTTTCCTTGGCGATGGCGAAACCGACGAACCAGAATCGCTCGGCGCTATTGGTATGGCCGGGCGTGAACACTTGGATAACTTGATTTTTGTGGTGAACTGCAACTTGCAGCGTTTGGATGGTCCGGTTCGTGGCAATGGAAAAATCATTCAAGAGCTGGAAGCGGAGTTTCGTGGGTCCGGCTGGAATGTTATTAAGGTAGTGTGGGGCGGTCATTGGGATGCCTTATTTGCACGCGATAAAAAAGGCATCCTGATGCAGCGTCTTGGCGAAATCGTCGACGGCCAGTACCAGACCATGAAAGCAAAAAACGGCGCGTACGTACGCGAGACTGTATTTAATACGCCGGAGCTGAAGGCTTTAGTTGCAGATTGGACTGATGATGATATTTGGAACCTCAATCGCGGCGGTCATGACCCCCATAAGGTGTATGCCGCTTTTCATTCGGCCGTGAACCATAAAAACCAGCCCACCGTTATTTTGGCGCACACCGTTAAAGGTCATGGCATGGGTGGCTCGGGCGAGGCCATGAACATCGCCCACCAGGCCAAAAAAATGAATCCAGATGACGTACGTGGTTTCCGTGATCGTTTTGAGATTCCCGTTAAGGACGAAGAGCTTGACGATATTCCCTTTGTGAAGTTTGCCGATGGCAGTCCAGAGCTCGAGTACATGCGTGCACGCCGTCAAGAGCTTGGCGGTTATTTGCCAC
>JBIILR010000063.1:0-8920 GCA_044338365.1 Polynucleobacter sp. | reverse complement strand
TGTCCACGTGAGAACTCTTCCCATGGATTAGCTTTGCACTGCTTGATACCAAGGCTGATGCGGCGCTTGTCTTCATCAATGTCCAAAACCATTACTTCAACTTCAGTACCCAGTGCAACGGCTTTGCTTGGAGCAACGTTCTTATTGGTCCAGTCCATCTCGGATACGTGCACCAAACCTTCAATGCCGCTCTCAATTTCAACGAATGCGCCGTAATCGGTGAGGTTGGTTACTTTGCCGAACAAACGGGTGTTTGGTGGGTAGCGGCGCGCGATGCCAACCCATGGGTCGTCACCAAGCTGCTTCACGCCAAGGGATACGCGATTCTTCTCTTGATCAAACTTCAAAATCTTCGCGGTTACTTCTTGGCCAACCGTCAGCATCTCGCTGGGGTGACGTACACGACGCCATGCCAAGTCGGTGATGTGCAAGAGGCCGTCGATACCACCGAGGTCAACGAATGCGCCGTAGTCGGTAATGTTCTTAACCAGGCCCTGAACAATGCTGCCCTCTTTGAGGTTCACCATTAACTTCGCACGCTCTTCACCTTGGCTGGCTTCAACTACAGCACGGCGGGAAAGAACCACGTTGTTGCGCTTACGATCGAGCTTGATGACCTTGAACTCCATGGTCTTGCCTTCGTATGGGCTGGTATCTTTAATTGGACGGGTATCAACCAGCGAGCCGGGCAAGAATGCGCGGATGCCATTAACCATAACCGTTAAACCACCTTTGACTTTGCCAGTCACTGTACCGGTCACGATCTCAGCTTGCTCAAGGGCTTTTTCCAGATTCATCCACGATGCCAAGCGCTTCGCTTTGTCACGGGAAAGAATGGTGTCGCCGTAGCCGTTTTCAAGGGCATCAATGGCAACCGAAACGAAATCGCCTGGATTGACTTCAATCTCACCGGCGTCGTTATGGAATTCTTCAACAGGGATAAACGCTTCGGACTTTAAACCGGCATTTACCACCACGAAATTATGATCAATGCGAAGGACTTCAGCCGAGATAACTTGGCCGGTCTTCATATTCGATCGGGTTAGGGATTCTTCAAATAATTCTGCAAAAGATTCAGACATGTATATTCACTTTTTGCCGTCAGAAGGCCTGACGGGTTAGATTAAAAACGTTCGACGAAACACGCTGGGTTAGAAATTGCGTTGTAGCGTTTCACGAACACCAATACAGCAACTGCGCACTACATTTACTACTAGCTTGATATCGAAGACCGATACCAGCTTAATACTTGGCTTACCGCTTGATCAATCGATAATTCCGACGTATCGAGCACTATTGCCCCTTCAGCCACTATTAATGGTGCGCTTCCACGACTACTGTCCCGTGCATCGCGCGCCGTTAAATCGAGCAATAAGTCGGTCATATTAGCAGAAAATCCCTTAGCGATCAATTGCTTATATCGCCGTTCTGCGCGAGCAGCAACGCTGGCCGTTAGGAAGACCTTAAGCCCTGCATCCGGGAAAAGAACGCTCGCCATGTCCCTGCCATCGGCTACTAGGCCTGGATTCTGGCGAAAACCGTGCTGTAAGCGCACCAATGCCTGCCGAACCTCAGGATGCACTGCCAACTCAGAGGCCCTACGCCCGATCTTTTCGGCCCGAATAAGGTCCGAAACGTCCTCATTACCCAGCATAATCTGCCCGTTTTGAAACGAAACCGGCATGGAGGTGGCTATTTTGCTTAAAAAAGAGGCATTTTCAGTGGAAACTCCCTCCCGCTCACTTGCCAAAGCAACCAAGCGGTAGAGGGCGCCGCTATCCAGATAGTGAAATCCCAATGCGTTTGCCACTAAAGCCGCAACCGTGCCCTTACCAGAGGCAGTGGGGCCATCAATCGCAATCACGGGCGGCTTACTGAACTCACTCATGCATTAAGGTGCAGAAATCTGAGCAATCTGAGCAAACTCAGCAAAATAACGAGGGAAGGTTTTTGCAACGCAATTGGGATCATTAATCAAAATAGGATTGGGCCCAAAGGCAGCTAAGGAAAAACACATGGCCATGCGGTGATCATCGTAGGTATCAATGCCTCTAGCTGGGGTTTGCCAGGCAAGGGGTGGACGAATCACTAAATAGTCTGAGCCAGCCTCAATGCCGGCACCTACTTTTTGGAGCTCGGTTGCCATTGCTGCAATCCGATCCGTTTCTTTGACGCGCCAACTCGCAATCCCATTTAAACGAGTCTCCCCTGTTGCAAACAGCGCAACGATTGCCAATGTCATTGCTGCATCGGGAATGGCAGTGCAATCGATGGTGATGCCATGCAGTTGACCAGCGGCTGGTGCAGCCGCTTCAATCCAATCATCGCCTTTGGATATCGCCGCGCCCATTTGCGCCAAGGCATCGGCAAATGCAACATCACCCTGAATGCTGTCACGCCCAACACCCAAAACGCGAACAGGGCCCATACCAATTGCTCCTGCTGCTAAAAAATAAGAGGCAGATGAGGCATCCCCCTCCACCAATAGGCGAAGAGGACTGCTGTACACAGACTCTCCCGTTTGCAAAGCGGCTTGCGCTGGAATCACAAAGGTTTGCGCATTCGGGCAATCCACATGTACGCCAAAACGCTGCATCAGTTTGAGTGTGATTTCAATGTAAGGCCGTGAAATTAACTCGCCAATGACTTCAATGCGAATCGCCTTTTTTGCCAGCAAAGGCAAAGCCATGAGCAGGGCCGTCAAAAACTGACTCGACACATCACCCCGAATACGGACAACTTCTGGTATTGATATGGTGGATGCATGGATCTGAATGGGCGGATAACCCTCTTCACCAAGGTAACTAATCACGGCGCCAATTTGACGCAAGCCATCAACCAAATCTCGAATGGGTCTTTCATGCATCCGCGCGACACCCGAAAGGCGGTAGTTACCTTGCTGCATTACGAGTGCGGCAGTCAACGGACGAATAGCGGTACCGGCATTGCCCATAAATAAATCTGCTTCGCGAATGGGAAAACAACCACCGCTTCCCGTAACCAAGCAGGTGGTCTCATCCTGATCTTGAACCGTTAAACCCAGCTGGCGCAGTGCGGCCCGCATGATTTGGGTGTCGTCCGCATCCAATAAATTACTGAGTGTGGTTTGGCCGGATGCAAGCGCGGCAAGCAACAAGCTGCGATTGGAAATACTCTTTGAGCCAGGTAGTGTTATTTGCCCCTGCGCCTGCTTCAGTGGGCCAATCGCAATTTGTTCTATTCGGCCGCCCTGCTGACTCATTTAGAGTCATCCCATGCTTGCCGCGCCTTGCTGGCTTTTGTGAAGGCCTTCTCTAAACCAGCAGCATCTTCATTTGCAATCAGTTCCCGCAAGTGTCCTGCTACCGATAAGTACTGATCCAGCTCTTTTAAAATTGCAGTCCGATTGGCTAGGCAAATATCACGCCACATTTCTGGGCTTGAGGCAGCAATGCGGGTGAAGTCCCGAAACCCCGCGCCAGCATGTTGCAGTTTTTCTTGCGCGTCTTCTGAATTCAGAACACTGAGCATCAGCGCATACGAGAGTACATGGGGCAGGTGTGACACTGCTGCAAAAATCGAATCGTGCTGAACGGCGCCGATCTTACGCACCCGAGCCCCTGTTGATTCCCAAAACTGGCTTATGAATTCAACATCAACCTTGGCATTTTCTTGCAGCTGGCAAATGATGGTTTGCTTACCGTCAAATAAATCGGCTTTGGCTGCTGCAGCGCCATGCTGCGCACCGCCCGCAATCGGATGGGCCGGAACAAATTGACAGGCTTTTTTTCCTAAGACTTCTTTGGCCGCCAGAATCACATCGCCCTTGGTGCTTCCGGCATCCGTAATCAAGGTATGCGGCTCTAAAAAAGGCTCGAGGGCAGTAAATGTGGCGCGCATTTGCGCCACTGGTACGCAAAGCACAATCACCTGGGATCGCTTGGCAGCATCTTCTAAGCTAATCACAGAATCGATTGCGCCCATGGCCATCGCTTGATCTAGATTGGCTTTGCTGCGGCCTACACCATATACCACATCAACCACGCCTGCACGTTTTAGCGCGAGGCCAAGGGAAGCGCCAATGAGACCAACACCCACAATAGTGACCTTACCAAAGTGGATGGATTTAGATTGAGTCATGAATAATGTGCTTAGTGTGTACTTAGTGTGTGCTTATTGTGTACGTGGTGCTTGCTGAAAACTAGGTCGACTTTAGAATGTCGCGCAAAGCATGAATGAAAGCGGCATTTTCTTCTGGCAGGCCAATCGAGATGCGTAACCATTCTGGCAAGCCGTAATTACCAACGGGCCTTACGATGATGCCGCGCTTGAGCAGTTCTAAATTGATGCGCGCACCTGCACCACCATCTTCGCCCACCTTGACCAGCACAAAGTTGCCGGCGGATGGCAAGAATCGCAGTCCAAGCTGCTTAAATGCATCGGTTAATTGCGCATACCCGGCTTGATTTAATTCAAAGCCAGCTTGTAAAAAGGCATCGTCCTGAAAGGCTGCAATTGCTGCGGCCTGAGCAAGGCTATTGACATTAAAGGGTTGCCGAATGCGATTGAGTAAATCAGTCAGCCCAGGCTGTGCTACACCATAGCCAATCCGTAGACCCGCCAATCCGTAGGCCTTGGAAAAACTGCGGGAAAGAATCATATTGGGATAGCGCTTAACCCAAGCAATCGCATCGTAGCGCTGCTCTGGCGTTAAATATTCGTTGTACGCTTCATCGAGCACGACCACCACATTACTTGGCACTTTCGATAAAAACGCTTCGATTTCCTTAGGCTCTAAGTAGCTGCCAGTGGGATTATTCGGATTAGCCACAAACACCAGCTTGGCTTTATCACCGGCTTCTTTGATCGCTTTCAGCATTGCAGGCAAATCATGGCCGTATTGCGGTGTTGGCGCTACCTCAACTGCTACAGCACCGACTGCCTGGGTTGCAAGCGGATACACTGCAAACGCATGCTTTGAAAAAATGATTTCATCGCCCGCTTGTGCAACGGCTCTAGCGGCCAACTCCAAAATATCATTGCTGCCATTACCCAGAGTGATCCAGTCCGCAGGAACACCCAAGCGATCCGACAACACTTTCTTTAGCTCAAAGCCATTGGAATCGGGGTAGCGACCTAAATCACTTGCCGCACGCAGCATCGCCTCATGCGCTGACTTTGGCATGCCGAGCGGGTTTTCATTGGAGGCAAGCTTCACAATCTTACTCTCATCAAGACCATACTCGCGCGCTACTTCGCTGATCGGCCTGCCGCCAACGTAGGGCGCAATCGCTTGAATGTGTTTAAGACCGAGTGGTGTGCTCATCATTAAGCCAATGCGCGTGGGTAAGAACCCAGTTTTTTATAAAAGGCAGCCGTGTCTTGTAGCTCCATTAATGCCTTAGCCACATTTGCATCCTCCGCATGGCCGGCAACATCAATATAGAAGTGGTACTCCCACGTGCCTTTGCGAGCAGGGCGGGACTCAAAGCGTGTCATCGAAACGCCATGCTTGGCCAAGGGTGCTAACAAAGAATGGACTGCCCCTGGCTTGTTCGCAACCGACAGAACCAACGCAGTTTGATCATTGCCGGTAGGCTGGCATTGGTAATTTCCCACCACAACAAAACGCGTGCGATTGTGTGGGTCATCCTGAATCTGATTGGCTACTGCTTGTAAACCATATGCCACTTGCGCTGGATCGCCCGCAATTGCTGCAATGGAGGGGTCGGCAGCAGCCATGCGGGCCGCTTCTGCATTACTACTAACCGCTTGGCGCTGCAACTGCGGAGCATGGATACTGAGCCACTGTTGGCACTGAGCCAAGGCCTGTGCATGTGCACACACCGTGGTTACACCATCCACACTTCCGGATTTTGTCAGCAGGTGGTGGCGTATCGACAAAACGACTTCACCGCTAATGTGCAATGGGGAATCGAGCAATAAATCAAGCGTGCGCGAAACCGCACCCTCACTGGAGTTTTCGACGGGCACAATGCCAAATTGCGCAGCGCCTTTTTCAACTGATTTGAATACCTCATCTAAACTGGCGCACGGCAATCCACTAATGGATTGACCAAAAAAACTTTGTGCCGCTAATTCAGAAAAGGTGCCAACTGGACCTAAGTAGGCGATGGTTTGCTTTGCCTCAAGCGCACGGCAGGCAGACATCACTTCCCGCCAAATGGCTGCAATGCCATCTCCTTGCAAAGGGCCTTGATTGAGTTTGACTAAATTCGCGATGACCTGACGCTCGCGCTCAGGGCGAAAGACCGGCGTTACAAAATCGCCCTTAACGTGACCCACCTCTTGCGCGGCTTTTGCGCGCTTAGATAATAGTTCAAGTATTTCGGCATCGATGGCATCGATGCGTGCTCGCAGTGGAGCCAAACGCTGATCTTCGGTGCTCATTACGCCCGCCTTTCAAATTCACGCATAAATTCCACTAAGGTTTTAACGCCTTCAAGTGGCATCGCATTGTAAATACTAGCGCGCATTCCGCCAGCCGCTTTATGACCACGCAATGCAGCTAAGCCAACACTACTGGATTGCGCTAAAAATGCAGCATTCAAGGTTTCATCTTTTAAGAAGAAGGTGACGTTGGTTCGCGAACGGTAAAGTGGATTTACCCGATTCTCATACAGACCACTTTGATCGATGTAGTTGTAAAGCAAGGTCGATTTTTCAAGGGTGATGCGCTCCATCTCCGCAACCCCACCCCGTTTTAATAGCCACTTAAATACCAGCCCAGACAAATAGATGGCAAATGTGGGGGGGGTATTGAGCATCGACTGCGTTGCCTCTTCTTTTGCCCAATCCCAAATCGAAGGTGTTATTGGCATTTGATGGCCCATTAAATCCCTGCGCACAATCACGAAGGTAACGCCGGCCGGTCCAATGTTTTTCTGTGCCCCAGCAAACCAGACGCCGCATTGCGTCACATCCATTTTGCGCGACAAAATATTGCTGGAAATATCGGCTACTAGAATGCGGTCGCCCACATCAGGCACCTCTTGAAACTCGACGCCACCAATCGTTTCATTCGCGCAGTAATGCAAGTAGGCAGCATCATCCGATAAATGCCAGGTATTGCTTGCCGGTATGGTCGTGAATTGCTGGTCTTTTGAGCTTGCGGCTAAATGGGCTTGCCCGTATTTTTGTGCTTCTAAGAATGATTTCTCCGACCAAATCCCAGTAACTAAAAAATCGGCTTTAGGTCCGTTTTGGGCGAGCGGCATCAAGTTCATTGGCACCGCAGCATTTTGACCAATACCGCCACCTTGCAACATCAAAATCGCATAGTTGTCGGGGATGTTCATCAGCACGCGCATATCATGCAGGGCCTCCTCATAGAGCGCCATGAACTCGGGGCTGCGATGGCTAATTTCCATCACGCTACTGCCCATACCCTGCCAGTTCAGCATCTCTTCGGATGCCTGCTGTAAAACTTCGGCTGGCAAAGTGGCAGGACCCGCTGCGAAGTTAAAAATGCGGCGGTCGAAAGTCATAATGGAGTTAAGGGGTGCGGGATTAAATAACTACATTACGCATCGGGTGTGGATTCACCACCAGCGGCATCGGCGTCATCTTCAAGCCCATCTGCATCATCATCGGAATCGCTCTCTGCAATCCGCTGTAGACCCGATAAGCGCGTACCCTCGTCAACACTAATCAAGGTAACGCCTTGGGTTGCCCGGCCCATCTCCCGAATCTCGGAAACCCGCGTGCGGACCAAGACTCCACCCGTCGTAATGAGCATAATTTGATCTTCTGGAGAGACGAGGGATGCGGCAACTACTTTTCCGTTACGCTCGCTGGTCTGGATCGCAATCATGCCTTTCGTGCCGCGACCATGGCGGGTGTATTCCGCAATGGGGGTGCGCTTACCAAACCCATTTTCCGTGGCGGTTAATACGCTACTCGGAGCAGCCACACCGTCTTCTACAGATACAGCACCGTCAGATGCTTCTGCAGGAGCTACCAGCATGGCAATCACGTTTTGCTGCGCAGCTAAATTCATGCCACGCACACCGCGTGCAGTTCTGCCCATCGGACGCACATCGTTTTCATCAAAGCGCACTGCTTTGCCTGCATCGGAGAACAGCATCACATCATGCTTACCATCAGTAATTGCTGCGCCGACCAAGAAATCATTCTCGTTTAAGTCAACCGCAATAATGCCGGCCTTACGTGGATTAGAAAAATCCGAGAGGCGGGTCTTTTTGACTGTGCCCAGGCTAGTTGCCATGAAGACATATTGGTCGTCTTGGTAGCCTTTGATTGGCAGTATCACCGTGATCTTTTCACCATCGACTAGCGGGAACATATTTACGATCGGCTTGCCGCGCGATATGCGACTGCCTTGCGGCACTTCCCAGACTTTGAGCCAATACATCCGGCCACGATCGGAGAAACACAAAATAGTGTCGTGGGTGTTTGCCACAAACAGGGTGTCGATCCAATCTTCATCCTTGGTTGCGGCGGCTTGTTTGCCACGACCACCGCGTTTTTGTGCGCGGTATTCACTAAGGGGCTGGCTCTTCATATAACCCGAGTGCGATAAGGTCACCACCATGTCTTGCGGCGTGATCAGATCTTCCGTGAAGAGTTCGGTGGCATTCATTTCAATAAAGGAACGACGGCCACTATCACCGCCTTCTTTGCCATAATCGGCTTGCACCTCTTTCAGTTCGGCCTCAATGACTTGCGTCACGCGTTCTGGCTTAGCGAGGAGGTCAAGCAAGTCTGAAATCTCATTCATGACTTCTTTGTATTCAGAAACGATTTTATCTTGCTCAAGTCCAGTTAAGCGCTGCAAACGCATCTGCAGAATTTCTTGTGCCTGGCTATCGGATAGGCGATAGAGGCCTGTAGCTTGCATGCCGTATTCGGGTAACAAACCTTCTGGACGGTAGGCGTTACGCCCGCCCGGTGTATCGGT
>JBIILR010000062.1:0-8926 GCA_044338365.1 Polynucleobacter sp. | reverse complement strand
TAATTTTGGTCAAAAATGGCTGTTTTTTATTACTATTGAATTAATCACTGGAGTTTTGCATGGCAATGGAGCGCACCCTTTCTATTATTAAACCGGATGCAGTAGCAAAAAATGTAATCGGACAGATTTATTCCCGTTTTGAGCAGGCTGGCCTCAAAGTCATCGCATCCAGAATGGCGCATCTATCGCAAGCAGAAGCAGAGCAGTTTTATGCCGTTCATGCTGCCCGCCCATTCTTTAAAGATTTAGTAGGCTTCATGGTTTCTGGACCAGTGATGATTCAGGTATTGCAGGGTGACAACGCCATTGCCAAGAACCGTGAACTCATGGGCGCAACCGATCCGAAGAAAGCCGATAAGGGCACTATTCGCGCTGACTTTGCAGACAGCATTGATGCCAATGCGGTGCATGGCTCGGATGCGCCAGAAACTGCTGCTGTGGAAATTGCTTTCTTTTTCCCAGGCATGAACATCTTTTCGCGTTAATTGATTGACTACCCCGCGCACAAATCTCCTGGATTTTGACGCTGCCGGTATGGCAGCGTATGTCGCGGGTCTAAATGAAAAACCATTTCGGGCCAAGCAGCTCCTGAATTGGGTTCACCAGCGCGGCGTGTCCGATATCGCCGCGATGAGTGATCTAGCAAAAACCTTTCGCGCCTCTTTAGCCGATCACGCTGAAATTAAACCGCTGCCCGTCATACGGGATGAGCTGGCTGAGGATGGCACACGCAAGTGGCTGATTGATGTCGGCGCCAAAGATGCGGTTGAGATGGTATTCATACCGGAAGACGACCGCGGTACTTTATGTATTTCATCGCAGGCTGGTTGTGCGGTGAACTGCCGTTTTTGCTCCACGGGCTATCAAGGTTTCTCACGCAACCTCACTGCCGGTGAAATCATCGGCCAACTTTGGTATGCCGAGCACGAACTCAAAAAAGATCCGAACGCCATACTGCGGTTAGAAGAGTATCCAACCCCCGGTTATGTCTACAGCGGCCGTGTGGTTTCAAACGTGGTGCTGATGGGCATGGGCGAGCCCTTGCTCAATTACGATAACGTGTTGACTGCCTTGCGCTTGATGCTCGATGACAACGCCTATGGCCTGTCACGTCGCCGCGTGACGGTATCCACCTCAGGCGTCGTGCCGATGATGGATCGCTTATCGCAAGACTGCCCCGTTGCCTTGGCAGTGTCTTTGCATGCCGCAAATGATGCGCTGCGCGATCAGTTGGTGCCACTCAACATTAAATACCCACTGCGCGAATTACTGGCAGCGTGCGAGCGCTATTTAGAATTTGCGCCCCGTGATTTTTTAACCTTTGAATACTGCATGCTTGAGAATGTGAATGACAGCGATGCGCAGGCCAAAGAATTAATTCGCTTGCTGAGCGGCATTAAATGCAAGGTCAACCTGATTCCATTTAATCCTTTCCCCGAATCCGGTTTAACACGCTCATTGCCGCAGCGCGTTCAGGCATTTATGCATTTATTGCAAGACGCGGGCATGATTGCCACCGTGCGTAAAACCCGCGGCGATGATATCGCCGCTGCCTGTGGCCAACTCGCTGGTGATGTGGTGGATCGGACCCGTGTGCGTGAGCGCGCGCTCTACGAGCAACCCATCGAATGGGTCAACCGTTAATATTTCATACACCAATGACAACATCTGACAAAACTATGTTGAACTGCTTACCCCCATTACCACTCGGCCCATCGCCTAAGCGGGCTTCACGCCAATCGGAAGTCGTTTGGGAAAGTGCCCGCATTACAGTAGGCGGTAATGCACCGGTCCGCGTACAGTCGATGACCAATACCGATACCGAAGATGCCTTGGCAACCGCAATTCAAGTAAAAGAATTAGCCCGCGCTGGCTCTGAAATGGTGCGCATTACTGTGAACACACCGGCAGCCGCAGCTGCTGTTCCCTACATTCGGGAGCAGCTCGATAAGATGGGCGTGCACGTACCGCTCATTGGTGACTTTCATTACAACGGCCACACCTTACTCAAAGAGCATCCCGAGTGCGCCAAGACTTTATCCAAGTACCGCATCAATCCAGGCAATGTGGGTAAGGGCGCCAAGCGCGATCCGCAGTTTGCACAGATGATTGAAGCTGCTTGCGAATACCGCAAACCCATTCGGATTGGGGTGAACTGGGGGAGTCTAGATCAAGAGCTACTCGCCAGCATCATGGATGCCAATGCTGCTTTGCCATCGCCTAAATCGGCGCAGGAAGTGATGATCGAAGCGCTGATTCAGTCTGCTCTGCAATCCGCGGAGAAGGCGGAAGAACTGGGCATGGATCCGAATCAAATTATGCTCTCCTGCAAGGTCAGTAACGTACAGGATTTAGTGGCGGTCTATCGCGACCTGGCGCGCCGCTGCGATTACCCATTGCATTTGGGCTTAACCGAAGCCGGCATGGGCAGCAAAGGCATTGTGGCCTCAACCGCAGCCTTAGCCATTTTGTTGCAAGAAGGCATTGGAGATACCATTCGTGTGTCACTCACGCCCGATCCCGGCGCTCCCCGTGAAAACGAAGTGATTGTCGGCCAAGAGATTTTGCAAACCATGGGTCTGCGTAATTTCACGCCGATGGTGATTGCCTGCCCTGGTTGTGGCCGCACTACAAGTACGACCTTCCAAGAATTGGCCGCCAACATTCAGTCCTACTTACGGCAGCAAATGCCAGTGTGGAAAAAAACCCATCCGGGCGTAGAAGAAATGAACGTCGCCGTAATGGGCTGCATTGTGAATGGCCCGGGCGAGAGTAAGCATGCCAATATTGGTATCTCTTTACCTGGAACAGGCGAGACTCCTGCTGCCCCGGTGTTTGTCGATGGCGTCAAAGTAAAGACGCTCCGCGGTGAATCGATTGCGCAGGACTTTCAGGTAATTGTGGAAGAGTACGTCAAGACCCGTTACGGCAGTAAACAAGCATGAGCAATCCCAAGCTGCAAAAAATAAACGGCGTGCGGGGCATGAATGACCTGCTGCCTGCCGATGCGCAGCAGTGGACGCATTTAGAAAATGCCGTGCGCGATCTGACCCGAGCGTACGGATACGAATTACTCAAAACGCCGATTGTCGAATCCACGCCAGTCTTTCAACGCGGCATTGGTGAAGTAACCGACATTGTCGAGAAGGAAATGTATTCCTTCGAGGACCGTTTAAATGGCGAGCAATTAACGCTTCGGCCTGAAGGTACTGCAGCGCTTGTGCGCGCAGTGATTGAACACAACTTACTCTACGACGGCCCTAAGCGCCTTTGGTATACCGGCCCGATGTTTCGGCATGAGCGGCCACAGCGCGGGCGTTATCGCCAGTTTCATCAATTTGGTATTGAAGCCTTGGGCTTTGCTGGCCCCGACATCGATGCTGAAATCATTTTGATGGGCCAGCGCTTATGGGACGAACTAGGTTTGCGCGGCGTGCGTTTGGAAATCAATTCCCTGGGTCAGGCCGATGAGCGGGCTCAGCATCGCACTGCCTTAATTGCCTATTTTGAGAAAAATACATCCGCTTTGGATGCCGATTCACAGCGGCGCCTCACAACCAATCCACTGCGCATCCTGGATTCTAAAAACCCAGACATGCAAGCCCTGATTGAAGGCGCGCCGCGGCTGCTGGATTTTCTCGGAGCTGAATCCTTAGCGCATTTTGAAGCAGTACAAGCATTACTTAAGGCAAATAACGTACCGTGCAAGATCAATCCGCGCTTGGTGCGGGGCTTGGATTATTACAACTTGACGGTATTTGAGTGGGTAACCGATGCCCTCGGCGCCCAAGGCACGATTGCGGGCGGCGGACGTTATGATCCATTAATCGAACGCATGGGCGGTAAGCCAGCACCAGCCTGTGGCTGGGCCATGGGTATGGAGCGTGTGCTCGAGCTGATGAAGGCCTCAGAGTCATTGCCAGAGCCCACGAATTTATGCGATGTCTTTGTGTTGCATCAGGGTGGCGAGACCTTGCGCACTGCCTTGGTTGCAGCCGAAGAAATGCGCAGTGCTGGTATTGATGTTGTTTTATTTTGCGCGCCAGATGGTCAAACAGCGAGTTTTAAGTCCCAAATGAAGAAGGCCGATGCCAGCGGCGCGGCATATGCGGTGATCATTGGCCCCGATGAACTTGCCCGCAATGAGGCGCAACTCAAAGATTTGCGTGGTGCTGAAGAGCAGCGTGCTATTCCTTTAGATGGATTGCTCAGCACCGTAATTGATGCCTTAGTAGCGACATCCGAATAGAATGACGCATTCCTATCTTATTAATAGCCTTGGATTGTTATGCCTTTAGACCTCGAAGAACAAGAACAGCTGGACAGCTTTAAAGCATTTTGGGAGAAATACCGCTCCCTCATCATGGGCGTGCTTACAGCTGTGCTCTTTGTATTTGCCGCCTACAACGGGTGGCAGTGGTGGAAGAACAGCCAAGCAAGCGAAGCCGGCAAGCTCTATGAAACCATGATGAGCTCGATTGAGAAAGGCAACAAAGACCAAAGTATTTTGGCTGCCGAAGACTTGCAAAAGCAATTTGCTGGCACAAGCTACGCACCCATGGCGAGCTTGATTGCCGCCAAACTGGCTGCTGATGCGGGCGATGCTGCTAAATCGCAGGCCTTCTTACGCTGGGTTGCTGAAAAAGCAGCTAACGATGGCTACCAAGCCCTGGGTAAATTGCGCCTGGCAACGGCCTTGATGGACGAGGGCAGTGCAAAGTCTCTGGCTGAAGCCGATGCGATTTTGAAAGGGACGCCAACTCCAGGATTTGAGCCCTTATGGCTCGAGCGCCGTGGTGATTGGTATTTGGTACAAGGAAAAAATGCCGATGCGAGAAAAAGTTATTCGCAATCCTGGAAGTTATTGGAAAAATCCAAAGAGTTCCCACAAGAGGCGCGCAGTCTACTGAAAGTAAAGCTCGATGCCGTTGGGGGCGTTGAATGAAACGACTTTTAGGCGCTGCCGTCGTTGCCGTATTGGCAGTCAGCCTTGTTGCCTGCTCGGGTAAGGCGCGTGTGCGCCAGCCAGCTGAGTTAGTCAAAGTAAGCAACCAGTTTGATTTAGCGCCGGTATGGTCTGTCAGCATTGGATCATCGGAGCCTTTTAACTTTCATCCTGCGGTGGTGGGCGATGCCGTTTATGCCGCATCGCGTCGTGGTGGTTTGCGCAAAATGGATTTGCAAAGCGGCAAAACCCTATGGGAAACATCCGTTCCTGAAAAACTCATCATTGGTCCGGGCTCGGATGGCAAGGTCACTGCAGTAGTGACTACGGAAGGCGATGTGCTTGCCTACGATGACACGGGCAAAAACATTTGGAAGTTTCACATTGGTGGCGAAGTATTGACTGCCCCGGTGGTAGCTGGCGGTGTAGTGGTGATTCGGGGCTTAGATAATCGCTTTGTGGGTTTGGATGCGGCTACCGGTAAGCGCCGCTGGATTTACCAGCGTCAGCAATCAGCACTCTCTTTGCGTGTCGGTTACGGCATGTTATCGATTGGTAATGAAGTGATCGTGACCGGTTTTGCAGGCGGACGTTTTGGCATGATTGGCATTGCCAACGGCGGACTCGTTTGGGAAACGCCGATCTCCTTTCCGAAAGGCTTCTCTGAAATCGAGCGCCTCAATGACGTGAGCGCCAAACCGAGTATGGAGGGTGAACTAATTTGTGCCGTTTCCTATCAGGGCCGCATTGGGTGTGCGCAAGCGCGCACGGGCACCTTGACTTGGTTTAAAGATTTTTCTAGCTTTACTGGGACAGCCCAGAGTAGTGATTTTGTCTTTGCCGCCAATGAAAAATCCCACGTCACTGCATTTCGGAGCAGTGACGGTTCACAGGTATGGGAGAACACCCAACTAACGTGGCGCGATGTCGGCGAGCCCTTAGCCATTGGTAGGGTTGTCTTAATGGGCGATAAGCAAGGCTACATTCATGCGATGTCGCAGTCGGGCGGCGAGATGCTAGCGCGCATTCGCCATGACACAACACCCGTGACTGCAGCACCGATTGCAGTAGGCGGCTTGATTCTGGTCCAGTCTCAAGGTGGCAAATTAGCGGCGTACAGCCCGAAATGAAGCCGGTCATCACCATCGTTGGCCGACCGAACGTCGGCAAATCCACCTTGTTCAATCGCTTGACGCGTTCGCGAGATGCGCTGGTAGCCGACTTTTCTGGTTTAACCCGGGATCGCCATTACGGTAATAGCCGCATTAGCTCGCGTGAGTTCATTTGCGTGGATACCGGGGGCTTTGAGCCGGTGGCAAAAACCGGCATCGTCGCCGAGATGGCTAAACAAACCAAGCAAGCCGTTGCTGAATCGGATTTAATTATTTTCTTGGTGGATGGCCGCTTGGGTATGGCGCCGCAAGACCGTGTGATTGCGGATTTTTTACGCAAGACCGGTCGCCCGGTTGTGTTGGCAGTCAACAAAACCGAAGGCATGTCGCATGGCGTAGTGACGGCTGATTTTCATGAGCTTGGATTGGGTGAACCGTTTGCGATTTCCTCGGCGCACGGCGATGGCGTAAAAACACTGATTGATGATGCACTCGATGACTTGGGTATTCCAGAGCCCGATGACAGCGCTGATGCTGATCCTTTAACTCCTCGCGCCATGAAGATCGCGGTTGTGGGCCGCCCTAATGTGGGTAAGTCAACACTGATTAATAAACTTATCGGCGAAGAGCGCGTGATTGCATTTGATATGCCAGGCACGACGCGTGATGCAATCGAAGTACCGTTTGAACGCAATGGCAAGCCCTACATCTTGATTGATACCGCCGGTTTGCGTCGCCGCGGTAAAGTATTTGAAGCAATTGAAAAGTTCTCCGTAGTGAAAACCTTGCAGGCCATTGCCGATGCCAATGTCGTGATCTTAATGCTCGATGCCCAGCAAGATATTTCAGAGCAAGACGCGCACATTGCGGGCTTTATTTTAGAAGCGGGCCGCGCACTGGTCCTGGCCATTAATAAGTGGGATGGTATTGATCACTACGTTAAAGAGCGCTGCCGTGTGGAGATCGGTCAAAAGTTGCGCTTCTTGGATTTTGCGAACGTACACCCCATTTCAGCGGCAAAAGGAACTGGACTCAAAGAGCTTTTTAAAGACGTCGATTTAGCGTATGCCGCAGCCATGGCGAAATTACCCACTCCAAGGCTCACGCGTATTTTGGCCGAAGCCGTGGAGCATCAACAGCCCAAGCGTGTTGGCATGGGTCGTCCTAAATTACGGTACGCCCACCAGGGCGGCATGAATCCACCGATTGTGGTGATTCATGGCAGTGCGCTCAGTGGTGTAACGGATAGCTATAAGCGCTTTTTAGAAGGGCGCTTTCGGGAGGCATTTAAGTTACGGGGAACCCCGCTGCGGATCGAAATGCGCACCAATAAAAACCCGTATGTGGACACAGATAAAGGCAAAAAGCGCTAATTTAGTACCTTCTTTTCCGCCGCTGTTTAAGGCTTGGCAAAAGTGGGGTAGGCAGTATATATTAATAACCCTAGGGTGAAGTTCCATGCTTAGCCCTGCAGTCCCTTAATAAAAGCAAGACTCCCACACATCCAATAATGAATAAGGAGCAGTATGAATAGCAACAAAACCCAATTACTTCAGGATCCCTTCCTGAATACCTTGCGCAAAGAGCACGTTCCAGTATCGATTTACTTGGTTAACGGCATTAAGCTGCAAGGCAATATTGAATCCTTTGATCAGTACGTTGTTTTGTTGCGCAACACCGTGACGCAAATGGTTTACAAGCATGCTATTTCTACCATCGTGCCGGCGCGTGCAGTGACCTTCCGCGTCGATGAGGATGAGCCTTCTGCATAAAACTGGCATTGATCCCGTTCGCGCAGTTCTAGTAGGGGTTGATTCGGGACGCGAAGACTTTCCGGATAGCATGGCCGAACTCAGTCTGTTGGCCGATAGCGCAGGCTCTATTCCGGTAGCGCGTGTGGTGGCACGCAAAGGCCGAACCGACCCAGCCTTGTTTGTTGGATCCGGCAAGGCCAATGAAATCAAACGTGCTTTGGAGGAGAGCGACGCTGAGCTCGTGATTTTTAATCACCCCTTATCCCCAAGCCAGCAGCGTAATTTAGAGCGCCACCTCGGTCACCATGTAATGGACCGTACCGGTTTAATTTTGGATATTTTTTCCCAGCGCGCCCAAAGCCACATTGGTAAAACGCAGGTGGAGTTAGCCCAGATTCGGTATCGCATGTCCCGCTTAGTGCGGGCGTGGAGCCATTTAGAGCGTCAAAAGGGCGGTATTGGCTTGCGCGGTGGTCCTGGCGAGACCCAAATGGAGCTCGATCGTCGCATGTTGGCAACCAAAGCCAAACGCCTTGAGCTCGAATTGGAAAAGCTCCAGCGCCAGCAGCGCACCCAGCGTCGGTCGCGCAGTCGCAAGGACGTGTTCTCAGTTTCCTTGGTGGGCTATACCAATGCCGGTAAGTCCACTTTGTTTAATGCCTTAACCAAGGCCGATACCTATGCCGCAGATCAGCTCTTTGCCACCTTAGACACCA
Source organism: Polynucleobacter sp. (assembly GCA_044338365.1). Classification (GTDB taxonomy): domain Bacteria; phylum Pseudomonadota; class Gammaproteobacteria; order Burkholderiales; family Burkholderiaceae; genus Polynucleobacter. The sequence goes on along the minus strand of JBIILR010000062.1, from coordinate 399 downwards.
CCTCGCGGCGCGTATTTTTGCCCGAAGTAGGGTCGATTGTGGTCTCTGATACGGTGGGATTTATCCGGGATTTACCGCATCAGCTGGTGGAAGCCTTTCGGGCAACCTTGGACGAGACTATTCATGCGGACCTCATACTGCATGTGATTGATGCCTGTAGCCCGGTGGCCAAAGAGCAGCAAGCCCAAGTAGAGGCAGTTTTGGCTGAAATTGGAGCCGATTCCATCCCGCGATTGGAGGTCATGAACAAGATTGACCTGATGCCCCAGACCTTTACGAAAGGGCCCATGGTTATAAGGGATATTGAGGGTCAGCCAAGCCGCATTTATCTGTCGGCGCAAACGGGGCTGGGGCTTGATTTACTGCGGGATACTCTCGCTCAATGCGCTGTAATGACTG
>JBIILR010000180.1:0-2644 GCA_044338365.1 Polynucleobacter sp. | reverse complement strand
ACTTGCTTGTCATAGCGCAGAACACGCCCTTTTTGCAATAAGAAGCCAAAGATAACGCCAGTCGCTAAACCTAAGAGTTGATCTATAGACATGATTAGCTTGCCTTTCTGTACATGAAGTTTGCGACAATCACGCCATAACCAAAGAATATGGCTAATGCGACAAAAGAACTTGCGGATAACTGCATCATGCCGCTCAGTCCATGCCCACTAGGACAACCATCCGCTAGGCGAACGCCGATCATTGCCACAATACCGCCAACAAAGGCATATACAGACCGTTTGGGAACTGAAGAGCCAAATCGTTTTTCCCACAATGGTGGCAAGCTTTCTAATTTAAAACTGCCATCTATTTTTGATGACAATAATGCGCCAAAGAAGATGCCAATCACCATTAAAAATTGCCAATCAACTACTATCTTTTCTTTTGTGTAATAAACATTTTGTGCAACGTAGCTAGGGTTTACCACTTGTACCGCTAAACCTGCAGCACGCACAAAAGTAGTTGATGCCCCCAAGTAGGTAGACTTATCCATATAAATGGTTGTCAGATAGACAGAAATAATTGCCAGCACTCCAACTAAGGCACCTGCCAAATAAGGACTCCATCCTTTAGCGCTAGATGTTCTCGTTTGTTCTGGATTGATCATCTTGAATCCTCCTTGGTCATTGACTTGTAATCTTTTAATTAAACAAAATCACTTATAAAAGCTATCATTGCTACGACTTGCGCCACACGTATTAATTCCCAATAGGGAATACATTGGGCAGAACTTAAATACGCCAGAAGCTAAAGGAACAATACCAATCCAGCCCCATAGGCCAATCACACCACTTGCGGCTAAAACCACTAAAACTAGTCCAACAGAGATGCGTAGTACGCGATCGATACGGCCGACAGAACATTTCATATAACCCCCCTAAAAGAATATTTTTGACTTAACTAAGACTATTCTTATAGGGTTTTGGCTCTTTGATCTATATCAATAACTGGCCGCAGTAATTGAGCCGATAGATCAATATTCGGTAAGCTGCTCGCCATACAATTGGGTTTTTTGACTAGATCTCATAAGCCAGTCTAGTGTTTGGCCTGCCCAGTACGATTCGAACGCGCGACCTACGCCTTAGAGGGCGTTAACTCTCTTAACTCAAATCTTCTTATTAACCTGGGGTGGAATCAAACTAGGGACTAGGATGTCTTACTCTGCTTTAGACTATCCCACAACTACTTCTTAATAAGGCTCAAATGGCTTGGATCATTACCAAATACATACTAACAGCGGGAATGGTTGTATTCATTTCTGAAATAGCTAAGCGGAGCGATAGGTTGGGTGGCTTTATAGCAGCTCTGCCACTGATAACTTTACTCACACTTACCTGGCTGTATATTGAAAACCAATCTGAAGAGAAGATAGCAAACCATGCTTATTACACCTTTTGGTATGTAATACCTACCTTACCCATGTTCTTACTGTTTCCATACCTACTTCCAAAGCTAGGCTTCTGGATGACCATGGCCACGTGTGTAGTAGCAGCAGTTATCTGCTTTGGCTTATTTGCCTTCGTGATGAAAAGCGTTGGGATTGAGCTGGTGTAGAAAATGTGTAAAGATTGCCTACACACTTTTGGACATTCCGACCGTTACTTAACTTAACGCTCAAAAGACTAAACCCCACCATTCCCTTCAATACCCGACTTTTTATTAGTTTTAGGTCTAGTCTAGGTTCTCTGGTTATGCGTCCGTTTACTGCCACTAAAGAACCATTCGCAAGCAGCCATACCAACCAGCATGGCCAATACAAAGACTAGAGCTTTAGCATGGCCAGATCCTAAGGCAACCAAAACAGGGCCAGGGCAAAAGCCAGCAATGCCCCAGCCAAGACCAAATAACAGACTGCCAATTACTAAGCGCTTATCAACGTCCCTACGAGTTGGTATTTGCAGGGCATCGCCAAAAAAGCTTTGTGTACGCTTTTTAGCCAAATAAAAGGCCACTAAGCCGACTAAGACCGCACCGCCCATCACAAAAATCAAGGAGGGATCCCAGGCGCCGCCAAGATCAAGAAAAGCCAGGATCTTTTCTGGGTTACTCATCCCAGAAACAAGCAGTCCCAAGCCAAATAAAACGCCAATGAGGTACTGACTTAGGAGTCCAACCGATTTGCGCATCATGACAGTAGGTGCCGAATAACAAATACGGTTAAGAAGCCGGCGCCCATAAACGATGCGGTAGCAACTAAAGAGCGCGGAGATAAACGCGACAAGCCACAAATGCCATGACCGCTAGTGCAGCCCGAGCCATAATGCGCGCCAAAACCAACGAGTAAGCCAGCCAAGATCAATGCGCCCCACTCTGCTTGGATTATCTGCAATGGATGAAAGTCAAACAGAAATGCCGCCCAAAAAGAGGCAGTCAACAAACCCAGCACAAAGCAAATGCGCCAAAGGGTGTCATTGTGTTGAAGGCGCAAGAGTCCACTAACAATCCCACTAATACCAAGGATGCGTCCATGAAAATGAATGTAGAGTGCGGCAGCGATTCCTAACAGGATGCCACCAAATAATGCTGGTCCAGGTGTAAATGCGGTCCAATCAATTTGCATTACATGACTCCATGAATTGAATTAGGTTGTGATCAGGGTTGA
>JBIILR010000175.1:0-2648 GCA_044338365.1 Polynucleobacter sp. | reverse complement strand
GCTTGGTAAGCTGCCGTACCGGTAGGCGCAGCCAAGATCGAGTTAGGTTTCGCTTTATCTAAAATGCTTTGGCATAGCGCACTACAAGGCGATTGCTTTCCATAAAACCATTCATGGTGGCAATGTCGTTACCATATTGCACGGTAAATCGACCGACGCGCGTATGGGCTACGCCACTGACGTAATAGCGCTGGGTTACGACGGTATTGTTACGCTCAACCCCATTCCATGCGGTTTCACCGCCGGAGACGTAGACATAGGTTGCACCTACGGTGTAGGTTTGATTGATTTTATAAATCGGCCCAGCTTGGGCGGTATACAAGGGTTTTTGCGTGAGTTGTAGATTTTGGTTGGATAAACACGCTGCAGCGCAGGCACTATTAGCGCCATACCAGGTGGAATCGACAGCAACTGCAGCATCTACATTTTTGCTGATGGGGCGCTGGTAGCCCATTTGCAAAGCTTGGGCGTATCGATTGCTGCCTAGGTTGAAGGCTTTGGCATTGGAATACTCACCGGTAGGTAAAAAAAGATAGCCTGCCATTCCAAAATAGGTTCGGGTGGCATGATTGGCGTAAGGCCAAATCGCCGTCACAATGCCGGAATCCATCATTCCCTTGCTACCCGGAAAAGCCGCCAGCGATCCATCAGTAGAGAGGGCTCCAGTTCCGGTTTGCAGGTAAGTGACGGCTGGCAGTGAGGCAATGGTATAGGTGTGCGTTAACCGTAAAAACACCGCATTGCTTTCAAGCTTAGGATCAGCGCCAGTATTCACACCGTTTCGAAATAGGTCGTTATTTTGGCTGTTTATATACGATAGGGTTACTGCACTGATATTCGGTTGCGGGGCGACAATGTCGCCGGGTTGCAGGTCAATCGCCAAGGCAGGGCGAAATAGCCCACTCAGAGCAATTAGAACTAGAAGATAACCTGTATTTTTCATGAGCAACCATTCTACTTAATCCACCAGTTTAGGTAGCTCAAAACCAGTATTTATCGCTTGAGCTCGGATTTCCTGAAGAAGTCATCCTATTTTTGTAATTTCTATTACAGTAAGCTGTTACGAGAAAAATTAAATAGGAGCAATATGAACACACTTGATGCCATTCGCCAGCGTAGAGCAGTAAAGCAGTTTGATGCTACGCACCAGATTAGCCCTGCTGAAACCGACGCATTAATTGATCTGGCGATGCAAGCCCCATCCTCTTTTAATATCCAGCACTGGCGTTTAGTCAATGTGAAAGACAAGGCATTGCGAGTGCAATTGCGTGCAGCAGCGCACGATCAAGCGCAGGTTACCGATGGATCACTGTTGTTTGTGGTGACCGTTGACATCAAAGCATGGGATAAAGACCCCGCACGTTATTGGGTGAATGCACCCAAGGCGGCGCAAGATATCTTAGTGCCATGGATTAGTCCATTTTATTCAGGTAATGAACAGTTGCAACGCGATGAAGCCATGCGTTCTGCCGGAATCCTATTGCAAACCATGATGTTGGCAGCAAAGGCGATGGGATACGACTCTTGCCCCATGGTTGGTTTTGATTTTAAGAAGGTTGCTGAGTTAATTCATTTGCCAAAAGACTATGCGGTCGCCGCAATGCTCGTAATTGGTAAAGGAACGCAAGCCGCATGGCCCAAGCCTGGGTTTATTTCTAAATCAGAGATGGTGATTGACAATCATTTTTGATATGCTAAAAAGCGCATTATTAACTGCTCTGCTGTTCTCTAGTACATCCGCATTCGCGCTGGAGTTTTCCGATATCGCTACTGAAGGCCAGATTAAATATTTAAAAGAGCGCCCTGATCCTGGGGCTTACTCCTATGAATCCCGTGTAAAGATTACGCCAGCAAGTTTGGAGAGTGGCAGTGTGCAGATTGCAACATGCCACTACCAGCTCGATCCCATCCGAAAAGTCGTGATTGTTTTTAATCCTGACCGCATTCAGGCGATTGCAGTCAAGAGCCTTGATAAGATGGCTTCGGCTGAAGTAAAGAACAATCAAGTGGTTTTGACTGACGTTGAGCGGGGCGCATCCATTTGCATTGATCTGCAATCCAAAGCCTTGGATCAAGTGGGAACCGGCCAATATCGCTTGAATGCTGGGCCTCTGATGCGCCGTTATTTTGACGGTTTCTTGCCGATGGCAGCCAAGCTACGCGTGGATTGGCCTGTCAATATGCTGGTTGTAGAGAAAACCATGCCGTCTGAAAAAGAAGGCATTCAGGTGGTGCAGGGGAATGATGGCGTGCAATTGGATATGATTTTTGCAGGCAAGATGAATGCGCAAATTTACCTAAAAAAGCCTGATTAAATGACATCGTGCAGTAAGTACCCCTTTTTTACAATGTGTCCCTATGCCCTATAACGGTCCTTAATCCACTATGATCTACCTCCGAAAATCCAGTGATCGCGGCTATGCTGATCATGGCTGGCTCACAAGTTTCCATTCCTTTTCATTTGCGGGTTATCACGACCCTCAATTTATGGGGTGGGGTAATTTACGGGTGATCAATGAGGATCGGGTTGCTGCCGGTCGGGGCTTTGGTAAGCACGGCCATCGCGATATGGAAATCATTAGTTACGTTCTATCGGGTGAGCTGGCGCACGAAGACAGCATCGGAAACGTGAAGGCAATTCCACCGGG
>JBIILR010000174.1:0-2649 GCA_044338365.1 Polynucleobacter sp. | reverse complement strand
CAAGTGGGCTGATGCCAGCGGTCAAGAAAAATACTCCACCGAGATTGTGGCGGACTCGATGCAGATGCTGGGCTCGAAGATGGCCGGCGGTGGTGAGGGCGGTGAGAGTTATTCGCGTCCTAAGTCTGCTGATTCATCGAATTCAGCGCCAGCCCCTACAGCAGCATCGTTGGGCGCCATGGACGACGATATTCCGTTTTAAATAAGCACTACTGTCTGGCGTGGCGTATGTTGTCAGGCCAGACAGCGTTGTAATCCGTTCGAAACGGATTGATATCAAGGCCACCCCGCCGCGTGTAGCGCGCATAAACCGATAACTTTTCTGGCTTACACTGCCGCTTGATATCGCAAAAAATGGTTTCCACGCAGTGCTCATGAAATTCCCCGAGCTCCCGAAAACCAATTAAATAACGCAGTAAACCTTCTTCTTCAATCGGCCTGCCTTGGTACCGAATTTGAATGCTGGCCCAGTCCGGCTGTCCGGTTACTGGGCAATTTGATTTGAGTAAATGCGATACCACGCATTGCTCTATGGGCGATCTAGTGTGATCAGCTTTCAGTAAAGCAGGATTCGCTGTCACATTGGGATCTACTTCGATGTCTAGGCGATCCAGCAAAACCCCATCCATTTCCCGCATGCCGCTTTTTGAAAGTTGCTGTGGAGTGAGAATGCGCATGTGAATAGGTGCCCCTGCAACGGCAGACAAATCAGCCACGACACGCTCCCGCAGTACTTCTTCATCTGCAATGCGTTCACTGTTCAGGCTATTTAAAAATAGCTTGAACGATTTTGATTCGATCATGCAAGGCGAGTCTGCGGGGATTTCAAACTCAGCTAAGGCGATTTGTGGCTTGCCTTTTAAATTGAGCCAGCTGAGTTCAAATGCATTCCACAAATCAACTCCAAAAAATGGGAGAACGCTGGCTGCACTAAGACCCAACTTCGCCCGGTTTTCTGCGCGCGGAATCGGAAACAGCACACTGGGGTCGTAGTGCTGGGGGTATGCCGTTTCTTTACCAAGCGGCAAGCGGGGGGAGTCGGAATAGCTCATGGTTAAAGTGGGTAAGGCGTGCCTAATTAACTACTGGATTTTGGGCGATTAGCGACCCCCGAAACCACATGCCCCGTTGGCGCAACGGACGCTGCTGAGTTGCAATGCCCAGTTTGATCGTCAAAGAAAAAATCGGGTTCAAATTCGCGGAGGAACTCACTTTTGGAAAGGCCGCCTAAGAACATGGCTTCATCCACATCAATGCCCCAGTTCATGAGGGTGCGGATCGCGCGCTCATGCGCGGGGGCAGAGCGTGCAGTAACTAAAGCAGTCCGAATGCGCATGCCATGGGCAGCCTTTGTTCCAGACTGACTTTGCAGGCGGTGCAAGGCTTCCAGTAGTGGCTTGAATGGACCGGGCGGCAAGGGAATCGCCACCTTTTTGCTTTCGTGATCAACGAAGGCTTCTAGCCCGCTACTCTGAAAAACTTGCTCTGCTTCATCTGAGAATAAAACGGCATCACCGTCAAAGGCAATGCGAATTTCGTTGGGGTGCGATTCGGCGGTTTTACTGGACTCCGGGTAGACGCGCGCCGCCGGAAAGCCAGCATCAATCGTAGCGCGCACATCATCTTCATTAGCCGATAAAAACAAATTCGCCTGCAATGAGCGCAAGTAATGGTAGGGTGGCCTGCCGCGGGTAAATACGCCGCGCTCCAAGCGAAGCTGGTGATGCTCTGCAGAGCGGAACACACGCAAGCCACTGACTGGATCATTGCGTGACAAGATGACGACCTCTACGCGTTGCTCGTCACCATCATTAAAGGCTAGTAGTTTTTGTACCAGCGGAAAGGCAACGCCCGTTTGCGCTGGCATGGCCAATCGATCCAGTTGCAGCTTCATATAGGCGCTGTCATCGCTGGTTTCAAACAAGCGATTCTCTTCCTCAAAGTCAAAGAGCGCGCGCGATGAAATCGCCACAACGAGTTTTCCGGTCAGGCTATAGGACATTTAGCTTCGTTACTTTAAGAAAAGCTGGTATGCAGGGTTCGCACTTTCATTCCAGTGCGGGTAGCCGAGGGAAGCCAAGAAGGCTTGGAATTGCTTTTGTTCATTCTTGGGTACTTGAATGCCGACGAGAATGCGTCCGTAGTCTGCGCCATGGTTACGGTAATGAAATAGGCTGATATTCCAATTGGGCGCCATGCTGGTTAAAAAGCGCATCAAGGCACCTGGGCGCTCAGGGAACTCAAAGCGGTACAGCAGTTCATCGCGCGCTAAAGGAGAGTGACCACCGACCATATGCCGGAGATGCGATTTAGCAAGCTCATCGTGGGTTAAATCAATCGTCGCAAATCCCGCTTTAGCAAAATGCTTGGCGATCTCGATACTGTCACCCGACTTTTGCGTACCAATGCCAACAAAAATATGCGCTTTTGCTTGATCAGCAATGCGGTAATTAAATTCCGTGACGTTGCGCTTGCCCAGCAATTGACAAAAGCGTTTGAAGGAGCCCCGCTCCTCTGGAATCGTAACCGCAAAGATGGCCTCCCGAAATTCACCGACATCGGCGCGCTCAGCTACAAAACGCAGGCGACTGAAGTTCATATTGGCGCCGCATGCTATGGCAATGAGGGTTTTATCTTTTACTTTTTTCT
>JBIILR010000173.1:0-2657 GCA_044338365.1 Polynucleobacter sp. | reverse complement strand
TTAAAATCAGAAGAATGACAACAAAAAGACAATTTACCCTCCTTCTGTCGGGTGACGATGCTGTGGCTGATTCCTTACAGACCGTCCCCACACGGGGCTTGCCACACGAGCGTTTTTTGCTCGGTAATGCCGTACCCGCAGCCCCATTTGAATTACTTGGACTACAAGGTGGTCCTATTGACCCTAATACCGTGTTCGCCTGTATACAGCCAGTTCACCTCCACGCCACCCGCGACCATTTGGTGTTGATGCACCCAGATCACATTCCACTTTCCGCAGCTGAGTCAGCCGACTTGCTCGCAGAGGCACAGCCCCTCCTTCGGGATGAATTCAAGGCTGACGTTATCGCAGCCGATCCGCACCGCTGGTTTATCAACCCGGCTCACTTTGCCAGCCTAGCAACCCACTCAATCGATCAGGCACACGGTCGCAATATCGATTGGTGGTTGCCGCGCGATACCATAGTAGCGGGTACAGCACGCGCTTGGCGTAAATTGCAAAATGAGATTCAGATGCTGTGGCACATCAGCCCTGTTAACGAGGCCCGTCAAGCGAGTGGCCTACCTACCATTAATTCGATTTGGATCAGCGGCATCGGCTCTATTGATGATTTACAAGCTCCGAATGAAATTAGAGCAGCAAGCAACATCATTACTGATCATCCTGTTTTAATAGGCATCGCCCATCACCTCACTATTCCGTGTAGCAGTGAAGTCACTATGGACACCCTGATCGGTGGGTTTGCTTGGCTTAAGGATCCAGCAGCAGTTTGGCCGATGCTGCAAACTGCCTTACTGGATGAAACACTCGATGAACTCGAGCTGATTGACTTTCCGAATGGTATTGTGCGCAGACGCACGATTCAAAAAAGTAATATCAAAAAAGGATCGTGGGCCTTTTGGCGTACGTCTACTTTACTCAGCTGGCAAGAGTTAATGGGTTCCAAAGCGACATGATTGATTCCGTCTTTAGGCAGCGCGACTATTCGGCAGAAGTGGCAGACACTCTTGCTGCGGGAGGTCTACACCCCCTACTGGCCAGACTCTATGCCGCTCGCGGGGTATCGACGACCGATGAACTTGCCTTGGAGCTCAAGCAATTAATCTCACCAACCCAGTTAAGTCAGTGCCTTTCTACTGCTTCCATCCTTGCCGATGCGCTTGCGGCAAAAAAACCAATGCTGGTCGTTGCCGACTATGACTGCGATGGCGCTACCGCGTGTGCGGTTGCTGTTCGTGGCCTGCGTTTACTCGGCGGCCCGAATACAAACATTCATTTTTTAGTACCCAATCGCTTTACGATGGGCTACGGACTCACACCCGAAGTGGTCGACCTTGCCGCCACACAAGCGCCGAAGCCGGCCATTCTGATTACGGTGGATAACGGCATTGCCAGTAGTGATGGTGTCGAGCGTGCGCGCGAATTAGGCATGGACGTCATCATCACAGACCATCACCTTCCAGGCGACCTGACGCCCAAAGCCTTGGCAATCGTCAATCCAAACCAAACCGGTTGTGACTTTCCCAGCAAAGCATTGGCCGGCGTTGGCGTGGTGTTTTACTTGCTGATTGCGTTGCGCGCTGAACTCCGGCAACGCGGCACCTTCACGGCAGATACACAACCCAAGATTGAAAATTTGCTCGACTTGGTTGCCCTAGGAACCGTGGCTGATGTGGCGCAACTGGACTACAACAATCGTATTTTGGTTGCCAATGGCCTAAGGCGTATGCGAAAGAACATGGGGCAGCCAGGCATTGCAGCCTTGTTTAGTGTCGCGGGTCGCGATATTCGTAAAGCTACAGCCGGTGATTTGGGTTTTGCAGTTGGCCCCAGACTCAATGCTGCTGGACGCCTAGCCGATATGACTTTGGGAATTCAGCTGCTGCTGGCAGACGATGCGGATGTCGCGCTGCGCATCGCCCAAGAACTCGATCGCATTAATCGCGAACGCCGCGTGATTGAAGGCGGTATGCAAGAGGCGGCCTTGGCTCATTTAGCAGAAGAACAGTTGGATGGTCTTGCAGCAGCCCGCTCTGCCCTCTGCCTAATGAATGCCAAATGGCATCAAGGCGTGGTCGGTATCGTGGCCTCGCGCCTGAAAGAACGCTTTAATCGCCCCGCCATCGTATTTGCCCCAGCCGATACCGAGGATGCGCAGTCGCAATTGCGTGGATCAGGCCGCTCGATTAGTGGCTTTCATCTGCGCGATGCATTGGATTTGGTTTCTAAGCGCGAGCCTGGCCTCATTCTCAAATTTGGTGGGCATGCCATGGCAGCCGGCCTGACGATTGATCAAGCGAGCTTTGCCCGCTTTGATGCCTGCTTTCAGGCGGTTGCCGATGAATTGCTCGACGATGCGCTGTTAGCTAGGCAGCACATCCACGACGGCAGCCTACGCCCCGATGAATTAACCGCAGAGATCGGCGATCTATTGGCAGAAGAGCTCTGGGGCCAAGGCTTCCCACCGCCGGTCTTTTATGGTGAATTTGAAGTGATTAGCCAAGCCTTAATGAAAGAAAAACACCTGCGACTGCAACTGAGGATGCTCGGTAGCGCGTCGGGGGATAAGCCAGTGGGTGCGGTGTGGTTTAACCATACCCAGACCCTGCCAGCGCGGGCGTATTTGGCTTACCGCTTGGTTGCCGATCGGTTCGGCG
>JBIILR010000172.1:0-2663 GCA_044338365.1 Polynucleobacter sp. | reverse complement strand
TGTGATTTCCGGGCCAAGGATGAGGAATACCGACTGTTACTGCCGGGCGCGCGTTTACAGGGTTATCCAGCCAGCGAGGCCGCTAATGGTGCTGAATTAGCCAAACGGTATCCGTATTTTGCAGCCTATTCGCCACTCGGCGTAGCGCCGGTATTCTGCGATGACTGCCAAGTCTTAGGCAAGCGCATGGAGATGCGCGCACGCCATAGCCAGGAGGAGATTTTGGCAATCATTCGCGGCGAGATGGGACAATACCTCTTCGTGAACGAATACCTTATTTACTCTCCGTCTGCTGTAGTCAGCGCCTCACCGGATGCTTGCCGATGATGCGCATTGCGAGTTTATGCATCCTAGCTTTGGCTGGTGTTGCCGGTTACATTCAGATAGACAGTCGGCTGCCTTGGGCCCCATTTGCAATGCCGATGGCATTAGAGTCTGAGCTACTGGTGCCTGAAGTTGCTGCACCAGTGTCAGGAAAAAAGCCGCAAATCAGTACGCAAGTCAGCATTCCGGAGCCGCGAGCCCAGTTTATTCCCGAGACTGCTGCGCCATCGGTGCATGCGGGTGCTGCGATCCTTTTAAATGATGGCAATCTGCGTGCATTTTGGTTTGCTGGGTCCAGGGAGGGCGCAGCCGACGTCGTGATTCAAACCGCTGTATTGGATACCAAGGCTGGCAGCTGGGGCAAGCCTGAAATAGTAATTGATCGGGTAGCCGCCGAAAAGGGCTTATCGCGCTTCATTAAAAAACTCGGAAACCCATTACCCGTGCGCTCAAGCCAAGGCAAATTGCAACTCTACTTTGTTACGGTTTCAGTGGGCGGCTGGGCTGGCAGTTCCATCAGCTGGATGGAGTCAGGCGATGAGGGTATGAGTTGGTCACGTCCGCAGCGCCTCATCACCTCGCCCGCGCTCAATTTAAGTACCTTGATCAAAGCGCCCGGATTTGACTTTATGGACGGTACCCTGGGTTTGCCGGTGTATCACGAGTGGATGGGTAAATTTGGGGAGCTGATTCGGATTGATGGTGGTCGGGTGATCGATAAGCGCCGTATGAGTTCCGGCCGTGCTTTATTGCAACCCATCGTCTTTATTGATTCCCCTGAAAAAGCCGTAGCCTACTTTAGGCAAGCAAGGTCCGCAGGCCCGCCCCGCATTGCAAGCGCCCTTACGGAAAATGCAGGTCAATCCTGGGTCAGTGGAACTGATTTGGATTTAGCCAATCCCAATGCTGCAATTGCAGGTTTGCAGTTATCCAATGGTGATCGCCTCATCGCATTGAATGACTTGGAGTCGGCGCGCCATCGCCTCGTCATGGCAATAGCACCAGCCGGAACCAGCAATTGGAGCGTGATTGCGGAAGTGGAAAGCGACCAAACACTGACCAATGGTCTCCATCGTGAATTTTCCTACCCCTCTTTATTGCTTGGCGCAAATGGGGAAGTGCATCTCATCTATACCTACGATCGTAAAAAGATGAAGCACATTCAGTTTGACCCACGCTGGATTGAAAGCAAAAAGAACCAGAAGGGGAGCTCCTGATGGTTCCGAACTCGGCGATGCAAATAGTTGCGCTAATGGAGATTGCAATCAGTTCTGCAATCGTATTGATATGCTTGATGCAGGCATTGTTTTTCAAAGAGAAAAATATTGTACGCATGATGGGCCCACGCATATTGATTTGCTTCGTACTTGCCAACCTCATGTTCTGGCCGGTATTTACCTTATTTTTGCCACTGGAGCTGCCCCTGGCTGCTTATGTGCGGGGCTTTACGGGTGATCTGAGCATTACCTCGATGTTGCTCTTGTGGACAGCTTATTTTTCGCCAAAAGAAATCCATGTACCTGCACTGATGAAGGTTTGGATTGCACTGGTTCCGATTGCTTTTTATCCGCTTGCCTTGGGTGTTGGGATGCTTGATCCCTATGCTTGGGGATATAGGCCCTTTACCTTATTGGCTGCGGTGATTGCTACAGCCTTGGTTGCTTGGCTCGCTGGATCCAATCGGATTGCGATCATTTTGGCTCTGGCTATTTTGGCTTGGGCAGCGGGGTGGCATGAGTCTACCAATCTATGGGACTACGTCCTGGATCCATTTTTGGGCTTATGGGCGATTGCTTCACTGATTCGATCGAGTTGGCGCGCACGCGCTGCACGGGCACAAACCGGATACCTCTTTCGTAAGGGTTAAGTCAGCTGACACCAGGATATTCATGGGGCGCATAAAAAAACCAGCGACGCATCGCTGGTTCTGCTTTTATACCGCGGAACAAATTCCGCTGACTAGATACAACTTAGTCTGGAATATTGGCTTTACGAATCACAGGACCCCATTTGTTGATCTCGTTATCGAGGTGGGTTTTAAGGCCGCTGGCACTGACTTTGTCCATTGATACAACATCAATGTTCGAATCAGCTAAACGCTTCTTCACACCCGGATCGTTCAAGGCTGCTTTGAGGGCAGTATTGAGTTTGGCTTGAATTGCCTGTGGAACATTTTTTGGTGTGTACAGACCATGCCATACCTTTACTTCAAAGCCTTTTAAGCCCTCTTGATCCAAGGTTGGAACGTTAGGCAATGCAGATAAACGTTTTGGTGTGGTGGTGCCGTATACCTTCACGCGATTGTCTTTCACAACACCAATCGTTTGGGTAGTTTGGTC
>JBIILR010000061.1:0-9017 GCA_044338365.1 Polynucleobacter sp. | reverse complement strand
GCCGGCAGCGTCGCCTGACCGAAGCCAGCATTCGGGATGAGTCGTACGCCACTGAAAAAAATTAGGCAAAATAAGGACTTATGAAACCCCGCACAAAACGCGGTCTGGCAATCCTTGGTGGCGTAACGTGCATTGCATTTGCCACTTATATGGTATTTCAGACCTTCCAAAGCAATTTGGTGTTCTTCTACAGTCCGAGTCAAATTGCGGCCAATGAGGCGCCTAAAGACCGCGCATTTCGGGTTGGTGGCATGGTTGAAGAAAATTCCATCAAGCGCGATGCGGGCGGACTCAAAGTGAGCTTTGTAGTGACGGATTTTGCACACCGCATTGAAGTCAGTTACGAGGGCTTATTGCCCGATTTGTTTAAAGAAGGCAAAGGGGTTGTGGCCGAGGGTCGCCTCAATTCCACCGGCTCATTTACGGCCAGCCAAGTTCTAGCCAAACACGATGAAAACTACATGCCGCCCGAAGCGGCAGATGCCTTAGCTAAAGCGAAAAAACCATGATTCCTGAAATTGGCCAAGTTGCTTTAATTCTGGCATTGATGACAGCGCTGGTACTGGGCATTGCCCCCCTCGTTGGCGCACAAACCAACCGACCTGCCTTAATGAATTTAGCCAGGCCATCCGCTATCGGGCTTTTTTTGTGGGTGACCTTCGCGTATGTCTGCCTGGTTATCTCATTTATAAACAATGATTTCAGTGTGCTCAATGTTGCACAAAACTCCAACTCGGCGCTTCCCTTGATGTATCGCATTGGCGCATCGTGGGGCAGCCATGAGGGTTCCATTTTATTGTGGTGCTTCATGATGGCTGGCTGGACGCTTGCGGTTGCCATTTTTTCAAAGCACCTTCCAATCAAAATGATTTCGCGCATACTCGGCGTACTGGGCTTGCTCAATATCGGTGTGCTCTTGTTTACCTTGCTCACATCCAATCCACTAGACCGGATGCTGCCGGCCGCATTGGAGGGCAAAGACCTCAATCCCCTGCTGCAAGATCCCGGCATGATTATTCATCCGCCATTTTTATACATGGGCTACGTTGGTTCTGCAGTTGCCTTTGCGTTTGCGATTGCAGCCCTGCTTTCCGGCAGGCTGGATGCAGCATGGGCAAGGTGGTCACGCCCTTGGGTCACCTCAGCATGGTGCTTCTTAACGATTGGCATTGCACTGGGCAGCGCCTGGGCGTATTACGAATTGGGTTGGGGTGGTTGGTGGTTTTGGGATCCCGTCGAGAACGCATCCTTCATGCCCTGGCTCGTTGGCACGGCATTAATTCACTCCCTTGCAGTCACTGAAAAACGCGGTGGCTTCAAGATGTGGACTGCACTCTTGGCAATCCTGGCTTTTTCACTGTCACTGCTGGGCACCTTCTTGGTTCGCTCCGGCGTCATCACTTCGGTTCATGCCTTTGCAACCGATCCGAAGCGCGGCATTTTCATTCTGGGCTTCTTGGCGCTGGTGGTTGGCGGTTCGCTATTGCTGTTTGCATGGCGCGCGCCTAAAGCGAATATTGGCGGCGATTTTGGCACCGTGTCACGTGAAAGCATGTTGCTGAGCAATAACGTCTTACTTTTAGTGGCAACTGCAGCAGTCTTGCTGGGCACCTTGTATCCGATGCTGCTGGATGCCCTTGACCTAGGAAAGATCTCGGTGGGCGTTCCCTACTTTGAAGCAGTATTTGTACCGCTGATGACGCCCGCACTCTTCTTGATTGGTATCGGCCCCATCTCCCGCTGGCGTCAATCCCCCGTGATTGACTTAGCGCATAAATTAAAGTGGGCTGCAGCCGTAAGTGTGATTAGTGCAATCGTTGCTCCACTGGTATTGCGGAGCTGGACTCCACTCGTTGGCTTTGGCCTGTTTTTGGCCGTCTGGATTATCGCCACCACCTGCACCCAATTGCTTGAGCGCGCCTTTAGCAATCGGGATCGCGGTGTGATTAAAAATCTTGTGGCTCAGCCGGCGAGTTATTACGGCATGTTCCTGGCGCACATCGGGGTTGCAGTTTTTATCATCGGCGTCACTGGCGTTCGTGGCTTTGAGTCAGAAAAAGACGTACGCATGGCAATTGGTAGCAGCATTGAGGCCGGCGGATACAACTTCCAGTTTTTAGGAGTGCAGGCCATTGAGGGTCCGAATTACAAAGCCATTCGGGGTACATTTGATGTTAGCCAAGGCGGTAAACTGGTTGACCGCATGGAACCCGAAAAGCGTGTGTACACCGCCAGTCAAATGCCAATGACCGAAGCAGCGATAGATCCTGGCTTTACGCGCGACTTGTATGTCTCCCTGGGGGAGCCAATCAATGCCAATGAGTGGACGGTCCGCATTCACATAAAACCATTTGTGGATTGGATTTGGGGCGGCTGCTTGTTTATGGCTCTGGGTGGATTTTTGGCCATCACGGATCGACGCTACCGGAAGCGTAAATGAAACGGTATTTCATTCCGCTGGCGATTTTTGTCGTCTTTTTTGGCTTCTTGGCCGCCGGCCTCCAGCTCAACCCACGCGAAGTGCCATCACCACTCATCAATAAAAGTGCGCCCACATTCAGTCTACCCATATTAGATAAAGAGAATGCGAGTTTTTCGCCAGAAGACATGCGTGGCAAAGTTTGGGTACTCAATGTATGGGCATCGTGGTGCGCAGCGTGCCGCGATGAGCACCCTCATTTAATTCAGTTTGCGAAAACGCAATCGACGCCTTTGCTTGGCTTGGATTACAAAGACAAGCCCGAGGATGCCATCCGCTGGTTAAAAGAGCATGGCAATCCCTATGCCTTATCCGTTGTCGACCTTAAAGGGCAAGTCGGCATTGACTATGGCGTCTACGGCGTACCGGAAACCTTCGTCATTGATAAGACGGGCATGATTCGGCTCAAGCACATTGGGCCATTGACGCCAAGCGTCATCGAAGAAAAAATTCTGCCGCTGATTCAAAAACTCAATAGCTAAAGCATGGTCCATCCTCTAAACCCAGGTCTTTACCAAACGCGATCTCTTTTGCGATCTGTTTTGATTAGCGCCTGCTTGGCGATTGGTTTATTTATGCCAGTAATCCTATCTGCACAAGAGGCTCGGCCTGTTGCTGCGGATCCAGCGCTCGAGAAAAAAGTCATAACCCTGTCCAATGAATTGCGCTGCCTGGTTTGCCAAAATCAAACCATCGCCGATTCCAATGCTGAATTAGCAGTGGATCTGCGCAATCAAGTACGCAAACAGCTCAGCGAAGGTAAGTCGGATCGTGAGATTTTGGATTACATGGTGCAGCGCTACGGTGAATTTGTTTTATACCGGCCCCCACTGAGCTACAAAACCATTTTGCTGTGGGCTGGCCCATTTGCACTTTTGCTGATTGCCATGTTAATTTTGGTCCAGCAAATTCGCTTGCGGCACAAACGCCTTGCCTCGGAAGAATTCGATCAAACGGATTTATCCCGAGCCCGAAAACTGCTTGATTCTTCATCGGGAGATCGCTCATGATGACTTTCTTGGCCATTGCCGTCGGCATGATTGCGATTGCGACCATCCTCTTGGTCTTGCCCTTGCGTAAAAAAACGGTCGCCGCCACGGGCGAGCAAGAAGAGAACATTGTTATTTTGCGTGACCAGCTCAGTCAACTCGATGTCGACTTTACAGAAGGCCGTATCGCTGCAGATCAGTTGCAAGAGGCGCAGCGTGATATTGAAAAACGCTTACTACTGGAAGAACGGGCGATTGCTGCTGATCAAGCCCCAGTGGGCGCTAAACCCAAGCGCATTTTATTTCCAGCGCTCCTCATCGGTATCGGCGTGCCAGTGTGCACTGTGCTGCTCTACCTTTGGATTGGTAATCCAGTAGCAACCGACCCTCTAGCTCAGAGCCAGCAGCCCGCCCTGACCCAGCAAGACATCCAAAACATGGTTGAGCAGTTGGCGTCTCGCCTAGAAAAAGACCCGAACAATCCTGAGGGCTGGCAAATGCTAGCGCGCTCTTACGCCGCAATGCAGCGCTTTCCTGAGGCCGCCAAAGCCTATAAGAAAGCCTTGGAGCTCAATCCAAATAATGCCCAATTAACAATCGATTACGCCGATTTTTTGGCCTACCAAAACCAAAGTGTCAAGGGTGAGCCGATGCGCCTAATCCTGCGCGCCCTCGAGCTTGACCCCAGTAACATCAAAGCCCTTGCGCTGGCTGGTACTGCCTACTACGAAGAAGGTCAGTTTGCCAAAGCGGAGCAATACTGGGCAAGGGGCCTAAAGCTAGTTCCACCCGATGGTGAAGTAGCCAAAGCCTTTACGGACAATATTGCTGACGCTCGGCAGGCAGCAAGCGCAAAGAAAAAGTAAGCCTTACCCGAGCACGATCACAGGCAAGCTGGAGTGCACAATCACCTCATTGGTTTGACTGCCCAGTAGCAGCCCTTTGATACCGGTCCGCTTGTGTGAGGCCATCACAATGACATCGGCCTTGGCTTTCTTGGCCGCCGCCAATACACCACCAGCCAGGCTAGGGCTATAGGTATGCAGTGTTTGTACTGCCACACTAGCACCCAACACCGACAGTGCATTTTTGAAGACATTTTTAGCAAAGGCATCGCAGGCTTTTTTGTGGTCCTTCTGCGAATAGCCATATCCCAAGCTACTATCGGAATAGACTATTGGCGGCATTGGATCGGAGACATAGACCAAGGTAATGCTAGCCTCATCTTTCTTGGCAAGATCCAATACGTTTTTGAGGGATTTTTTGGTCACGTCGGACCCATCAATCGGTACTAATAAATGCTTAAACATGCTTCTTCCTTTTCAGTTCAATTTAAATAGAATCCTACTCCTGATTTCAGGAAATGGATACTTATGGATCATAATGATTGAAATCCTTCTTTTGTGCAAAGGTGAGTAAATTGATCAAATATCTGGCGGTCTACGCAAGTTTCTTAATAACCTTTCTAGTGATTGATTTTATTTGGCTGCTTGGCATTGCCAAAAACCTCTACCGCACTGAAATGGGCTCACTCATGGCTACCGAGCCACGGCTTTGGGTCGCTTTGGCGTTTTACCTACTCTATGCCCTCGGCACAACGATCTTTGTCATTAGCCCAGCGATTGCAAAACAGTCTTTCATCTATGCACTGGGCTTTGGCGCCCTGTTTGGCTTCTTTTGTTACATGACCTATGACTTAACCAACTTGGCTGTGATCGAGGGGTTTCCGGCAAGGCTGGCTGTGATTGATATTGTGTGGGGCGCCTTCATTACTGCAGTCAGTGCTTCAGTGGCATATGCGGTTGGCAGTCGCATCAGTTAAGTCAATGCAAATTATTTAGCCCATGTTTTTTCAGCCCAAGATCCTAGAATGCTTTCAGGGCTATAACAAAAATCGCTTCGTTCGTGATATTTTTGCTGGCATTACAGTAGGAATCGTTGCCTTACCTTTAGCAATGGCATTTGCCATTGCTAGCGGACTTAAGCCCGAGGCTGGTATTTTCACCGCCATTATTGCGGGCAGTTTAATTTCGCTGCTGGGTGGTAGTCGCGTTCAAATTGGCGGGCCGGCAGGCGCATTCATCATCATTGTTTTTGGAATTGTTGAGCGCTTTGGGGTTGCCAACCTATTGCTGGCTACTGCCATGTCCGGCGTATTTCTTTTTTTAATGGGGCTATTTCGGCTTGGGACGTTGGTTCGCTTTATCCCAATCGCAGTCATTATTGGCTTCACTAATGGCATTGCTGTATTAATTGGAATGACGCAAGTGAAAGATTTTTTTGGTCTCTCGATTGAAAAAGTTCCCGCATCTTTTTTTGATTTAATGCAGGCACTTTTTCATGCAACTAACACTATCAATCCTGCAGCGCTTTGCATTTCACTTGGAAGTCTAGGGATACTCATTGCATGGAAGCGATTTCAAATCCGCATTGCATTCAGCGCGTATCTCCCCGGTACGGTTGTTGCCATGGGATGTGCAACCCTTATTACTGCGATCTTTAGCTTGCCCATTGAAACCATTGGCAGTCGTTTTGGTGGCATTCCTGCCTCACTTCCTTCATTTGAGTGGATACCCATCACCTGGTCTAGCGCCCAATTTATGATCGTACCAGCGCTTACTCTTGCTACTCTTGGCGCAATTGAGTCCCTCGTATGTGCGCGCATTGCAGATGGACTCATTCATGATCGCCATAAACCCAATCAAGAATTGATGGCGCAAGGATGCGCTAATTTCATTACCCCTTTCTTTGGTGGCATGCCAGCCACGGGCACAATTGCCAGAACGGTGACCAATGTAGACAGTGGGGCTACTACACCACTCTCTGGCTTAGTGCATGCCCTAACTTTATTACTTTTTGTTTTAGTTGCAGCACCGCTTGCAGAAAATATCCCATTAGCATCGCTTGCTGCTATTTTGATTTACATCGCATGGAATATGGGTGAATGGCGTAAATTAGTCAAACTCAAGCATTTCAAATTACCTTATCGCGTGACTCTGCTCAGTGTCTTTATTCTGACCATTGTGGTTGACTTAACAGTAGCGTTTCAGGCTGGATTAATTCTTGCATTCATTACTTTTATCTATCGGATATCCAATCTCTCTCGCTGTGAGCCAGCCTCCCCAAGCGCATATCCAGAGCTGCATTCCCATGCAGGTAATATCAGCGCCTATCGCTTATACGGAGCTCTATTTTTTGGGGCAGTTCGCATACTTGATACCATTGAAAATCAGCTTCCCAATAAAGCTCTTATTTTGGATATGAAGAATGTAATCTATATCGACTCTTCAGGTATTGCTGCCATTGCCGATCTTCATAAGCAATGCACCTCATCTGGCATAACTATGATTGTGTGCGGCCTTTCCCATCAACCGCTAGAAACCCTGAAACAAAGCGGCCTTCTTGCGCGTTTTAGCGCAGAATATATTTGCGACGATCTTCAAGCTGGCATTTTGGTTGCAATACAAAAAACAGCATCATCAGGAAATACAAAAGCCACCCTGCAATAAGGCTTGCGGCAATACCCAAGCACGGTAAAGCCCATACAGCCCCGAGCCCATCAATAAACTAATGGCGAGGTAACGTACCCAGGCGTAGTGGCTAAACTGAACGAGACTGGCAGAAAACCGGGAGATCAGCAAAAGATTAGGCAAGGTACCCAAACCGAAAGCCAGCATCAAGCCGGCACCCGAGAGGGCGCTACCGGATAAAAAAGCCAGGGGCAGCACGCTGTAGACCAGACCGCAGGGAACCAGGCCCCACAGCATGCCACTAAACCAACGTGATGGACTGCTGGCCATATTGCCAATTGTGCGTGACCAAAGCTGTGCAAGCCGAAGTCCAAACCAACCCGATGATGGCTTTGTACCCTGCTGCCGCCACAAACGGAATGCCATTGCGATCAAGATCAGTGCGCTGAGTGCAAAGAGGGGTCTTTGTATTGGCAACACATTTTGTTGCCACACTATTGCACCCACCCAGCCTGCAGCTGCACCAAGTAGTACATAAGTCAGTATCCGACCGAGGTGCATAACTAGCTGATGGTAGAAAAGGGTTGATTTGGGTACTAAGGTAATTTCACTGGCTCGAGGATGCTCCATTGCAGCAGCAATACCGCCGCACATTAAGGCACAATGCCACCCACTCACGAGGGTGCTCAAAAAAAGAGTCAAAAAAAGGCTAGTAGTAAGCATAATTCCATAAGAAAACCATCCAAAAAGTGTACATCGGAATAGAATGTCCTCCTTAAGGGCAAAAAAATACGATGAGCCAATTACCCAAAGCAAGTCCAACAAACAAATGCTCCACCTGCGTACTGGGTCAGTTTTGCATTCCGGTTGGCCTAAGCCATGAAGAGCTGATCAAAGTAGACGCCCTTGTGAAGGAACGCATCTCCTTAAAAAAGGGAGACGCCCTGTACCGTCATGGCAATCCGATGTCATCGGTCTATAGTGTTCGCTTTGGCACACTCAAAACAGAACATACCCTAGCCGATGGTCGGGCACAAATCATTGGCTTTCACCTCCC
The DNA here is from genome assembly GCA_044338365.1 of Polynucleobacter sp. Taxonomy (GTDB): domain Bacteria; phylum Pseudomonadota; class Gammaproteobacteria; order Burkholderiales; family Burkholderiaceae; genus Polynucleobacter. Next base: position 1,022 of record JBIILR010000061.1, on the reverse strand, counting down.
TGGAGAAATTCTAGGTCTTGATGCTATTGGTGATGGATACCACCAATCCGATGCGATTGCCCTTGAGGATAGTGAGGCGTGCATTATTCGCTTTACCGAGTTTGAGTCCCTTGCTAGTCAAATACCTACATTACAAAATCAATTCCACCGCATTCTAAGCCGCGAGTTAACCCAAGATCAGCGCCACTTACTCTCGCTTGGAAGCCTACGCGCGGAGGAGCGCTTAGCCGGTTTTTTACTCAATCTATCCGAGCGCCTGACTGCTCGGGGCTACACCAATCACGAACTTGATCTTCGTATGAGCCGAGAGGAAATTGGCAGTTATCTGGGTATTCAAATTGAAACAGTCAGTCGCATGCTCTCGCGCTTTGCAGAAGCGGGATTGATCCAAGTGAAACAGCGTCATGTCAAACTAATCGACATCGAGGGCCTCTATGAATTAGCTGGCTTACCCAATCCTACAAATCTAGGAGCCAATCGAATATGCCCTTAAATCAAGTCTACTTCGTCTAAATCGGCCTTGTCGCCGCTTCCTGGTTTTGGCAATACAAAAATGGTGAGTGCACTCGATAGCGCACAAAATGCCCAGATAATAAAAAACCCCAAGGTATAAATACCCTCATTTGAAATCCCAAGAGGCTCGCCAAAAAGTAGAATTTCTTCAGGATGAATCGCGGTAAAAAGTAAACCCTCAGCAATGCCAGCCACTAAAAAAGATGGCCACAGTATCCAAATCACCAGGCGCAATTTCATTTAGATGTAGCCTCTATCTTGAGCCCTTTTTTGCTCACCCCATCCCGAATCGGTTGATCGGCATGGTACGTAAACGCAAGCCAAATCGTAATCGCGCAGCCAAGCGCTGCCACCGCAGGGCCGCTGATTAAAAGCCATGGCCATAATTGCTTCCACCATGGTTTCACTATGAGTTGATTTGACATCGCTCTATCCTTTCCCATTTGACTTAACGTGGCACTATGAATGTCGATTTTTCATCGCGTAGCCGAGTAACGCTGTCATTGCCC
>JBIILR010000171.1:0-2683 GCA_044338365.1 Polynucleobacter sp. | reverse complement strand
ATGATTAAGAAAACAGCGGCGCATAGTGCTGCTAGCGGTGTTTTCGCTCCCGCAGCCAGATTAACGCCGGTGCGATTAAATGAGCCACTTGAGGGGTAGGCCGAGAAAAATGAACCTGCCACATTAGCCAATCCTTGCCCGATGAACTCTTGATTGGCATTGAATGTATCTTTTGTTTTTAAAGCGATCGCACGCGCAATGGCCATCGCCTCTGTTGAGGCCAGCAAAGTCATAATTAATGTGGCAGCAAATAATTGCTGCAAGGTAGAGGGACTTAAGTCCGGCATTGAGAAGGGAGGAAACGCCCCTGGAATGTCACTAACACGCTTAAATTGATTCATGAGAGGAAAAGCAAGCTCGATTAGGATTGCTGCAATAGCACCAATAATCACCGCAATTAGCATGGAAGGTACATATTTGTTTAGGGACCTCCATAGGCGAATGATGCCTAGCGTGATTAGCACCAAGGCAATCGATTGCCACTGCACATTGTCACTGATTACCTGAGTCTTAACCGCCTGCAGGGTATCAATAACAGCCGTACCACGCGGTATGTCGATCCCTAGTAGGGTGCCCACTTGACTATTAATAATCAATACGGCAGCCCCAGCAGTAAATCCAACAATTACAGAGTGCGGAACTTTTTCTACCCATCGTCCAATGCCGCTAAAGCCTAAAGCCAATTGAATTACTCCCACAAGAAAGCTAAGGGTAAGAACGAGTGCGACGTATTGCGTTGATTCTGGCAGGGCAAGTGGGGCAATTAAAACCATGGTGGTAAGTGATATTGCATTTGCTGGCCCCGTTACCATGAGGCGGCTTGAGCCAAAGAGGGCAGCAATCAAACAGGGCACCATAGCGGCGTAGAGGCCGTAGTGGGCCGGCATTCCGGCTAATAACGCAAATGCAATACCTTGGGGCAATACAACAATGGCGCCGGTTAGGCCGGCTAGGACATCAGCGCGAATGATCCCTGGCTTTTTGTATTCGGGCAACCATTGCAAAAATGGAAATAGTTTCATGGTTATCGGCAGAGTTCGATTGTATATTTACTGCCGAGCGAGGGAAAAGCCATGCAATTAGATTTTTTTGTTGAGTATTAAGTCTGCTGCTTTTTCGGCCATCATGACGGCCGGCCAATTCGTATTACCTGATGGTAAGGTAGGCATTGCCGAGCAATCTACAACTCGCAATCCAATAACGCCTCGCACCCGCAACTCGGAATCCAATACGGCCATGGGATCGGAGTCTGGTCCCATTTGGCATGTACCCGTTGGGTGAAAAATCGTGGCGCCATTATTGCGGCAAAATTCCAATAGATCGGCATCGCTCTGGGGATTATTGGGCTTAATTTCCCTGGTGATGAGCGATTTAAGCGGCTCGGTTTGCGCAATTTTCCGCGCAAATTTGACAGCCTCAACGCTCGTGTTTCGATCATGTTCTGTTGCCAGGTAATTTGCAACCATCTTCGGCGGCACTAAAGGATCTGTTGATTGAATGCGGACATGCCCCCTAGACTCTGGCCTTAACTGACAAACGGACATGGTGAATCCCGGGAAGGGGTGTACATTTCCGCCTGCCATATCGGCTGATAAGGTTGCCATATGGAATTGGATGTCTGGCGTCAGCGAGGATTTCATCACTTTAGTGAACAGTCCACCTTGGTTAATTCCAATGGAAAGTGGGCCACCTCGAAACAGTAGCCAATCGAGACCAATTTTGATTTTGCCAAAAAGAGAAGAGAGCTGGACATTAGTTGATATCGGTTGATTTAGTTCGTAAATTAAACGGTATTGCAGGTGATCTTGTAGGTTTTCACCAACGCCCGGAAGATCCTGAATGATCGGAATATTAAATTCCCTTAAGAGCGCTGCTGGGCCAATTCCGGATAGCTGCAACAGTTGAGGCGATTGCAGGGCTCCAGCACTCAAGATGATTTCCTTATTAGCCCTGATAACGTGCTTTTGACCGTCACGCATCAATTCGATAGCAACAGCGCGGCGCCCTTCAAAAATAATGCGCATGACCTGACTATCCGTCAAGATGGTCAGGTTAGTGCGCTGTTTGACTGGGTTTAAGTAGGCAACTGCAGTGCTGCAGCGTAAGCCTTTATGGGTTGACAGTTGGTAGTAACCCACGCCCTCTTGGGTGAGGTTATTAAAGTCATCAGTTTCTGGAACACCCAAATTGACTGCGCTTTTTATAAATGACTCTACCAGCGGGTGTTTTTTGGGAATGGATGACGCCTTCAAGGGACCGCTTTTTGAGTGGAGCGGTTCGCCTAAGCGATCGTTACCCTCCGCCTTTTTAAAATAGGGCAGAACATCATCCCAGCCCCAGCCGGTATTGCCAAGATTCCTCCAGCCGTCATAGTCCTCTTTTTGCCCGCGAATAAAAATCAAACCATTAATGGAGCTCGAGCCACCCAAACACTTTCCGCGGGGCCAGTAAATCTTGCGTTGATTCATTCCAGGATCAGGCTCTGTTTCAAATTTCCAATTGACCTTGGGATCCCACATGGTTTTTCCATACCCAATCGGCAAGTGAATCCACGGTGAGCTATCTTTTGGGCCTGCCTCAATTAAGCAAACCGAATTGGCAGCCTCTTTTGACAGACGGTTTGCTAGAACGCAACCCGACGATCCGGCACCAACCACAATATAGTCAAATTGATTGTCTTGCA
>JBIILR010000060.1:0-9055 GCA_044338365.1 Polynucleobacter sp. | reverse complement strand
CGACCTTCTGGGATATATCCTGCTGGAGTCGGGCAACGAATGCGTCTAAAGGCATTACGCCTAGATCCACTCCGCCACGGGCACGAACGGCTACCGTATTACTTTCACGCTCTTTATCGCCAACAACTAGCAGATAAGGGAGCTTTTGCAATGCGTGCTCGCGTATTTTATACGTAATTTTCTCATTTCGCAAATCCGCATCCACTCTAAACCCTTGTTTTTTCAGCAATTGCTGGATTTTCTGGGCATAAGCGGCTGAATTTTCTGAAATATTCAGAATCACCGCCTGGGTCGGAGCAAGCCAGGCTGGCATGTTTCCAGCGTGATTTTCGATCAAAATCCCAATAAAACGCTCAAGAGAGCCCACAATGGCCCGGTGCAACATCACCGGCACCTTGCGGGAATTGTCTTCCGCCACGTATTCCGCGCCCAAGCGAGCCGGCATGGAGAAGTCGACCTGCATTGTGCCGCATTGCCATGAACGGCCAATCGAGTCTTTTAAGTGGTATTCAATCTTGGGGCCGTAAAAAGCGCCCTCTCCTGGCAGCTCTTCCCAAGTTTGGCCGGATGCCCTGAGGGCGCCGCGCAAGGCTTCCTCGGCTTTATCCCAAATAGCGTCATCACCTACGCGCTTGGCAGGCCTTAAGGCTAACTTAACATCCACCTCAGAGAAACCAAAATCGGCATAGACCGCCCGTACCGCTTTATCAAAGCTGGCCACTTCCGACTGGATCTGGTCTTCGGTACAAAAAATATGGCCGTCATCTTGGGTAAAGCCGCGTACCCGCATTAAGCCATGCAGTGCACCGGATGGCTCATTGCGATGGCACTGACCAAACTCGCCGTAGCGCAAGGGCAGCTCGCGGTAACTGTGCAAGCCCGAGTTAAAAATTTGGACATGCCCTGGGCAGTTCATGGGCTTCAGAGCATACGAGCGATTTTCCGACTCGGTCGTAAACATATTCTCTTTGTAGTTTTCCCAATGGCCTGATTTTTCCCACAGACCGCGATCCAAAATCTGCGGCGCTTTTACCTCGTGATAGCCCTCGTCCTGGTAAACCTTGCGCATGTACTGCTCAACGGTTTGCCAAATCGACCAGCCTTTGGGGTGCCAAAACACCAGGCCCGGGGCCTCATCCTGAAAGTGGAATAAATCCAGGTGACGCCCTAAGCGACGGTGGTCACGCTTTTCTGCCTCTTCGAGCATATGCAAATAGGCATCTTGGTCTTCTTTTTTCAGCCAGGCCGTGCCATAGATACGCTGCAACATCTCGTTTTTACTATCGCCGCGCCAATAGGCGCCAGCCAGCTTCATTAATTTAAAGACCTTGAGCTTACCGGTCGATGGCACATGGGGACCGCGGCACAAATCCGTAAATTGGCCTTCGGTGTAGAGCGACACATCCTCGCCTTGCGGAATGCTGGCAATGATCTCGGCTTTGTAATGCTCGCCTTGGTCTTTAAAAAATTGCACCGCCTCGTCACGCGGCATTACTCTGCGCGTCACTGGCTCGTCTTTTTTAGCCAGTTCTGTCATGCGCTTTTCCAGCGCCGCTAAATCATCTGGTGTGAAGGGGCGATGAAAGGAAAAATCATAGTAAAAACCATTTTCAATGACGGGGCCGATGGTCACTTGGGCCTCAGGAAATAACTCCTTCACGGCATAGGCCAAGAGGTGGGCGGTCGAGTGACGGATAACTTCAAGCGCTTCAGGGCTTTTATCGGTGATGATGGATAGCATACTGTCACGCTCAATCACAAAGCTGGTGTCCACCATGCGGCCGTCAACCATTCCAGCCAATGCTGCCTTAGCAAGACCGCTACCAATGCTTTGAGCAACATCCAAAACACGCACCGGCGCGTCGAACTCGCGTTTTGATCCGTCCGGTAGTGTGACTGCAACCATGAAATCCATCTCCATTGAATTGGGCGTACTGCGCAATGCATTACTAAAAAGGCGCGGATGCTTTGCGGCAACCGCGCCCATCTAGGTAATTCGTTGGTAGGCTCGATTGGACTCGAACCAACGACCCCCACCATGTCAAGGTGGTGCTCTAACCAGCTGAGCTACGAGCCTATAAAGATCAAGAGTTTATCACCGCCGGCGCACTTGGGTCACGCCTTTGAGCTCTTCCAGGCTATTTTGGACGTGTCGCAGGGCCTCGGCATCGGCAATTTCGACCGTCAGCAAAATTTGCGCTACCCCGCGGCGCACGGATTTACGTAAATCAATTACGTGGATGCCTTGGCGGGATAAGCCCTCAAACAGTTCACGCATCAGCTCAGGGCGATCAAGGCCCGTAACCGCCAAATCCGCTGGAAAGACCTTGGATCGGTTTTGCGCGCCTTGCTTTCCTGTCGATCCTCCGGTTTCGGCTTCATCTACGGTATTCCATGCCGTTTGAATCACACGCTCAGGGGCGCGCTCCAGCAAACCCCGAAAGGTACTGCAAGAGCGCCGATGAATCGATACGCCCCGCCCTTGCGTTACGAACCCAGCGATGGCATCGGGCGGCACCGGGCGACAGCACCGTGCCAACTGCGTTAGTAAAGAATCCACCCCAACTACCAGTACGTCACTAGATGGTTTGGTAGAGCGGGTGCGTTGGTGCAATACTACCGCTAGGGGCTCTGCAGCAGGCTTGCTATCCTTTGCAGGCAGCTTGGCCTCGGCACTCGCTTTCGTTGTGGCACTTGCGCCCGCCTCTTCATCGTCAAGTGCATTAAACCAAGCCCGAACACGCGTACGGGCACGCTGCGAACGCAAGTAGCCGCGATCCGGGCTAATCCAATCGCGCGATGGTCCGCCATGCTTGACCGCGATGATCTCCACCGTTTGGCCGTTGGCAAGGCTCGTATCCAGCGGCACCATCGACCCGTCGACCCGCGCTCCTCGGCAGCGGTGTCCCAAATCGGTATGCACCGCATAGGCAAAATCAATCGGCGAGGACCCCTTTTCCAAGGCAATCACTTTGCCCAGCGGCGTCAAGACATAGATGTGATCATCAATGGCATGGTGCTTGAGTTGCTCCCACGCATCTTCTTTCCAGGAAATTAACTGCCTAGCCCAGGCAATTTGGCGCTCATAGGCCACCGCTGCGCTGTGGGTGCCCCCCGCATTTTTGGGCGCAGGCGCAGCGCCCTCTTTATAACGCCAGTGCGCCGCTAAGCCGTACTCCGCTTGCTGGTGCATGGCGTGCGTGCGAATCTGAATTTCAAAAGCAATGCCATCGGCATCCATGACGACGGTATGCAAGGATTGGTATCCGTTGGGCTTTGGTCTTGCAATGTAGTCATCAAATTCCCGCGGAATGGGTTGCCACACGTTGTGCACCAAACCGAGGGCAGCATAGCAAGCCTTAATGTCATCCACCAAAATACGAAATGCCCGCACATCGTACAAATTAGCAAAGTCCAATGACTTGCCCTGCATTTTTTTCCAAATGCTGTAAATGTGTTTTGGTCTACCTTGAACATCTGCAGAGACGCTTGCCTCACCTAATGCTTGCTTGAGCTCTTCAATGATGCGAACGATAAAACCCTCGCGCTCGGCGCGCTTTGCATCGAGCATGGTAGCTATCTCACGGTAAATCGGCGGCGCCAAAACACGAAAGGCCAAATCCTCCATTTCCCATTTCATTTGCCAGATGCCGAGGCGATTAGCTAAGCTTGCATCAATATCCAGAAAGGCCTGTGCCCAGGCTGCCTGCATCGGAATTTTTTCCTGATTAATCCAGCGCAAGGTCTGCAAGCGCGACGCGAGGTAAATCAGCACGACCCGTAAGTCATCGCCAAAGGCGAGCAGCATTTTGCGCAGCACCTCCTCTTGACCGGCCACGCTAATGCCACCATCGGCTTTAACTATTTTGGCTTGGGCTTGCCGCAGACTACGGTAACCACTAAGCAAGCGCGCCGACTCATCGCCCAATTTTTTACTCAGCGCCTCTTTGCCTAAAGGACTATCGAGGTGACTTGCAGCCAGCAAGCTAGGCTCGTCCAAGTGCAGTAATTGCAAGATGCTGAGAACGCCCGATTGATGCTCCTCAGGCGGCTCACCTTGCCATGAATCCACTAAAGCCAACTGCGTTTGCAAAACCTCAGTAGAAGGCAGGTCCTTCTTCGCGCTCATGAAAAGAATTCAGCAGCAAGGGCAATTTGCTCGGGCTTTAAAAAGGCAGGCGCATGACCAACCCCGGTAATGGTGATGCTGCGTGCGTGCGGATTGCGTTTCAGCATTTCTTCCACGGTGACGCTAGACAATAAATCCGAATCGCCGCCGCGCACAATCAAGATGGGCGCCGTAATCGCATCGAAGTGATTCCACAACGCCATCTCTCCGGCTTTAGCCAAGACGGGATTCACTGCCGCAAACGGAATCACGATCTTGGGGTCGTAATGCAGCGACCAAACACCCTGCTCTTCTTGCAAGAGAGGGCCATTTAGGCGCTCCCACTCTTCTGGTGTGTGGGAGCCAAAGCTGGCGCAGATCCGATTTAAAACCGTTAGGGCCTCAGCGCGATTGGCATAAGTAAAAGGTTGTCCCACATACGAACTTAAACGCTTGAGCGATTCAGGCTCAATCCGCGGACCAACGTCATTAATTAAAATGCGGCGTATCGGTGAATCCGGCATGCCGGCATAGACCATGCCAATCAGGCCGCCCATCGAGGTACCAAACCAGTCGACCGAAGTGACATTTAAGCGCGCAACCAGGGTCGTCATGTCAGCGACATACTGGGGAATGCCGTAGAGCATGGGGTTTTCTAAAAAATCCGAATCGCCCCGTCCCACCACATCCGGACACACGACGTAATAGTCCTTGCAGAGGGCCTCAGCCATGGTTCTAAAGTCGCTACCGCGGCGCGTCAGCCCATGCACACAGATCAATACCCGCGGATTGGAGGGGTCGCCCCAGGTGTGGTACGCCATGCGATGTAAGCCGCTGGCATTGCTACTGGCACACTCGACATAAAAGCGCTCACCGTGATGCATTGGTTTTGGCGCTGCTGCTGGAGCTGATACTGGCACTGCATTGCTGACAGTGCTGTCCTCATCCTGTAGATCGGATACCAGTTCGGGCTGCAAGGTCACGTGATCAATGCCATGCCACTCCAATAACATCGCATTAATGCGTCGCATCAGCGCCGGCCATTGACGCAATGAATCGACTTCAATGTGCCCAATTAAGGCAGGCTGATTGGGCGACATCTCCCACACATGCAAATCATGAACAGCGCGAACGCCTTTAATGGCATGGAGGTCTTTGCCAACCGCAATGTAGTCAATGCTCAGCGGCACCCCTTCCATCAAAAAGTGATAGGACTCTTTGAGAATCGCAAAGGTTGATTTCAGAATCAACAAGGCTACTAGGATCGAGAGCCACGCATCGATTTCCATCCAGCCTGAAAAATAAATCACGACACCGGATACCAGAGCGGCAATGGATCCGAGCAGATCGCCCATGACGTGCACCAAGGCAGCGCGTGTATTGACGCTTTTTTTGTCACGCGACAAGATCATCGCCACAATCACATTCATCACAAGACCAATGGCAGCAACAATCGCTACCATCAATCCATCGACGATGTGTGGCGTATAAAAACGCGTAATCGCCTCGCCAACAATCCAAGCGACGAGCGCTAGCATTGCAATCGCATTGACAAACGCCGCTAATGCCTCAGCCCGACCAAAACCAAATGAATGGCGCGCCGATGGGGGACGGCGTGAAATAATTTGCGCAAAGAGGGCAAGACCAAGTGCGGCGGCATCGGTCACCATGTGCGCCGCGTCGGACAGCAAGGCGAGCGATCCGGCTAGGTAGCCCGCAATCGCTTCAATAATGGCAAAGGAAAAGGTAATCGCCAGCGCTATTCCCAAAAGGGATGCGTTGGAAGTCTCGCGGCGATGAGAATGCACAGCATCGCCGCGCTTATGGATGTGCAACAGGCTGTACTGATCAGCGTCGCTTACTGGTGCTGCTTGAGGAGGGGAAGAACGGGGATCAACCATGGTTGATCCCATTATTTCATTAAATCAAAACCCTGTAACGTCTACCGGGGCTCCTGTTTTGGCAATGATCTCTTCTTTGGTCACGCCAGGGGCTAACTCCATTAGCTTTAAACCCTTGGGAGTGATGTCGAGCACGCCTAAATCCGTGATGATGCGATCAATTACACCCAATCCGGTCAGGGGCAATGTGCATTTAGGCAAAATCTTGATCTCTTCCGTGCCGTCTTTTTTCTTGGCAACGTGCTCCATCAAGACCACGACATGCTTAACGCCGGCCACTAAATCCATTGCGCCGCCCATGCCTTTGACCATCTTGCCCGGAATCATCCAGTTGGCTAAATCGCCATGCTCGCTCACTTGCATCGCACCCAAAATAGCAATGTTGATCTTCCCGCCCCGAATCATCCCAAAGGAGTCCGCCGAAGAAAAAATGGCGGAGCCCGGTATGAGGGTGATGGTTTGCTTGCCTGCATTCACCAAATCGGCGTCCACCTCTGCTTCGGTCGGAAATGGGCCAATGCCCAATAAACCATTTTCCGATTGCAACCAGACTTCCATGTCTTTGGGAACGTAATTGGCAACCAAGGTCGGCATCCCAATTCCGAGGTTGACGTAAAAACCATCTTGCAATTCTTTGGCAGCGCGCGCTGCCATTTCATTTCTATTCCACGGCATCTTCTTTTCCTTTAAGCGGCTTGTGTCAATGTGCGTTGCTCAATCCGTTTTTCGGGATTGGCATTGAGCACGAGGCGAGTCACGTAAATACTGGGAGTATGAATTTGATCTGGATCGAGCGCGCCGTTTTCCACAATCTCTTCTACTTCAACAATGGTTACTTTGCCAGCCATCGCAACCATGGGATTAAAGTTGCGTGCAGTGTAGCGGTACACCAAATTACCGGCGCGATCGGCCTTCCACGCCTTAACAAGGGAAACATCGGGAATCAATGCACGCTCTAAAATGTAATCTTCACCGTCAAACGAGCGCACATCCTTACCTTCAGCAACCAGTGTGCCCACACCCGTCTTCGTAAAAAATCCAGGAATACCGCAGCCCCCTGCCCGCAACTTTTCAGCCAAGGTGCCTTGGGGCGTGAATTCCAATTCCAATTCACCGGCCAAATACTGGCGCTCAAATTCTTTATTCTCGCCCACATAGGATGCGATCATTTTTTTGACCTGACGCGATTCCAATAACAAACCAAGGCCAAATCCATCGACGCCTGCATTGTTTGAAATTGCCGTAAGGTTTTGCACCCCTAAGTCACGGACTGCAGTGATCAAGGCCTCGGGAATGCCGCAAAGGCCAAAGCCTCCGACCGCAATGGTCTGACCATCTTTCAATACACCGCGCAATGCCTCGATTGCCGATGGGTAAGTCTTATTCATGGGCTTTTGTCCTAAAAATGTATGCAAAAGTGGAAAAACACAATCATACCCTTAGAGCCCCCTTAGACCCGTAGAGAGGAGGTCGTTCATTCCAGGCGCCCTTGAAGGCAAATGCGTGCGATCCCCAAATAGAAGCCCCGAATGGAACTAAACTAATACCATGACTGAATTTGCCACCAATAACAACGCCATCCGCGAGGCAATGGAATACGACTTGGTGATTGTCGGCGGCGGCCCTGCTGGGCTATCGGCTGCAATCCACGCAAAACAGCTCGCCGCCAGCCGTAATCGCGAAATTAGCGTCTGCGTTCTCGAAAAAGGCTCTGAAATCGGCGCCCATATTTTGTCGGGGGCGGTCATGGATCCCAGAGCCCTTACCGAGTTATTTCCCGACTGGCAAGAACGGGGGGCGCCGTTAAATACGCCTGTCAGCGCCGATCAATTTCTTTTTTTAACCGAGAAAAAATCCTACCGATTCCCCAATTGGATTTTGCCGGCGTGCTTCAAAAATGAGGGTAACTACATTATTAGCCTCGCTCACCTCACCCGCTGGTTAGGTACGCAAGCAGAAGGGCTCGGCGTGGATGTGTTCCCAGGTTTTGCTGCAGCGGAAATTTTGTACACCGAACAGGGTGCGGTACGAGGCGTGGCGACGGGCTCCATGGGCATTACGAAATCAGGCGAGCACAGCGATCACTTTCAGCTTGGCATGGAACTGCTTGCCAAGTACACCCTCTTTGCTGAGGGAGCCCGCGGCCATTTAGGCAAGCAACTGATGCAGCGCTTTGATTTAAATCGGGGCCGCGATCCACAGAGCTATGGTCTTGGTATTAAGGAGCTCTGGGAAGTCAAACCCGAGGAGCATCACCCCGGGTTAGTGGTTCACACCGCAGGGTGGCCGCTCGATGCCCAAACCTACGGCGGATCATTCCTGTATCACTTTGGCACTAATTTGGTAGCAGTGGGTCTAGTGGTTGGTCTGTCGTATAAGAACCCGTACTTGAGTCCATTTGAAGAGTTTCAACGCTATAAATTGCACCCTGCCATTCGGCCCACCTTTGAAGGCGGCAAGCGCCTGGAGTATGGCGCTAGAGCCATTGCTGCAGGTGGATTGAATAGCCTGCCCCAAACGGTTTTCCCGGGCGGCGCTCTGATTGGTTGCGATGCAGGTTACCTCAATGCATCCCGTATTAAAGGCAGTCATGCCGCAATTAAAACGGGGATGTTGGCGGCCGATGCCGCGGTGAATGCGATTACTGAAAATCGCTCCAACGACATCTTATCGGCCTATCCCAGGGCGTTTGAAAACAGCTGGCTGTATACCGAGCTAAATCAATCCAGGAACTTCAAGCCATGGATGGCCAAAGGACTCTACCTCGGTACGGCCATGGTCGGCCTTGAGCAAAAGCTATTGGGTGGTAATCCGCCATGGACGATTCACAACCGCCGTGCCGATCACGAATGCCTTGAGCCGGCGGCGCAGCATCAGCCGATCGATTACCCCAAGCCAGACGGCAAGATTACCTTTGACCGCCTCTCTTCGGTTTTTATCTCCAACACCAATCATGCAGAAGATCAACCCGCCCACCTCACGCTTAAAGATGCATCGGTGCCGGTGCAAGTTAACTTAAAAACTTATGCTGGTCCAGAGCAACGCT
>JBIILR010000059.1:0-9079 GCA_044338365.1 Polynucleobacter sp. | reverse complement strand
TTCATGCAGGGATGCAGCTTTGTTTGACCAAGCCTCGGCATAGTCCGGCTTCAAGTTAAGAGCCTTATCGTAGTGAGCGATAGCCTCGTCATACCGCTTAAGCTCTTTCAAAGCAACGCCCTTATTGGCCCAAGCCTCAGCCAAATTAGGATTTATCACCAGAGCCTGCTCAGCGAATGCTATAGCTTCTTCATATCTCTTAAGTTCTTTAAGGGTTGCGCCTTTATTTAATGCAGCTTCCACATAATCAGACTTCAAATTTAGCGCTTTGTTATAACAACCCAAGGCATCCTCATAGCGAGCCAAATTGGATGCCGTTTTTCCATAGCTAAGCCACGCTTCTGGATTATTAGGGTCTAAGGCAACTGCTTTTTTATGGTGAGCAAGTGCATCTTGATCATTGCCAGAGTCAGTGAGAGCTTTAGCTAAGTTGTACTGTATTGAAGCATCATTTGGATGAATTCGAGCCGCCCTAGCTAAGTAATCAGCAGCTTCCCTAAAGTTTGATTGCGAGGCTTTAATTAATCCGAGGATATGTAAGGCTGGTAGATTTTTTGAATCAACCTGTAAAACTCTTTTTAAAATTAAATCAGCGCCATCAAAATTTCTGTTTTGAAAGGCTTGAATGGCCTGCTGAAGCATTAATTGAAGTTGAGGATTCATATTAGACATTTTATAGCCATAGCATTTATCTTAAAGATAAGGTCAAAACGCAGCATTAATTCAAAAAATACCCAGTCGGCTATGAAAAATAGTGTGCGAAAGTGGGTGGATGGGGTCCTTTTTAAAAAACGGGGGGTGTTACGGTGAGTGCCGATTACTAGATAATCATATTGGGGATGTAACCCTCTTATTTAGTATGCGGATGCAATTCGCCCTACTGAGCCGCCATGAACATCGATTTGTACTTAGCTAGTATGTGGATGTATTCGGCCTTATACGACTCTTGTGCTATTCTTTTTCTGGCCTAGCTTTGTCCTTTTTGACCTAACTTTTAACCCGATCGACTTAGGTTTAAGTTGTTTTAGTTTTTCTTAGTTCTTTGTTTTTACTGGTTTTCTTACTGCAGTCCAAGTTGCTCTCCTCACAATTTATGACATATGCAAGGCTGTTGATAGGGGCATGGTGATGGGGGATGTCAAGCTACTTGAGAAAAGTGGTGGTAAATCCGGGGAGTGGAAGGCAGCTAAGTAAGTGCTAACCAAACCCCAAGGAGACTAGCGACTAAATCCCTCTAGATTCAGAAAACAAAAAACCCGCTTCGGCGGCCTTTTTGTTTAAAACTGCTTGAAAAAATATTTATAGACTTAGTGTCGATATGGAGGTGAAGCTGGGGGTGGAGCTGGGGGTAGAGGCGAGCTAATCATCGGACTTGTTGTGGCGGCAGATCCTGCTGCACTTACTCCAGGCGCTCCTGTCGGGCTTGATGACGATACTGGCGGATCTTCTTTTTTTGTCAATTTAGGTAGGCCTTGTGTCCATAGATATTGTGATTGAGGATATGTAGGAAATTCATCTGTTGTATACGGAGCTTTCCGAGAAAAGTCTACATTACGATTCCTACTTGCAAATGAGTCTGAGACTGATTGAGCTGACTTTACTTCTTGTGATGAAGGTGGATCTCGCTGTGCTCCGCCCGTCATTGGATTCATATAGAAGTAGGAACACCCTGTAAGCAATATAGTTGCATAAACCCCAAGGGCTGCTTGTATTAAAGATTTAAGTCTCATAAATATTCCTATGTCGTTTAATTTTTGGATTTAGAAGTTTTTACTGATACCTACAGTAATAGATTGACCGCCAATTCTGGAGTCACCAAGCTCTTTGCTGGCACGGGTATACAAGTTATATTTTTCTGTAGTGGAGTAAGTAACACCGATAAATGGCGTGTTCCAAAAATTGGCTAGCTGAGTTTGTGTTGTAGCAATACTCTGACTTAGCACCTGATGGGTAACTACACCAGCATCAAAGCGCCATTGTTGGTTCAGAGTTAAGTAGCTTACCGAGCTTGCTAAGTTAGCCATATTAATTGAGGTATTAGTTGTCACCCCTGCATTTTGCTGACCATTAACTGTTACAGCATCTCTATTGGCGCTAGAGTAGCTATAGACATAACTCGGCGAAAGTCTGGCACTCCACTGTTGGTTTACCGGAATAATGAGGGAGACATAACTTCCAAGTAATTGATTACTCATGGCGCCTGGATATTGAGCTGAACCATAGAGCATCGTATTGGGGCCTTGTCCATAACCAAGAAAGGCTCCCGCGCTTAGTATTGGATTAAAACTATAGTTGGCAAAACCCAAACCACTAATTTGACTTGGGCTGCCTGAAACAGACTGATTACCGGTAACGGTGCCGCTCATATTAGACTGGTAACCTGCTATAGATAAACCACCAGACCATTGTGAGGAAAATTCAACAATAACTCCTAGGCGCTCGTTATTGTTGCTCGAGTTCGCGACGTTATAACCGCTAACACTTGTGTTATTCGTAGTGCTTTTAATGTGGCCAACCTCAAGATATATCGAGGATAACTTTGGATAAGTATTGTCAGTAGGCTGAGATTGAGCATGAATGTTGAACCCTATCAAACAGAGTATGAAAAAGCACATGCGCCTCAATAAAAATACCATCCTACAGCCTCCGAAATTTTTCTTAATTTTAGGTAATTACGTCTCAACAGAAATATACTGCAAAAAGGATAAATTTGTACCAGAAGCCATTAAAACTCTGTCGTCACCTCAAAAATTCCTATATTTAAGAAGATAAGATAGGGGGCTGACGTCCTATTACCCTATCCAGAATTCCATGGTCTTGAGTTCTTTCTCGACTCTTGCTCTAATAAAAGCTTCTTACCAAGAATGAGTCCGGCAGAGTGAATAATAAGTCATTGATTAGCTATAGTCATGGTGATGGGTGATGTCCAGCTGCTTGAGAAGAGTGGCGGTAAGAGTGTCACTTGGATGGCAGCGAAGTAGGCTGCCTAATAATGTTTTCTAATTTGTTAAAAGTCCCCATTGGTTTTAGTTAAACATAATCTAGCAACCCATCAATTCAACTCTTTAGATGAAGCCATGGCCTTTGCTAAAGAGTTAGGTGAATTTGTCACGATTCAGTTTGATGGCAAAGAGGTGGTGGGTGTATTTGGTGCTACCGGAGTTGCGGACGGAAAGTGCCCCGACGGAATTGCTTATTCCTGGAAGAAGCGTCGAAAGTAATTCGATCGTAGAAGTGGCGGCCAATTCCTTTTTCGGAAAAAGCCGCCTCTCATAGCTACCTTACTTCGAAGTACGGCATTCGGATGGAAGCAATGGCTGTGGTAAATTGCTCATCGCTGAGCGGCATGACCAGCCCCCTGACCACGTTGCGCCTTCTGGCTTTGACAAATCGACCGGTGTCGGGATAGCGGCATCCGGATAATTGGTTGGGATCAGTACCAGGCTATTGCTTCCTTCTCGCGCAACGGTTGGCTGAAAATCAATTGCAATTGCACCGGACTGCAAAATCTCTATGTCCTTGACGCTGCGTGTTGGCGCAAAACTAAAGGCTCCTTGGGTTGCATCATTCATGGACGCTACGCCCCGACTGGCAAATGCTTCAGTCACAGCTAGCTTGGCACTAGACGATAAATTCATGCCTTCAATAACCCGGCTGCGCGCAATGTAGTCTTGGTACTGCGGAACCGCAACGGCAACCAAAATTCCGATAATGGCAACAACTACCATGACCTCGATTAAGGTAAATCCGTTTTTTTCTGTATTGCGAATGGCGTTCTCGTTGTGTGGTGTCATATCAATAAAAATCCCCTAGTGAATGGAGCTCAATGATCTAACAAAGAGCCCACTTACTAGGGGACTGACCATATCAGATTGCTCTGATTTTAGTGTACGGCCTTACTGCTTCTTAATGCTCTTTCTTGACTCTGCGCTTAGCAAGCTCGCCCACAATCATGACGCCCAGCGCACCGACAATACCAGCAATTAAGCCGTAGTCTTGGATGCCCTCGCCGAATTGCTTGATCATGCCTGGGTCGGTCATCAACATCCCGCCCGCAATCCAGCCGAGCAAGCCAGCACCAGCCGTCACAATGATCGGGAAACGATCGATCAGGAATAACACGAGGCGGCTGCCGGCAATAATAATGGGTACCGAAACGATTAGGCCAAAGACGATGTAGCCAAATTGATGCGCCTGATCATCCACCTGACCTGCAGCACCTGCAATCGCCAAGACGTTATCAAGGCTCATGACCAAGTCAGCAACGATGATGGTTTTTACCGCTGCAAATAACTTATCTGGTGCCTCCAAGTCATTCTCGTCGTGACCGCTGGCATCTGCCAACAGCTTGTAACCAATCCAGAGTAACAATAAAGCACCTACTACCTTCAGATACGGAATCTGCAAGAGCGTCACCGCGAATATGGTCAAGACAATACGTAAAACAATCGCTCCAGCCGTACCCCATAAAATACCTGCGCGACGTTGGTTGGGGTGTAAGTTGCGGCAAGCCAATGCAATGATTACCGCATTGTCACCACCCAGCAAAATATCAATCAAAATGATCTGCAAGACTATAGACCAATCTAACATTGCAAGAAATTCCATGTCATCCTCTAATAATTATTGTGTGTTGAACTACTACTTCGTATAAAACAACTGCCTACAACTAAATCATGGCCTTTAACAGGCTAGCCATCTCCGATGGATTGCGCGTAACCTTAAAGCCGCACTCTTCCATGACTGCTAATTTGGCATCCGCGGTATCCGCGCCACCAGAAATCAAAGCACCGGCATGGCCCATGCGCTTTCCAGGAGGGGCCGTTACACCAGCAATAAAGCCAACGATGGGTTTTTTCATATTGTCTTTGCACCAGAGGGCTGCTTCCGCCTCGTCTGGTCCGCCGATTTCACCAATCATGATCACAGCATCGGTTTCAGGATCGTCATTGAACATGCGCATGATATCGATGTGCTTGAGTCCATTAATCGGGTCGCCACCAATACCCACCGCAGTCGACTGACCTAAACCAATGGCGCTTAATTGACCAACGGCTTCATACGTCAAGGTACCCGAACGGCTGACAACACCAATGCGGCCTTTTTTATGAATGTGGCCCGGCATGATGCCGATCTTGATTTCATCGGGAGTAATGATGCCTGGGCAATTGGGGCCGAGTAACAAAGTCTTCTTGCCGCCCTTCGCTTCTTTTTGTGCCATCTTGTTGCGCACTTCCAGCATATCGCGCACTGGAATGCCTTCCGTAATGCAGATCACAAAATCCAAGTCAGCCTCAACCGCTTCCCAAATCGCAGCTGCAGCGCCAGGAGGCGGCACATAAATAACCGATGTGGTTGCACCCGTTTGCTGGGCAGCTTCTTTTACCGTTCCGTAAATGGGAATGTTAAAAATGGACTCGCCTGCTTTTTTGGGATTGACACCCGCTACGAAACAATTTTTTCCGTTTGCGTACTCCTGGCACTTCTCAGTATGAAACTGCCCGGTCTTACCGGTAATGCCCTGCGTAATTACTTTTGTATTTTTGTTAATCAAAATTGACATGGTGATTTTCCTGATTATTTCTGTTTTTTAGCGGCGGCAACCACTTTGGTTGCCGCTTCCGCCATGGAGTCGGCGCTGATGATCGGTAAACCGGATTCAGCCAAAATCTTTTTGCCTAAATCTTCGTTTGTACCCTTCATGCGCACCACCAGTGGCACAGATAAATTCACTGCCTTACAGGCAGTAACCACACCAGTAGCTATCACATCGCAGCGCATAATGCCGCCGAAGATGTTGACCAAAATGGCTTCCACGCTCTTATTTTTGAGCATGATCTTAAATGCTTCCGTTACTTTTTCTGCAGTCGCACCGCCGCCTACGTCGAGGAAGTTGGCTGGCTGTCCGCCAAACAACTTAATCGTATCCATGGTGGCCATTGCAAGACCAGCGCCATTGACAAGGCAACCGATGTTGCCATCGAGCGAAATGTAGGCTAAATCAAACTTCGATGCTTCGATTTCAGCCGGATCTTCTTCATCCTCATCGCGATACGCCACAATCTCAGGATGACGGAATAAAGCATTCGGATCAAAGTTAAATTTGGCATCCAAGGCTTTAATGTTGCCGTTGCCTTCCAAAATCAGCGGATTGATTTCAACCAAAGAGGCGTCGGTTTCCCAATAGGTCTTGTATAAGTTCTTAAAGACCTCACGCGCTTTAGCAACCGATCCTTCTGGCACGCCAATGCCATGGGCAATGGTGTCGCACTGGGCATCGGTTAATCCAATCAATGGATCCACAAATACCTTGATGATTTTTTCAGGGGAGTGCTCTGCCACTTCCTCAATGTCCATGCCGCCTTCGCTGGAGGCCATGATGACGTTTTTCTGTGATCCGCGATCGGTAACGATACTGAAGTAATACTCTTTTTTAATATCTGCGCCATCTTCAATCAGGAGTCGGCGGACTTTTTGTCCCTCTGGACCAGTTTGATGGGTTTTGAGCTGCATACCCATAATTTCGCTAGCGTATTTTTTAACTTCATCCATGCTCTTGGCTAACTTGACGCCGCCGCCCTTACCGCGACCGCCCGCATGAATCTGAGCCTTAACCACCCACACTGGACCGCCTAATTTTGCGGCGGCATCCATTGCCTCTTCCACGCTATGTGCAGGAATGCCGTTCGGGACTGGTACATTAAATTGGCGCAGCAGCGCCTTACCCTGATACTCGTGAATTTTCATCGTTACTCCGGAAACTGTCTGTGGGTGCAGCCAATGGTTAATTAGGACCTATTTTGCCTTTCACCCTTATTTAGCAGATTTGACCGCGGTCAACTTAAAAAAATTAGGTTATTGGCAAACGAGTGTAAGTCTATCATTTTGCAGTGCGTCATTTGCCATTTTGCGTCCTATTCAGCCCTTTTTTGACGCCCTCCAATGACCTTAGCGACGATTTCGGGGTTAAAGCCTTTTGAGACCAAAAACCGGTACTGTCTTGCGCGCATTTTCTGGTCTTCTGCAATCCCGTCAAATTTACGCTCAAACAGCTCTTTTGCTCGCTCAAATTCGGTATGTTTGAGTCCATCCAGCAGCGTTGCTGAAGCATCGCTAGCGACACCGGCCCGCTGCAATTCATCCTTTATTTTGCGCACCCCATAGCGCTCACTGCGCCGTCGAACCAAGGCCTCCGCAAAGCGAGCATCGGATAGCCAGCCACGCTTCTCAAAGTCATCCAATACAGCGGTAATTTGCATTTCGTGCGATAGCGCTGGAGCCTCTGTTTGGCTCCTCTCTTGATCGCGATCCTGTGCATTGCTAGCACGCTCTGCCCTGGCTTGAAGGTTTAGGTAATCGCCCAGCTTTTTTGCCAATTCGGCACGACTGTGCTCACGCTGCGATAAAAGGCGCAAAGCCCGAGCTTTTAGACTCGGGCTTTGTTTTTTAGGGCGAACTGAATCAGGCATCAGCCGATTCAATCTCCGTATCGTCTACTGCATCTGTGATTGCAACGCCTGCTTTAACGCCCAGCTTGGCACGAATCTTGGCTTCGATGTCTTTCGCAATTTCAGGATTTTCCCTCAGAAATTCACGCACGTTATCTTTGCCTTGACCAATGCGGTCGCCGTTATAGCTATACCAAGAACCGGACTTCTCAACGATATCGGCTTCAACGCCCATATCGATTATTTCACCCTCACGTGAAATTCCTGCGCCGTACATGATGTCAAAAATAGCTTCGCGGAATGGCGGAGAAACCTTGTTCTTAACGACCTTGACACGGGTTTCGTTACCGACCACCTCATCGCCTTTTTTGATGCTACCAATACGGCGAATATCCAAACGCATGGTGGCATAGAACTTTAATGCATTCCCACCCGTGGTTGTTTCAGGGGAACCAAACATCACACCAATCTTCATACGAATTTGGTTAATAAAGATCACCATCGAGTTGGTTTTCTTAATTGTCCCTGTTAGTTTGCGCAAGGCTTGGCTCATTAAGCGCGCCTGTAACCCTGGCAATGAATCGCCCATATCGCCTTCAATTTCGGCGCGGGGAACCAAGGCTGCTACCGAGTCAATGACGATTAAGTCGATTGAGCCAGAACGCACTAAAGCATCTGCAATCTCAAGCGCTTGCTCACCGGTGTCTGGCTGAGAAATCAGTAAGTTGTTCACATCCACACCGAGGCGCGAGGCGTATTGCACATCGAGCGCATGCTCTGCATCGATAAACGCACAGGTGCCGCCAATCTTTTGCATTTCGGCAATCGCATGCAATGTTAAGGTAGTTTTTCCCGACGACTCCGGGCCGTAAATTTCAATCACCCGACCGCGCGCAAGACCGCCCACTCCAAGGGCAATGTCGAGCCCTAAAGATCCGCTTGAAACCACCTGAATGTCTTGGTTAATTTCAGCATCGCCCAGGCGCATGATCGAGCCCTTGCCAAACTGCTTTTCAATTTGTGCCAATGCCGCCGTTAAGGCTTTTTGCTTATCGCCGCTCATGCCATCAAATTCCGATGATGCTGATTTTTTCTTATCGTCCATTGCCATCTTTTGCTCTCCGCCTTTTTGTCTTTTGCCTTAAATTGGGGGTACAACCCGCCTCTTTTTTCTGCTGTTGTGCTGCCTTGATCAATCTGGGATCTACTGTATATAAAAACAGTACTTATTGCAAGCGCTGTTTATTTCGGCTTACTTTTTTGCCTACTGGGCAGATAAAGGTGGTCTGTTAGCAGGCACTTTTCCTGCCCACCAAAAGAGCAATGGCATGGCAATAGCCCAAATTATTCCAAGTAAAACAAGAGCTTGCGTTTCATCACCCCATTGTGCGGCGCCCAATTTAACCCCAGCGAAGTAGGACAAGGGACCCGTAATGGCGCCCAAGACCGCCGCCAAGACAAAACGCCCCTTTAACCAGGACATCGACTCATTGAGGGTGCACCCCAGAATGACCCACAAAGACCACATCCAAATGGGTGATAAAGCCGGTAAGAGTCCTTTTGACTCAAAGACCAGACTGCCGGTTTGCAATAGTAGGGTATCGGCAGCAATGCCTAAAACCAGGATTTTG
>JBIILR010000058.1:0-9172 GCA_044338365.1 Polynucleobacter sp. | reverse complement strand
CCGCATTTCACTTCAATCGAAACGTCGCGAACAACCGTTCGAGATCCATAGCGCTTTTGCAGATTACTTGCGATCAGTATTGGAGTTATGGGGGTGGCTACAGATGCAGTGTTCATTGAATTAATACTTTACTACGGGGAGCCAAAATTGCCCGAGTGGACGGCGCAGCGTTTTTAGGTTGATTGGCGGGCGGACTCACGCGGTATTCCTGAGTATCTTCACGGTATTCTATTTTGCCACCGCGTAAATGATCCCGCATTTGCATATTCAGTAAGCGTTTCATGCTGGCATCGCCAAGCAAAATCAGCACTTCCTGTTTGCCGTTGTAATTGACGTCTTTACCAAAGCCTTGCATAAATTCATTCGCTAGTCCTTCGCGACGCTGCCGAAACGTGGCAAGTGATTTAGCATCGCCCTTCACTTCGATGAATTGATAGCCTTCCGGGTCGACCAGAATGTCACCCTTATCGCCGGTCACCACAATGCTGCCCTTGATCAATAGAATATCGCCCTGTAGCTTGTATTTTTGCTCTACTTCATTAATCGATACCGAGTCTGCATTGAGGATTAATGGCTTATCTTGGTCTGCCTTTTCTGCCAGCGCAAGACCGCTTAACAAACTGAGCCCAAGTAGCACAAAAGGCATCAGGAAAGAAGTCGATCGCATCCCCATCCCTCTCACCGCGTTCCTTGCTGCGCAGGCTCGATGCGTCCTTTGACTTTGCCTAGTAATTGCATGCTCTGCTGGACATTATCAAATACGCCACCTTCATTGGATTGCATAATTGACAGACCTTGCTCGAGTTCTACCGGCTTATCCGTTGTGATGATATCGTCGTTAATCAAGACCTGAAAGTAACTCGACTTTGCCAACATATAGGGGCTAGCCTTTTGAGTTTCGCTTGCGCGTTGTGGCGGCCTGTAAATTTCAACGTTGTCGTACAAATCAAGAATGCTCAGATCGCCATCGATGTGTCCGCGTTTGGCACGCACGGTAACCGGTGCTTTATCCGGCTGGAAGGAGCGCATTCTGGGTTGCACAATATCAATCGATGCATCGTCATCGTAATGAATCAACTCTTTTCCTAAAATTCGATACTTCGTTTGACCTTGTTCGTTGAGGTAGGAGAGCGCCCCATTTTTAAGGGTGTAATCAGGCTCATGCAGGCGTGGACGCTCAATTACATCCTTGGGTAAGGGTGTATTTTTTTGGACCAGCCAAAAGGTGAGCAAGGTCAATCCGCCCATGAGAAGCAAGGGCATTAGGCGCAGAATGGCGCGAACTGTGCCCAGCTTTACTTGGGCCATGCTGATTTGCATTTAGTTGCGCGCCTGCGTTAGCAGTGCTTCATAGTGGTTTTGTGCTTTGAGAATGAGATCACATAGTTCGCGAACGGCGCCACAGCCACCGGCCTTGGAGGTAACGAAATGCGCAAAGTCGCGCACGGCCTCGTGTCCTTGGGCTGGGCAAACGCGCAGGCCAGCCTGTTTCATCATCGGCAAATCAGGCCAGTCATCGCCCATGACGGCGCAATCTGCAGCCGTAAGTACGGTTCGCTTTAATAACTCACTGAGGGCGATTGCTTTGTTATCTACCCCCATAAACACATGGCGAATCCCTAACTCATCGCAGCGGGAGAGTACCATTTTCGAATTCCTGCCGGTGATCACAGCGGTTTCGATACCGCATTGCTGTAACAACTTAATGCCAAGCCCATCCTGAATATCAAACGCCTTTATCAATTCCTTGCCATCTTGTCCAAAAAATACCTGGCCATTGGTGAGCACACCATCCACATCCAAAACCAGTAGCTTGACTTGGGCTGCGCGTTCCCATGCCTGTGGAAATTGCACTGATGGGTTTGTTTGGTGTGGATTAAATGCAATCGGCATACAGAAGATTTCTTAAAGGACTTTGGCAGCGAACAAGTCGTGCAGATTGAGGGCCCCTAATAACTGGCCGCGTGGATCGGTTACAACCAAATGGTTGATGCGGTATTTTTCCATCATCTCAATGGCTTCTTCTGCTAGCAGCTCAGGTGGAATGGTACGAGGCTTGCTGGTAATCGCATCTTTTAGGCTGACCCCAGTGAGGTCGGTTGATTTTTCAAGTAAGCGTCGTAGATCTCCGTCGGTAAAAATACCGGCGACGGTGGAGTCCGCAGCAAGCATAACAACCATCCCCATTTTCTTGGCCGTCATTTCCAGTAGGGCCGCTGGCAAGTTTGCATCAATTGAGATGGCTGGGGTTTGCGCTAGTGCACGCATCACATCGCTGACATACATCAGCTGCTTGCGCCCAAGACGCCCTCCAGGGTGAGAGCGAATAAAGTCCTCCGCCTGAAAGCCGCGGGCATCGAGTAAGGCCACTGCCAGTGCATCGCCCATTGCAAGAGCGGCTGTTGTGCTGCTGGTCGGCGCTAAATTAAGGGGGCATGCCTCTTTTTCAACACCGGTATCAAGATGAGCGTCTGCCAATTTCGCTAGCGAGGACTCGGGCTTGCCAGTTAGAGCAATGAGTTTGGCGCCGGTACGCTTGATGATCGGGATGATTGTCAGCAACTCAGCGGTTTCGCCCGAATTGGACAGGGCGACAAAAACATCGTCGCGCGTCACCATACCCAAATCGCCATGACTCGCCTCGGCAGGGTGAACAAAAAAAGCGGGGGATCCAGTGGAGGCAAAGGTGGCCGCAATTTTGCGTGCAATATGCCCTGACTTACCGATACCCGAGACCACAATACGGCCACTGCATTGCCCTAACAAATGAATGGCTAATGTAAAGGCATCCGCGCCAGCGCCTTCAAGGCGATTGCGCATCGTAATTAGCGCATCCGCCTCAATGGTGAGGGTATCGCGCGCGAGCTTTAGGATTTGGTCTTGCGTCTTCGCTATCATGGAATGAGTATATGCCGACAGTCCTTCAATTAACCCTCATTTTGCTGGCTTCCGGTGTTGCCGGAGTCCTTATTTTCCGCTATTTTGGTTTGCCGCCAATTTTGGGCTATTTAGCCATTGGCGTCTTAATTGGGCCAAAGGCCTTTGGAATTGCCAGCGACTCGGAAACCGTGCGCTATTTGGCCGAGTTTGGGGTGGTTTTTTTGATGTTCTCCATCGGCCTGGAATTTAACCTCCAAAAGCTGCGGGCAATGCGCTCCATCGTATTTGGTTTGGGCGCGAGCCAAGTGCTCTTGACCATGGCTTTAACCATCCTCATCAGTTTTTTACTGAATTGGTTCTACCCCATGAGCTGGCAGGCTGCCCTCGCTTTGGGTGGCGCCTTAGCCATGTCCTCCACTGCCATTGTGACGAAACTGCTTGCAGACCGGAGTGAGCTCGAAACAGAGTATGGCCGAAACGTTATCGGCGTACTGTTGTTTCAGGATCTGGCAGTGGTCTTTTTATTAATTTTGCTTCCCGCCCTTAGTCAAGATCCATCCGACCTCTTTTTTGCTTTAGGTATTGCACTGATCAAAATTTCCATTGCCTTATTTATGATCTTTTTTGTTGGCCGAAGAATTATGAGTCGCTGGTTCAGATTGGTTGCGCAATTTCGCTCCCAAGAATTATTCATGCTCAATTTGCTATTGATCGTATTGGGCTTTTCTGCCATTACGGAGCATTTGGGTTTATCGCTGGCCTTAGGGGCTTTTTTGGCCGGCATGCTGATTTCAGAAACCCCCTTTCGGCATCAAGTGGAAGAGGACATCAAACCCTTTCGTGATGTGCTTCTGGGATTGTTCTTCATCACGGTAGGCATGCTGTTGGATCTGCATGTGATTCTGGAGCAATGGGTTTTAGTGCTTGCCTTATTGGCGGCGATCGTCATCATCAAGTTCGCCATGATTGCTGCTTTAGCAAGGGCCTTTGGGGCCAGTGCAGGCGTAGCGATTCGAAGCGGTTTGTATTTATGCCAAGCGGGTGAATTCGGTTTTGTACTCTTGAATCAAATTGATGGCTTGCGATTGATTGACCCGGCGTTAAGCCAAGCACTGCTCGCGGCGATGTTGATATCGATGTTTGGGGCGCCCTTCTTAATTCAATACAGCGACCGGATTGCATTGCGGTTTGCCAGCAGTGAATGGTTACTGCAGTCCTTGGCATTAACGCGCGTAGCAGCAAAAACGGTACGCTATGAAAACCACATCATTATTTGCGGTTTTGGTCGAGCAGGGCAAAGCCTTGCGCGCATGCTTGATCAAGAAAAAATTCCTTACATTGCCTTGGACCTAGACCCAGATCGCGTTGCCGAGGCAAGTATGGCGGGAGACCAAGTAGTGTACGGCGACTCGAGTCGAGAAAACTATCTAGTCTCTGCAGGAATATCCCGAGCCAAAGCGGTTGTAGTGACTTTTGCGGATACGGCTGCTAGCCTCAAAGTCTTGTATCAGATTGAGCGCTTACGCCCTGGCATGACGATATTAGTTCGCACCAAAGACGATGCGGATTTAAAAAAACTCGAGGCTGCTGGTGCAACTGAAGTAATCCCTGAGCTCATTGAAGGCAGTTTGATGTTGGCATCCCATGTACTGTTGATTATGGGCATACCCATGCGTAAAGTAGTGCGTCGTCTAGCCGAAGCCCGTGAGGCGCGGTATGGCTTGCTACGTGGCTATTTTCGGGGGTCTGAGGGGGATGATTTCGATGTCAATGAATCATGGAGACTGCACACCGTAACACTTATCCCTGGAGCGCAAGCAATTGGCCAAACCCTGCAAGAGATGGATTTAGAGATGGAAGGTGTAGCTGTTCAGGCGGTACGACGCAAAGTCGGCGGTGAAGACTACGTGAAGCTCTCCCTCAGTCCAGATTTGCGGCTAGTTGAAAATGACATTCTGGTGTTATCGGGTAGTACCGAATCAACGGACATCGCTGAAACAAAACTACTCTGATTCACTGCCGTACTAAGCTGCCACTTTATTTGCCTTGACTTTAGCGGGCCTTGTTTTTAGCAGCGGGGCTAGGTAGTGACCAGTGAAGCTGTTTGGATTCTTGGCCACGTCCTCAGGCGTGCCGGTGGCAATAATCAAGCCACCGCCAGCGCCACCTTTCGGGCCTAAATCAATAATCCAGTCTGCGGTTTTAATCACATCCAAGTTGTGTTCAATGATCACAATCGTATTGCCTTGTTTTTTGAGGGTGTGAATCACGGTCAACAGCAATTGAATATCATGAAAGTGCAGTCCCGTCGTGGGCTCATCCAAAATGTAGAGGGTTCTGCCGGTATCGCGCTTAGAGAGCTCAAGCGATAACTTCACACGCTGGGCCTCACCACCCGATAATGTCGTCGCACTTTGACCCAGCTTGACGTATCCCAACCCGACATCCAGCAAGGTTTTAAGTTTGCGCTTGACTACGGGCACTGCTTCAAAAAATTCATGGGCTTGCTCAATCGTCATTGCCAAAACTTCATGAATATTCTTCCCTTTGTAGCGGATGTCCAGGGTTTCACGGTTATAGCGCTTACTGTTGCAAACATCACAAGGGACATATACGTCCGGCAAAAAGTGCATTTCTACCTTAAGGACACCATCACCCTCGCACGTTTCACAGCGTCCACCTTTGACGTTAAACGAGAAGCGTCCGGCCTCATAGCCGCGCTCGCGCGATGCGGGCACGCCTGCAAAAAGTTCACGAATGGGTGTAAAGAGGCCGGTGTAGGTTGCAGGATTGGAGCGCGGTGTTCGACCAATCGGCGATTGATCAACGCTAATCACCTTATCAAAATGCTCAAGGCCTTCAATCGCTTTATGGGCAGCCGGCTCCGCATTCGACTTGTAGATGTGGTGTGCAACCGCATGATGCAAGGTGTCATTGATGAGGGTTGATTTACCAGAACCCGATACGCCTGTGACGCAGGTTAGAAGTCCCACGGGAATTTCGGCATTTACGGATTGCAAATTATTGCCCGTGGCGCCTATGATTTTTAAAAAGCGATCACCAGCAGGTATGCGTTTTTCAGGTACTGCGATACGCTCACGTCCAGCCAAATAGGCGCCCGTGAGGGAGTTGGGATTAGCTTCCACTTCGGCAGGGGTTCCTTGAGCCACCACTCGGCCGCCATGGACGCCTGCCCCCGGACCAATATCAATCACGTAGTCGGAGGATCGAATCATGTCTTCGTCATGCTCAACCACGAGCACACTGTTGCCTAAATCACGCAGGTGTTTGAGGGTACGAATTAAGCGGTCGTTGTCGCGCTGGTGTAAGCCAATCGAAGGCTCATCCAGTACATACATCACACCCGTTAAACCCGAGCCAATTTGGGATGCCAGGCGAATGCGTTGCGCTTCTCCACCCGACAGCGTGTCCGCACTGCGTTCGAG
Organism: Polynucleobacter sp.; assembly: GCA_044338365.1. Classification (GTDB taxonomy): domain Bacteria; phylum Pseudomonadota; class Gammaproteobacteria; order Burkholderiales; family Burkholderiaceae; genus Polynucleobacter. Next base: position 2,846 of record JBIILR010000058.1, on the reverse strand, counting down.
TGAGAGGTAATCGAGACCAACATCGTTTAAGAAGGTTAAGCGGGAACTAATCTCCTTAACAATTTTGTCAGCGATTTCCCGTTTTGCGCCTTTGAGTTCGAGTGCCTCGAAATACTCTTTGGCTTCTTTGAGGGGCAGTGCGCTGATTTCAAAAATACCGCGTGACTGCTTGCCATCACCTACTTTGACAAAGCGCGCTTCACGGCGCAAACGTGTGCCATTGCAATCAGGGCAAGAACGAACATTTTGATAGCGCGATAACTCCTCACGAACTGCCATCGATTCGGTTTCGCGGTAACGGCGTTCAAAGTTGGCCACAATGCCTTCAAAGGGATGTTGCCGCACGCTCAATTTGCCGCGCTCATTCAAATACTCAAAGGCAATATTGGTATCACCTGATCCCATTAGTACGAGGTCTTGTGCTTTTTTTGGCAGGTTCTCAAACGGTTTCTCAATATCAAAACCAGCATGCTTTGCTAAGGTCTGTAGGAGCTTGAAATAAAACTGATTGCGACGGTCCCAGCCTTTAATTGCGCCTGAGGCCAGCGATAAATCGGGGTGGGCCACAATCCGTTTCGGATCAAAAAAGGAGATGTGACCTAAGCCATCGCACGAAGGGCATGCGCCCATCGGATTATTAAATGAGAATAGCCGTGGCTCAAGCTCTTGCAGCGAGTAAGAGCAAATCGGGCAAGCAAATTTACTGGAGAAAATCGTATCAACACCGGTATCCATGTCGACAATCATGGCTTTGCCATCGGCTAAGCGCAGTGCGGTTTCAAAGGACTCGGCTAAGCGCTGCTGAATATCGGGACGTACCTTAATACGATCGACCACCACTTCAATCGAATGCTTATCGGTTTTTTTCAGCTTGGGTAGCTGATCCACTTCAAAGATCTCGGCTTTTGCTGTGTTGGTGGTGCCACCGCCCGAGCGTACCCGAAAGCGCACAAAGCCTTGGGCCTGTAGATCCTGAAAGAGGTCAACAAACTCGCCCTTACGCTCGCTGACAACCGGCGCCAAAATCATGAGCTTGGTTTCAGGCGGGAGTGCCATTACGGTATCTACCATTTGCGAAACACTCTGGGCTGCTAGTGCCAGATTGTGTTCTGGGCAATGCGGTGTGCCGGCTCTGGCAAACAAGAGTCGCAAATAGTCATGGATCTCTGTAACCGTGCCTACGGTAGAGCGGGGGTTATGGCTCGTTGCTTTTTGTTCAATTGAGATGGCAGGCGATAAGCCTTCGATGACGTCCACATCCGGCTTTTCCATCAGTTGTAGAAATTGACGGGCATAGGCAGACAGCGACTCGACGTAGCGACGTTGTCCCTCGGCATACAGGGTATCGAATGCCAGCGAGCTTTTGCCAGACCCCGAGAGGCCGGTAAGGACGACTAATTTCTCTCTGGGAATATCTAAATTGATATTTTTGAGGTTGTGCGTACGGGCACCGCGGATCTTGATTTCGTTATTCATGGTTTTTAGGCGTAACTTGTTAATATAGCCTTTTCCCATGAATTCTTCCGAACTCCGCTCGACTCTGGCTTTGGCAGGCATATTTGGCCTGCGGATGCTAGGCCTTTTTTTGCTTTTGCCGGTATTTAGCCTGCATGCAGAGGGCTTGCCGGGCGGCGATCGTGCCTTTTTGGTGGGTTTATCCCTGGGCATGTTCAATATTGTGCAGGCCTTCTTTCATATTCCGCTGGGCGCACTGTCGGATCGGATCGGCCGACGCCCGGTTGTGGTGGGCGGCCTGATTTGTTTTGTGCTCGGCGCCCTGATTGCTGCTAGTCACGATGATTTACTGTGGATTGGTATTGGTCGCGGGCTAATGGGCGCCGGCGCGATTTCTGCGGCGATTTCGGCCTGGGTGGCGGACCTGGTGAGCGAAAAGGCACGAACCATAGCCATGGCCATTGTGGGTGGCAGCATTGCTATTTCATTTGCGCTCTCCTTGGTCTTGGCTGCCCCGATTTATCGCTGGCTGAGTTTGGACGGCATGTTCCTCTTATTGGCCGCAATGGGTTTTGTCGCCATTCTGGTTGCGCTTTGGTACGTACCGACCCCAGAGAAAAAATCCATTCCCCAGCACACCCCATTTTTTGACATTTTGCGCCGCCCGGAATTGATGCGTTTAAACATTGGTGTGTTTGTGCTGAACGCAACGCAGGTCGCCATGTTTTTAGTCGTACCTCGACTATTGGTGCAAATGGGCTTTCCACTCGGGCGCCATTGGGAAATCTACCTCCCGGTATTGCTGATCTCCTTTGCATTAATGGCGCCTATTTTGGTATTGGGTGAAAAGAAGCAGCGCCTCCGTGTTGCGTTATTGGTAGCTATTGGCCTCTTATTCATTTCGCAAGTCGTCTTTATTGAAGCCACCACCATTTTGCTCATTTCAGCAGCTTTGTTGATTTACTTTGTCGGATTTAATTTACTTGAGGCATTGCAGCCCTCATTGGTATCGCGTTGGGCGCAAGATTCCAAGGGTACGGCGCTCGGTATTTACAACACCACCCAGTCCTTGGGGCTCTTTTTTGGTGCTGCCATTGGTGGTTTGGTAACCCAATACTTTGGCGAGTTATCGGTGTTTATGCTGGGTATGGCGCTCATTTTTGCCTGGCTTATAATTGCATGGTCGATGCGCGAGTTACCGGCAAAAAAGCATGCCCAGGAAACTCCAGCCGCATAAACAGACAAGTTGACTACTTACCAGCTTTACAAGCCTCATTAACACTAGTGCATTGATTTACATTTTTTTCACATACATTTTCTTCGGGAGACATCATGGCATCGGTAAATAAAGTCATCATCGTGGGTAACATTGGACGGGACCCAGAAACACG
>JBIILR010000170.1:0-2731 GCA_044338365.1 Polynucleobacter sp. | reverse complement strand
CACACAATGACGTGGTCCAAAAATTACTGCGCAAAGCCCGTAAAGGCGCTAGCGTGTACTTCATTCCAGGTAATCACGATGAAAGCGCCCGCCAATACATCGGCACGTCCTTTGGTGATATTCAAGTCGTCGAAGAGATTATTCACACCACCAAGGATGGCAAAAAGCTCTGGGTGACCCATGGCGACCTATTCGATGGCGTGATGCAGTACGCCAAATGGCTCGCCTATGTAGGCGACACCTTATATTCCCTCATTTTGTACATGAATCGCTACTTTAATTTGATTCGAATCAAAATGGGCCTGCAGTACTGGTCACTATCACAATACCTAAAGCACCAAGTCAAGAATGCCGTGAGCTACATTGCCGATTTCGAGCACATCATGGCGCGCGAAGCCCGCATGCGCAATTGCGATGGCGTTGTTTGTGGGCATATTCACAAAGCCGAAATTCGGGAAATCGATGGGCTAATTTATTGCAACGATGGCGACTGGGTTGAAAGCCTGAGCGCCCTGGTTGAAACCACTGAGGGTGAGCTCAAACTGGTGTTTTGGAATACCATTCTGGGCGATCCTACCCCAAGCATTGCCAACACAGAAGAGCTCCATATGGAAGTCGCTATTAGTAAATCACGTGAAGAGGCCTTAGCATGAAGATAATGATCGTAACGGACGCATGGGAACCCCAAGTCAATGGGGTTGTTCGCACCTTAAAGCAAACCTGCCATGAACTGCGCTTAATGGGCCATGAGATCGAGATGATCACGCCCAATCAGTTCAAAACCATTCCCTGCCCTACGTATCCAGATATCTCACTCTCACTATTTCCGGGAAAGGGCGTAGCCCGCAAAATCAAGGATTTTGAGCCCGATGCCATTCACATTGCCACCGAGGGTCCCCTGGGCTTATCCGCCAGAGCATACGCCGTGCGCAATCGCCTGCCCTTCTCTACTGCTTACCATACCCGCTTTCCTGAGTACGTTCATGCACGGACTGGTATCCCCATTTCCTGGACATATGCTTTCTTGCGCTGGTTTCATGGACCATCGATGGCCGTCATGGCACCGACCATTGTGGTGAAAAACGATCTGGAAAAATTTGGCTTTACGAATGTGGTGCTCTGGTCACGCGGCGTGGATACCGAGGTATTTCAGATGCAAGAATCTAAGGTCCTCAATTCAGCGCACCCGATCTTTTTGTACGTTGGCCGTGTTGCGGTTGAGAAGAACATCAATGCCTTTTTGGAAATTGATTTACCCGGCTCAAAATGGGTGGTGGGTGACGGTCCCGCCATGGCGAAAATCAAGCAACAGTATCCGAACGTTAATTATTTAGGGGTTTTACAGCAGCCCGAATTAGCCAAAGTCTATGCGGCAGCCGATGTGTTTGTGTTTCCGAGCAAGACGGATACCTTTGGCCTAGTCTTGCTAGAGGCAATGGCCTGCGGCACCCCCGTGGCAGCCTACCCTGTTACAGGGCCAATCGATGTGCTGGGCGACTCTCCAGCAGGGGCCATGAACGACGATTTACGCACCGCTTGCCTTGCTGCCCTCAAGATCCCCCGAGAAGTGGCTAGAGCGCATGCTGAGCGCTTTTCCTGGCGGGCCTCGACCGAACAGTTTGCGCGGCATTTAAAGCCCGTTCCTAGCCCTACAGTGCACCGCACTGCCCTGGCTTAAGCAACTCGAGTTTTTAATTGAAAGATACGTACCACATTGACCAAAATCCGCACAAAGGCAATCGCGGATTGGTTCGTGCATGGCATGCTGCCAAAAACTCATGGCGCGGGCTGGTATTTGCGTTTAAAGAAGAAAGTGCATTTCGGCAAGAGCTAAGCTTGTTTATCGTACTAAGCCCCATTGCCCTTGTATTGCCTATATCGCTGTTCGAAAAAGCCGTCTTAATCTGCTCCCTTGTGCTGGTGATGGCGATTGAGCTGCTAAATTCGAGTGTGGAGGCAGCCATTGATCGCATCTCCTTTGAGCACCACGATTTATCCAAGCGCGCCAAGGATTTTGGGTCTGCGGCCGTGATGCTGGCCCTGCTGATTTCCTTCATTTTATGGGTCTGCGTATGCCTTCCTTTATTCATGAAACTGTCATAAATGCTATTTACAGTTAGGTTTACTTTATAAGGTCTTCTATGTCAGACATGCCCAATCCATTCGCTCCATTCGATGTGTTCTTTAAAAGCACGACCGTAGAGCGCAAGAAAAAACTGAACCCAATCAAGAAATTGCTTTCCAAAAAAATGGCAAAGCGTTTATTTGGTAAGGCCTTTGCCCAGCGTACCCGAGCTGAATTGCAATCGGTTCCTGAAGTAGCCCGTCCCCTTATCAAATCAAAGCGCCCTGCACTGCAGATATCGTGGGCTAAAGATGCCGGTGAAATTGAAGAGGCGCAGCGCTTACGCTTTAAGGTATTCGCAGAAGAAATGGGCGCCAATTTAGTAAGCCACGCTGAAGGCTTGGATGTGGATGAATTTGATGCCTATTGTGACCACCTGATCATTCGCGATCAAGATACCTTGCGGGTAGTTGGTACTTATCGTGTTTTACCGCCCCACAAGGCGCAAGAAATCGGTAAGCTCTATTCGGATTCCGAATTTGATCTTTCCCGTTTACAGCATTTACGCCCCAAGATGGTTGAAGTGGGTCGTTCTTGTGTCCATCAAGACTACCGTTCGGGCGCAGTCATCATGGCCCTGTGGAGTGGTCTGGCTGAATACATGCT
>JBIILR010000057.1:0-9249 GCA_044338365.1 Polynucleobacter sp. | reverse complement strand
ATGCCGCAGGCCTCACCAATCGAATCAAGCCAGGCTGCTGTGCCTTCATAGCCAATTGGCGCTGAGCCCACAATTTTTCTGCCGGCAGCTTCAAACTCGCGAATACTAGCCGTATAAAAAGGATGGATCGCAGCCACTACTTTTGAGTCCAATGCTTGATAGAGTTCGCGCCATTCACGGGTTGGCACAACTGGTCCTACTGCTAAGCCCATTGGCTCGAGCATCATGCCAATCCCAACCGGATCGACTGGGAACATTTCACCCAACAAGGTGATGGTTGGCTTGTCCGATATTCCGTTGCGTGGTGCCGATACAGGGCCCGACTCTGCCTCGCCCCGTGCGTAACGCAACATGGCACTGGCTAAAACGTCTTTTGCTTCTGCATGGGTTGGCACGCCAAATCCAGGTACATCAATTCCAATGATACGTACACCATTAATTTCTTTTGGCAGAAGCTGCAAAGGTACTCCGCTAGCGGTTGGCACGCAGAGATTAATAATCACAATCGCGTCATACAGTTCTGGATTGGCTTCTTTGTAAACCGCATCACGAATGTCTTCAAACAGCTTGCCTGTTACCAAGCTCTCCGAATTAAACGGCACATAACCCACACTGCGGCGTGCGCCATAAAAATGGGAAGTAAACGTTAAACCATAGACGCAGCATGCCGATCCCGAAAGAATGGTTGCTGTCCGGCGCATACGCAGGCCCACTCGCAATGATCCAAATGCGGGGCACATACTTTGTGGCTGATCATGTGGGCCCTTTGGATAATCTTTTGCATACTGCCCTAGGATCTCACTTTTGTTCGATGCCTTAGCAGCAGCCAATAATTTTTCTGAGCCAGAATGGCAACCAAGCCCATCTTGGGTCATTGCCTCGCTCTGAATTGGAATTATTTTGGATTGGCTCATGGTATTGATCTTTAGACTTTGTCGTAGATCACTTCAAGGGTTGGCTTAATGACTTCATCCTTGCCAACCATATCGAAAATAGTGGCAGGCTCGAGGACTACATTGCGTCCGACTTGGTCTGCAGAAAACAAGCCAAGCAAGTCATCCGAAGTCATGGGCTTAGGCCGCACAGGTGGCGCTTCTGCCACATTTAAGGCCAGCTCTTCAAAGACCGATGCCCACTGGCTATCAGGCTTGCCGATAATTTCGTAACTGGCGCTCTTGCGGCGAATGTCTTCATTGGCAGGGATTGCGGACAGAACGGGGATGCCTACTTTTTCTGCAAAGGCTTTTGCCTCGCCGGTACCATCGTCTTTATTAATCACCATGCCTGCTACGCCGACATTACCGCCTAGCTTGCGGAAATACTCCACCGCTGAGCAGACATTATTGGCAACGTAGAGTGACTGCAAATCATTACTTGCAACCACAATTACTTTCTGACACATATCGCGAGCGATTGGTAAACCGAATCCACCGCAGACCACATCGCCCAAAAAGTCGAGCAAGACGTAATCAAAACCCCAATCATGAAAGCCCAGCTTTTCGAGGGTTTCAAAACCATGGATGATTCCGCGTCCACCACAACCACGGCCGACTTCAGGTCCGCCTAACTCCATTGCAAAAACACCATCGCGCTTAAAGCAAACATCGCCAATTTTGACTTCTTCGCCGGCTAATTTTTTCTTGGATGAGGTTTCGATAATGGTTGGGCAGGCTTTACCGCCAAAGAGTAAAGAGGTGGTATCGCTCTTAGGGTCGCAACCAATCAGCAATACTTTTTTACCTTGCTGCGCCATCATGTACGACAAATTAGCTAAGGTAAAACTTTTACCGATTCCACCTTTACCGTAAATTGCAATAATCTGGGTTTTCTTGGTGACTTCACCGGTGTGAACTGGATCTGGCTCCACCGCTGCTTCTTTCTTTAAGTTCGTAAACTGAATGGTGATTTCTTTTGGGTTTACTGGGGCATTCATTTTGCACTTCTCCAATCAACAATCATTTTTAAGCAGCGCGCATCTTCAAACGCTGTACGGTAAACATCATCTATTTTTGTCAATGAGCTGCTGTGTGTAATCAAGTCATCGAGACTGAGAAGACCTGCATCAATGCAATTCTTTACGGCACTTAAATCACTTGGATCCCATTGCGATGCAATTCGTAATTTCGCTTCCCGCATAAATGCTGGCGCAAATTGAAAGGCGATGTCGTTGTCATAGAAGCCGGCGAGAATAATTTCACCGCCATGCTTGAGCCGAGAAATTAATTGGTTTAAGACCTGCGCTTGGCCACTAGCATCACAAATGCGTGCATAGTCTTTTTTAGCATCGCTATCGGGATGAATCACTTGATATCCCTTGGCGCCACTCATCCGATCTGCATTGACTTCCCACACGACTGGCTGATGCCCGAGCATGACAGCAATGCGAGCAATTAAACGTCCCACTACGCCGTGTCCAATAATTAAGTCAGGTTGCTTATGTACATTGCCCTGTGTCACGTGATACGCCGTAGCAGCGAGTGCAAGCAGTACGCCTTCTCTACCAATTTGCTCTGACAGAGGTGTAACGCGTACGGATGGAACAACTACATGGGATGCAGCGCCACCAAATAATCCTTTGACATCGCCAAAGCATTTTGCCCCTGGCACAAATACGCGCTGCCCGACTGAAATGGTGGCTTTGGGGCCTGCTTCGATTACCCTTCCAACAGACTCATATCCAGGCACGAGGGGATAACCCATTCCTGGAAAGTGGGGCATCGTTCCGTTCCAAAGTAACTTTTCAGTACCGGTGCTAATGCCGCTCCATTCGATTTCAACCACAACATCCTCTGGCTTAGGCTCATCGAGCACAAGCCTGCTGAGTTTGAGCTCTTTCGGAGACTCAATGACAACTGCTGTGGAATGGATGGTGCTCATATGTAATATTGTGTTTACCTATCTATATGTAAACTAATTTATACACAATTTCTTGTTCTAACATCAGTATTTACCCTTAAATTACCGTCTAGCCAGCACGATTTGCGTATTAATTGGCATCTTGGTTGCCACGGTTTGAACTGATTTAAACCCTACTTTTTTCATTAAGTTACTGATTTCGTTGATTGTTCTTGGTCTTCCTCGGCCCATGGCTAACAAATAAAAGCCGAAATAGGCGTGGCCCATCGCCTCAGCGTCTGGCGCATCCGCCATGGGCTCTGCGATCAATAAGGTACCGCCACTAGGCAGAGCCGCATATATAGAGGCAAGCAAGGTCAAAACGCGCTCATCATCGTGGTCAAAAATCACGCGCACGAGCGTAATTAAATCGGCGCCATTAGGTAGTGCGTCGGTAAAAAAATTACCGCCGTGGGTCTGAATTTCACGTGTTGCTGGGTTGGATGCCAACTGCTGCGCCGCTAATTGCGCCACTCCCGGCAGATCAAACAGCATTTTTTTAAGCTGTGGACTACCCTCATGCACGCACTTTAAAAATGTTCCTTGACCTCCGCCGACATCGAGCATGCACTGATGCTTACTGAAGTTGTAGGCATCTACGATCTCATCGGCAACCAAGGGTAAGGATGCCGACATCAGCGCGGAGTACTCAGCCACGCTCTCTTGATTTTTGAGTGAGGCCTGATCTTCGTCCTTATCAGAAACGTAAGGCCAATACTTTCCTAAGTTGCGCTCACCCATGGAGCCGGATAAGAGAGCGAGCGGATCGCGCATGTCGGCATAGAAAGCAGTGTGGTGCTCCACCATCGCTGCGATGGCATCGTTACCAACCAAAGGAGAGCCGAGCGCACCTAAACCATAACGCTCTTCAGAGCGTCGCTCTAGCAAGCGAATTGCCACTGCCGCATCGACTAATGTTTGCAATCCCTTGATCGGAAAATGCGTTAAGCGACTCAGCTCCTCGAGATTCAGCGGGCCATTTTTTAAAAGATTAAATACATTGAGTCGTACACACGCCAACAGGATTTGTGAATACACAAATCCAGACATCACGTCAAATAAATTACTGGCGCGGGAGCGCGAGATGGAACGAAAAATCGGAAGGCTTGCAGCAAGGCGTTGAAAGCGTTTTGTTGCAATCAACTGATCGCGCAGTATTAACACGCGATCCCACAAGCCATACTCTGGCTTCAATGGCAATTGCGTTTGCGATGCAACTGTTTCGTTTGCAACAGAGGGCATGTGTGCCTTAGGCGCCCTTATGCAGCCATACGACTAATACCAGCCGTAATCAAGCGTGCATCTTTTTCAAACCACGCTGCTGGCAACAGGCGCTCAGCCTCATGAGCAACCAGCATCTTTAATGCCGCATCGCCTTTGCAATTGGGTATCGAGGCAATCGCTTTAGAAACGAGTTCATCAAAGTATTGAACTGCGCCACTGAGTCCAAGTTCACGTGCGGAACTGGGTCGATTATGTTCCTCATCTTGCCCAGCAGGCTTACCTAACATTTGCGTATCACCCAAGACATCGCGAATGTCATCGGCCACTTGGTATGCCTCACCAAGCCACTCGCCTAGTGCGCGCCATGTATCGGCATCGGAGCCGGCTGCTTGCGCGCCACACGCTGTTGCTGCGGCAAACAATGCTCCTGTTTTTGCGCGTTGATAGTCGCCGAGGATGGCTTGTGGTTCGCATTCCCAGGCTTGTCCTGCAATAATTCCGTGTGGCGCTCCAACGCCGGCTGAGATGGTTTTAATTAACGACGCAATGCGATTTGGAGAGTGACGTGCTGCCAATGCAACCACTTGATATGCCATCACGATTAAGGCATCACCTGATAGCACTGCTAAGCGTTCGCCATATTGGCGATGGACCGATGGCACACCCCGGCGCAACTCGGCATTATCAAAACACGGTAAATCATCGTGAACCAACGATGCGCAATGGAGCAACTCAATTGCAATCGCAGCTGCCATCGACAGTGCAGGATCATCATCACCGCAGGCATGTGCAACCGCCAAGGTCAGTTGCGGGCGAATGCGTGCGCCCCCTGGAAATACAGCATGGCGCATTGCTGCGCTCAATAACTTGGGGCCAGTATCGGATTCATGCCGCGTCAATGCGGCCTCTAATGCGCGATTGATATGCTTCATTGGTGACATAAGGCACACTCCCGAGGGTGAATCGTCAAAATGCGAGGACGATTTGTGGTGTAAATATTTAATTACTTGCTAATATGTAAAAAAATATAGACACTCTTATCCTTACTGTCAACCTATGAAACCCTTAAAGCCGTCATGAACGGACCTAAATTACCCGTATTTTGCCAAAATTGCCTAAAAATTAGGCAATTTTCCCTATTTCAGGTCAAACTAGGGTCATGACGCAGCCCTCCATCGACCGCATTCCGCAAAACTGGCCTCTGCGTGAGCTCAGCAGCTCGGTTTCTACTGGCCAGATGGAATGGCACGTGCAAATGGCTGGCTCTCGCCTGACCCCAGAGGGAGCAGCAAAGCCAATTGCCTTATTGCTCCACGGTACCGGCTCCTCAGCCCACTCTTGGGCAGAATTACTGCCTGTGCTGGCTAAATCGCACTGGGTGATCGCGCCTGACCTGCCGGGACATGGTTTTACGATCAGTCACCAATCCGAACAGCTCTCTTTAACCCTGATCACGCACAAGTTAGCGGAATTATTGCGTGCATTAGGAGTGGAGCAAATCGACAGCATTGTTGGTCACTCCGCCGGTGCTACCCTCGGCCTGCAATACAGCCTCCTCTACCCAGCACCCAAACGCATCCTTGGTCTCAATCCATCCCTGGTGAGCCTACCAAGCTTCTACCACTCCTTTTTAGCGCCGCTAATTAATCCAATTGCAACCTCGTCTTTTGTTTCATCGCTGATTGCCGATTTATTGCCGTTTACCTCGATGATCGATAAGTTGCTGGACTCCACCAACTCCAAATTGAATAGCATTCAGCGTGAGCGCTACAAATTGCTGTTCAAACAAAAAAATCACATCAATGGCTCTCTTAATTTCATGGCAGCAACCGATATTCCTAACTTGCTGGCGCATGCGAATGAAATCACTTCAGAGTTAACATTCCTGGTAGCCAATCAGGATAGTTGGGTACGAAAAGAGGAATTGCTTGCTGTAATCCATCGCTACTTTCCACGGTCTACCGTGATACAAAAAGACGGTGGCCATTTGTTTCACGAGGCAAATCCGGATACGGCTTTAGCCATTATTGAATCTGCACTCGATTTGGCGCAGTAAGGCCGTCATTAATCAACTGACTAACGAAAAAGAAACGCCATGAACTCGATAACACTCTATGCGATTGCTGGAATTATTATTTTGGCTGGCTTGGGTCTCTTTATGTATGCCTTCATCAAAGGCAATAAAACCTTGAAAAAACTATCCTCCAAGAATAAGAAAAATATGCGGTGAGCGCGGCAATATTGCCGCACATTACTGCCGTGCTAAATAGGCAGCGCGTTGTGAAATGGCTTTACCCGAATTGATATAAGGCAGCGGCAAATACTGCGCAGCCATTTCCTTAGCAAGCGCCTCTGCTAATACTTGCGGTGCACTAGCGGTATCAATAAATAAGATGGCATGCCCCGCTGCACGTAACTGCCGTGCGGTATGCAAAGCATCTTGGTGCGCACGCTCGCGGCCTCCAACCCCTTCTAATGTGACATTGGCTATGCCATCGGTCATCACCACAATCAAGGGCGTGATGCCTTTACGGCGGATCGATAAAGCCATCGCATTCACCGCAGCAAAACCGGTTGCCAATGGCGTTCCACCGCCGCCAGGTAAGGCGGCTAAATTGCGCTTGGCACGCACTAAGGATCGCGTCGGCGGCAACACTACGTCTGCGGTACGGCCACGCAAGGCAATCATTGCAACCTCATCGCGCCGAATATAGCAATCCGCAAGCAATTGCTCCACCGCACCTTTAGCCTCAGCCAAGCGCTGAGTCGCAGAAGACCCCGATGCATCGACCAGAAAAATAGTCACCACGCCTTGACGCTGCTGATAGCGTTTAACGTGCAAATCATCTGCACGGATCTGTATGCGACTGCGTTGCCTGTTCACAGCAGGCAGTTTTGTCTTGGACTCTGCTTGGCGCATGGTTTGCCAAGGAACGGCAGCACGAATGGTTTTCAGTAAATCCAAGCGCTTGCCACCCTTGGGTAATCCACGCCAAGATTCTGCTGGGCGCCCTGAATTCGCATTCTTTTGCAATTGGCCAAATTGGCCTTTAGAACCTTGTTTGCTGTTCGCGCGCCCCAATTCAGTATTCAGCTGGGCTAATGCATTTGACGGAATGCCGGCCTTGATGGCTTCAATCAGCAGCTCTTCCAAATCATCCCTACTAGGCTGTTCCATGTTTTCTTTAGGCTCATTTGCATCCGTATCGCTATCACCGTTTTGATTACGGTCATCCTGCTCTTGCGGATCTTGCTCTGATTTACTTTGCTCTTCATTGGGTGGCTCTGCATCATCAGCTGAATCCGTGTCGTCAAGAGACTCATCAGGCCCCTGCTCTTCTCGGCTACTGGGCATGCGGGTAGCGCGGTGGCTTAATACCAAACGCGCCGCATCGACTACCTCATCTTCCGTAACAGCGTCTTGGTTTCGTAATGCTGCCAAGGCTTTTGCAGCTCGGACTGCAAAAAGACCGGCCCGGATGGAATCAACCCCAAATGCTGCGGCCGATTGCAATAAGGATTCAATAAAGCTAGCGTCGCATTCAATCTCAGGCAGTCTCTTTTTTGCTTCCGCGATAACTATTGGAGTGATTTCAAGCGAATCAGTACAGTCATTCAAACCAAGCTGATCAAGGCGTACTTCAAATGCCATGTGTTCTGCCAAGCGTGGGTGCATTGATTCATCTGGCGCTATACCCTCATCAAGTGCAATCATGCCAAACGCACAGGGGGTGAATTCAGCCGTATTCTGTGGATGCCGCACTTCGCCACGATCAACTACTTGCAGGATGTGCGCAATCGTATGCGGTGATATGCGTTCAGCCATGGGGAGCACAATAAAACCACCGTGGCTTTTTGCTAATAATCCCGTGCTGTAAACCGGCTTACCGTACTGCAGAGTTGCCTCTAGATCCAGTCCGCCGAGTAATTGCTCATCTTGTATCTGTAGGGGGATTTTTTGGAAATGCGCGCCTGAGGCAATCTGCGTTTCTAGAAATGCAAACCATGCATCCCGAATAGGGCCAAACTGACTCTTAACGCAAATGCCACCTAAGCCATGCGGATCAATTGCCAATAATGCTGCAGTCGTCTGTGCATCAAACCAAGCTGATTGACCGCGTTGTGTGGTCATGGCGCTTTAGAAAAAATCGGCCAATACGCGCTCGACTCGCGTTGTAGAACTGCTGTCATCCAATGGATTGCGTCGCAAACGGTGGCGCAGTGCCAGTGGCGCTAATCGCTTTAGGTGTTCAGCCGTTGCTTTGCGTGCACCATCAAAAGCAGCAAGCGCGCGCATACCGCGCATTAAGGTTAGTTCACCTCGCAGTCCATCGGTTCCCAGCTGAGCGCACAGCTTGGTTGCAAGCGTCAGCACATCATCGCCAACGGTGACCTTCGCCAAGCGCTTACGGGAGCTGAGGATTTTCTCTTTAAACTCGGCTTCGCTGTCCTCGTATTCGGCTAAAAAGCCAACCGGGTCACGCTCAAATGCATCGCGGCGCTTAATGATGTCGATGCGCTGCGCTAGGTCTTGTGGGGTTCTAACTTCAACCGATAAACCAAATCGATCGAGCATTTGCGGGCGTAACTCACCCTCTTCTGGGTTGCCACTGCCAATTAACACAAAGCGTGCAGGATGACGAACACTTAAACCCTCACGCTCAACCACGTTTTCTCCAGAAGCGGATACATCAATCAGTAAATCAACTAAGTGGTCTTCCAATAAATTCACTTCATCAATGTACAAATAGCCGCGATTGGCCTTGGCCAGTAAACCGGGTTCGAATACTTTAATGCCTTGGGAAAGGGCTTTTTCAATATCAAGCGCGCCTACAACCCGATCTTCCGTCGCGCCCAGCGGCATATCCACTACAGGAACGGGCACCAAATCGGTCTTTAATTTATCGCCGGCAGCCTTACGTGCCTCACAGGCAAAGCATAGAGTCGGAGCGCTGGGATCACAGTGATAGGGGCAACCCGTAACCACTTTCATCGGTGGTAAAAGTGCTGCCAATGAACGAATCGTGGTTGACTTACCAGTGCCGCGGTCACCAAAGATCAATACACCACCAATACTGGGCTCAATGGTAGAGAGGGCAATTGCCAGCTTCATCTCATCTTGAGCAACGA
>JBIILR010000056.1:0-9368 GCA_044338365.1 Polynucleobacter sp. | reverse complement strand
CATTACCTTCGCCGATTTTGGCCTTGACCCACGGGTTCAAAAGGCCATCGGCGAGCAAGGCTACACCATTCCAACCCCAATTCAAGCGCAAGCCATTCCGCATGTGCTGGCTGGCAAGGATTTGATGGGCGCGGCGCAAACGGGTACGGGTAAGACTGCTGCTTTTATCTTGCCCATCATTCAAAAGTTACTCCCTGGCTCGAGCAGCAGCGCATCGCCAGCACGCCATCCCATTCGTGCCCTGGTCTTAACGCCTACCCGCGAACTCGCCGTGCAGGTTTCAGAAAACGCCGCTAACTATTCTCGGCATACGGATCTACGTTCAACCGTTGTTTTTGGTGGTGTGGATATGCAGCCTCAAGTGGCTCAGCTGCGCAGTGGCATTGAGATACTGATTGCAACACCCGGGCGTTTGCTGGATCACCTCGGTTCCAAAACAGCGAACCTGTCGCAAGTCGAGATCTTGGTATTGGACGAAGCCGATCGCATGCTCGATATGGGATTTTTGCCTGACCTGCAGCGCATCATTAATTTGATACCAGCACAGCGCCAAACCCTGCTGTTCTCAGCGACCTTTTCTCCTGAGATTAAAAAATTAGCTCAGAGTTATTTACGCAATCCCGTTACGGTAGAAGTTGCGCGCCAAAATGCGGCTGCTGATACCGTTAGTCAAGTGGTGCACATGGTCTCTGCAGCAGATAAGCAGCGCGCCATCACCACCATCTTGGAAGCGCGTACGCGCCAGGGTTTATCGCGTCAGTGCATCATCTTTACCAATAGCCGTTTAGGTTGCGCCAAACTCTCGCGGGCACTCGAGCGCGATGGCATTAAAGCGGGAGCAATCCACGGCGATAAAAGCCAAGGTGAGCGCACCCTGACCTTGGATGCATTTAAGTCGGGCGCAATTGAGGCCTTGGTTGCAACCGATGTGGCAGCGCGTGGTCTGGATATTCCAGCGATGCCTTGCGTCATTAACCATGAGTTGCCTTACAACGCCGAGGACTTCATTCACCGCATTGGTCGTACAGGACGTGCAGGCAGTACGGGCGATGCCATTGCCTTGGTGGACGATGGTGAAAAGCGCTTGTTAGACGACATCGAAAAATTGATGAAGCGCAAATTACCCGTGATGCCGCTGCCAGAGCTCAAGAGCGGTAAAACAGCAGATCCATTTTTCTATAAGCCGTATCAAGCCGGCGCAGCTCCAGCCGGCAAAGCTCCAGCGGGGGCTGTGCAATCATCGCCCAAAACGAGTCTTGACGATCGCAATCCCGATCAGCCGATCGCGAGTCCAATTAAAAAAGCAGGCATTACCTCAGCTAAATCGCCGGTTGGCGCTTTGCTTGGTGGCATGAAAAAAAAGACCGCTTAGTTCTGAGTAGGGCTCTGCTCTTTGATCCGAGCGGTCCAAGCGTGCGTAGCGCGCAGTAACCACTCTGCAATGGTCTGACCTTGCCCATGATTCATTCCGATTAAGCCGAGGTGCAGTGCAGCCGCGTGCAGTGCCTCTAAAACAGCCGCATCGCTTACGGTATTGATTTCAGTGGCATGGGTTTGTTTACTTAACTTCTCCCCATGCGGATCTAAAACGAGTGGCAAGTGGCGGTATTGGGGCCTTGGGTAGCCCAAAACGCTTTGCAGGTAAATCTGCCGCGCGGTATTGCTGAGTAAATCAGCGCCCCGCACAATGTGCGTGATGCCTTGCTTGGCATCATCCACAACGACCGCAAGTTGATAGGCCACAATGCCATCGGCTCTGCGCAGCACAAAATCCCCGACATCCCCATTGAGGTCTTGCTCTTGCAGTCCGAACTCGGCATCGGCAAAGCAAATCTGTTGATCGGGTTTGAGGGCAAGGCGCCAAGCCAAAGCTGAACTGCTATTGGGAAGCTGCGCTTGCCAAATATGGCCATTGCGACAGGTGCCGGGGTAGACCTGTTCTTGATTGCGGGCCCGTAGCATGCCTTGAGCGCTCAGGGCGCTGGTAATTTGCTGGCGCGAGCAAGTACAGGGGTAGATCTGTTGATCGCTGTAAAGCGTTTCTAAGGCACTTTCGTAGGCTTTGAGCTGATGGGATTGCCAAGTGACTTCCTCGTCCCAAATAAGCCCACAGGCCTGTAACTGAGCCAAAATACGTTGGTCCATGCCGGCAATGCAGCGCGGCACATCCAAATCCTCGATGCGGACTAGCCAGCTGCCTTGATTGGAGCGGGCATCCAGCCAGCTTCCCAGGGCGCTGGCCAGTGAGCCGGCATGCAAAGGTCCAGTCGGCGAGGGCGCAAAGCGCCCACGGTAGCGGGGATGGGGTGGTTTTAAGCTGGACACAGCTAAAATCATCTCATGGCCGTACCCCGTTTTGTTCATCTGCGCGTTCATTCCGAGTTTTCAATTACGGATGGAGTGGTGCGCATTGATGATGCGGTTGCTGCAGCCAGTAGCGATGGCATGGGTGCCTTGGCCATGACCGACCTGAGCAACCTGTTTGGATTGGTGAAGTTTTACATGGCTGCCCGTGAAGGTGGAGTCAAGCCCATTGCAGGCGCCGATGTGTGGCTTTCGAATTTGCAAGACCCCGACCAGCCGCACCGTTTGTTGCTTTTGGTTCAAAACCATTCGGGCTATCTGAACCTATGCCAGTTACTCAGCCGCGCATCGCTCGATAACCAATCGCGTGGGCGCGCTGAAGTCGACCCCCGGTGGTTTGGTGAGCCAGCTGCAAAAAAAGAAGACCAAGCCGTCGGCCGTACCCTGTCCTACGGCTTGATTGCCCTATCGGGCGCGCACCTAGGCGATGTGGGTACCGCACTATTGGCCGGTCAGGAAGAGCAGGCCAAAGCGGCTGCCGAGCGCTGGAAAACGCTCTTTCCGGACGCTTACTTTATTGAGGTGCAACGCGCTGGGCATCCGCAAGATGAACAACACCTGCAGCTAGCCTGCCAGCTTGCCAGTACCCTTGCGATACCGGTAGTTGCGACCCATGCCGTGCAGTTTATGCACCGCGATGATTTTAATGCCCATGAAGCACGGGTGTGTATCGCTGAGGGCGAGTTACTGGGTAATCCGCGCCGCCAGAAAAAATTCAATCCCGAGCAATACTTTTTAAGCCAAGCTGAGATGGAAAAGCGCTTTGCTGATTTACCGAGTGCGCTCGCTAATTCGGTTGAGATTGCCAAACGCTGCAATCTCTCCTTGGTATTAGGTCAACCGCGATTACCTGAGTTTCCGATTCCGGCCGGCATCTCGCTTGGCGATTATTTGTTTAAGCAGGCCGAGGTCGGCTTGGTTCGGCATATGGCGCGTAACTTTCCGAATGCAGATGTGCGCGCTGCAGAAGAGCCCCGTTACCGCGAGCGTTTAAGTTTTGAAGTCAAGACCATTGAGCAAATGGGCTTCCCCGGTTATTTCTTGATCGTTGCCGACTTTATTAACTGGGCAAAGAACAATGGTGTGCCAGTTGGTCCTGGCCGCGGTTCTGGCGCTGGTTCTTTGGTGGCCTATTCACTTGGTATTACCGATCTGGATCCCCTTAAATACAACTTGCTGTTTGAGCGATTTTTAAATCCAGAGCGGGTATCCATGCCCGACTTTGATATCGATTTTTGCCAGCATGGGCGCGACCGCGTGATTCAGTACGTGAAAGACAAATACGGCAAAGATGCCGTTAGTCAAATTGCCACTTTTGGCACCATGGCAGCCAAAGCGGCCATTCGGGATGTGGGCCGCGTCTTAGAGCAGGGCTATGGTTTTGTCGATAGCATCGCCAAGCTGGTGCCGTTTAAGCCTGGCCAACTCGTCACCATCGAGATGGCCAAAAAAGAAGAAAAGCAATTGGCTGAGCGCGAGCGCAATGAAGATGAAGTGCGGCAACTCTTAGCACTTGCCCAGCAACTCGAGGGTATGACCCGCAACGTAGGTATGCATGCCGGTGGCGTACTCATTGCCCCGGGAAAGTTGACGGATTTTTGTCCGCTGTATACGCAGGATTCCAAAGACCAAGACAGCAACTCCGTGATTAGTCAGTTTGATAAAGACGACGTTGAAGCCATTGGCCTCGTGAAGTTTGACTTCTTGGGCTTAACTACACTCACCATCTTGGCTGCAGCAGAGCGTTGGATTAAAGCATTACATACCGATCGTAAGGACTGGAGCATCGGTGACATTACCTTAGAAGATCCTGCCGCATTTGAGGTGCTGAAATCCGCCAATACCGTTGCGGTCTTCCAGCTGGAGAGCCGCGGCATGCAGGGCATGCTGCGCGATGCCAAGCCTGATCGCTTTGAAGACATCATTGCGCTCGTAGCGCTCTACCGTCCTGGTCCAATGGATCTGATTCCGGACTTCATTGCCCGTAAACACGGCCGCCAGCAGGTTGAATACCCGGATCCCCGCATTGAGCCGGTTCTGCGCGAAACCTACGGCATCATGGTCTACCAAGAGCAGGTGATGCAGATGGCGCAAATGATTGGCGGCTACTCACTGGGCGGCGCCGATTTATTACGCCGCGCGATGGGTAAGAAAAAGCCAGAAGAGATGGCGCAGCACCGCAAGATTTTCAGTGAAGGCGCCAAAAAAGGCGGCATTACCGAATTCAAGGCCAATGAGATTTACGACTTGATGGAGCGCTTCGCCGGTTATGGATTTAATAAATCCCATGCCGCTGCTTATGCGCTACTCGCCTATCAAACAGCGTGGCTCAAAGCCCATTACCCTGCTGAATTTATGGCGGGCAACTTATCGCTGGCGATGGACGATACCGATAAGGTAAAAATTCTGTACGACGATTGCCTGCAAAATCGCTTGCGGGTATTGCCGCCGGACATTAATACCGGCACGTATGAATTTACTCCTCTGCGCACGCAAGGGGCGCCAATAGATCAGGCCTTGACCGAGATTCGCTATGGCCTGGGCGCGGTGCGCGGTACCGGTGAAGCAGCGATTGAGGCGATCGTTAAGGCGCGCGAAACCGGTGGACCCTTTACCGACCTATTTGACTTCTGTGCCCGCGTCGATCGGCGCCAAGTCAATCGCCGGGCAATTGAAGCGCTGATGCGCGCCGGTGCGTTTGATGGTTTGTATGCGGTGGGAGCCAATCAAAAAGCCAGGCCATACGACATTCGCTCTACCTTGCTAGCCTCATTGGCTCGCGCGATTGAGGCCGCAGAGCAGGCCGAGGCATCGATTCATCAGGTGAGTTTGTTTGAAACCGCGGGCGAAACCGACCGCCACTTGCCCGAGCTTGTGAGTGAACCACCTTGGCCCGAAAAGAAACGGCTACAGGAAGAAAAAACCGCTCTGGGCTTATGCCTCACAGGGCACCTATTTGATGCGTACCGCAATGAGGTAGCCCATTTTGTGCGGCAACCCTTAGTCAAAGTGACCGAAGGAAAAGACCAACTGCTGGCTGGCATTATTACTTCGGCGCGAATGCTGACCGGTCAGCGAGGCCGTATGATGGTTGCCACCATCGATGATGGCACTGCCGCAATGGAAGTCATGCTCTACAGCGAAGTGTATGAACCGAATCGATCCTGGCTAAAAGAAGATGAGCTACTTATTGCCAAAGTAAATGTCACGCCCGATAAATTTTCGGGTGGCACACGGATCGTGGCAGAGGCTGTAATGGATATTGCGGGCGCGCGTTTGCGCTTCGGTCGTAATGTGCATGTGCGGATGAATTCTGCGATTGATCTGAAACTCTTCCGCAGCCAAATAAATCCGTACTTAATCAGTAATCGCCAGCAACAGACAAAGCCAGGTATGCCGCCCAATCTGGCGCCTGGTTCATTGGATGGCATCAAGGGATTGCCGCTTACTGCGGTGGTCACTGCCAGT
The DNA here is from genome assembly GCA_044338365.1 of Polynucleobacter sp. GTDB lineage: Bacteria > Pseudomonadota > Gammaproteobacteria > Burkholderiales > Burkholderiaceae > Polynucleobacter. The sequence goes on along the minus strand of JBIILR010000056.1, from coordinate 3,536 downwards.
GGCAGCGCTTGCATAGTGCAGTTTCCGGATGACTTGCGGCTTTATCCCGATGATGCTTGTCTGCATAGCCTGCATCAATTGCTGGCGACAAGCCAGGCCGATCCAGTGGCGGTGCAGTACGCCTAGCGTTCTTCGGTTTACCGCGATGCATTCAGTGCTGCATGCGCCCGAATTTTTTCATTAAGACGTTCTCGACTGCTTTTGTCATTCGATTGATCGCGTACTTTATGAAAAATATGAATGACTTCGGTCGCCCAGGCGCCTGATTTACGAATAACGCCATTGGCCTGTAGCCTAAATACAAAGTCGGCATCTTCATGTCCCCAGCCAAGCAGAGTCTCATCAAACCCGCCAATGGCTAAGGCATCGCTGCGCCAACAGGCCATATTGCAACCCTTGATGCGCCGCCAAACAAAAGTGCTATACAGCCTTCGCGAATGATCACCAAACTTCACTAATAAGGGCAGTAATTTATTTAGACCACCGCGCAAGCGATAGGTAAACGCATGGCGCTTGAAGCGCTCAAAACTCCAATATGGCCATGACAGCATTTCTTGGGCGAGCGCATTGTTCGACAAAATGCGACTGCCCGTGACGAGGTGGCCGGGCTCCGCCAGCTTTCGATGCTGGGCAATAAAATCGGGCTGCACAATGCAGTCGCCATCTATAAAAACGAGGTAATTCCCTTTTGATGCGGCAATTGCTACGTTGCCGACGACCGTTTTGCGGCAGCCATCGTCTTCTATCCAAATATGCTCAATCGGCACTGGAAAATCGGCTTGGATTTTCGTAATCAGTTCGCGCGTATCTGCGCGCGAGCCATCATCAGCGATGATGACTTCAAAATCACGATCGGTCTGGGTCTTTAACGACTCTAGCGACAGTCGCAATGCTTGTGGCCAATTGTAGGTTGCAACAATCACCGAAATCATGCTCATGGCTTTTGCTCCACTCGGGATGCCTTGGCTAGTTCACAGATTTTCATATAACGGTAATACGATCCTTGGGCATTGGCCAGAGCAAGTGAAAAACCTTGTGGCCCATCCAGAAAACCGAGTCGAATAAAGTAGGTTCTAAAAAAAGACCAAGCCCCATGACCAATCGCTGCTAGGGGACTACTGCGCTTGCCTTTGGCAAAAGCCTGCTCGGCGGAGGCACTGGAGTAGCGGTCAATTTTTTGCAGTACCTGCGAGTAGTTCATAAAGCTGTAGTGCAACATCTGGTTTTTTAGCTTTACAACGGCACCGCTCGGAATCAGTCGCTCATGCACTAAATCATTGGAAAACCGAGCCGTCCCACGCTGAAATAGTCGATCGACGTAGTCGGGATTCCAGCCGGAATGCCGAATGAAGCGGCCGCAATACCAAGATAGCCTCGGGATCGCAAAACAGGTCACATTGCCGGGTTTTTCTAAAACCCCTGCAATTTCCGCCTGAAGCGCTGGGCTTAGGCGTTCATCCGCATCCAGGGAGAGGACCCAATCGCCGGTGGCAAGGTCCAGCGCCCGGTTCTTTTGGGGGCCAAAACCAGGCCAATCGGGGGGCTGGGCAATGGTAGCGCCAAATTCCTGAGCGATCGCAATCGTCCCGTCCGTACTGGCCGTATCGACGATAACTACCTGCTGCGGCAGCGTGCCTAAGGAGGCAAGGCAGTCCCGTAGATTGGCCTCTTCGTTGCGAGTAATGAGTATCACGGATAAGGTGGGCATAATTCATTATATGAATGCCGACGACAGAATTGCCCTAAACCGCCTAATCCAGTATTTAAAACCCCATACCAAGACGATTATTGGGTCGATTTTGGCTATGGCTCTGGTGGCCGCTGCTGAGACGTCGATCCCTGCGCTGATGAAGCCTTTGCTCGATCGTGGCTTTACTGGTGAGCTTGATAGTAAGTTATGGCTAGTTCCGGTCTTTTTAGTCGGGCTAGCATTTATTCGGGGCGGAGCTCAATTCCTCTCGAATTACTTGTTATCTAGAGTGATCAATGCAGTACTGCTGAAGCTGCGTGAGCAGATGTTCCAAACCTTGCTCCATGCCAAGACCGAGTTTTATCAAAAGAGTTCTGCATCCAGTTTGATTAATGCCGTTGTATTTGAAGTCAATAATGTTCTGAGCATCATGGGAACGATGCTCATTAGTTTGGTGCGCGACTCGTTAACGGTGCTGGGTTTATTGGGCTACCTGATTTACCTCAACTGGAAACTGACTTTAGTTGTCTTGATCATTTTTCCGATCATTGCTTACATTATGAGCCTGATTAATCGCCGCTTACGCGGTCTTAACCGGGAACAGCAAGCCATGACCAGTGAGCTTGCCTATATTGTTGAAGAGGCGGTCTCAGGACATAAAATTGTGAAGGTCCATGGCGGCGAAACCTACGAGATGAGTCGGTTTATCGACAAGGCGGATCGCTTACGGCGCTTTGCCCTTAAATCCGCAGTAGTAGGCGGTCTTAATCAGCCCATGACCCAGCTGGTTGCCTCCATGGCGCTCTCGGTCGTGCTGGTGATTGCGCTTTTGCAGTCCTCCACCGAAGGGACGACTGTGGGTGGCTTTGCTGCATTTATCACGGCCATGTTGTTGATTATTTCCCCGATTAAACATTTGGCCGACATCAATCAGCCATTGCAGCGCGGCCTTACTGCGGCCGAGATGATTTTTGGTCTCATGGATCAGCCGATTGAGGAAGATGACTCACGCAAAGTTGGAGTCAAGCGCATTGAAAAAGCAAAAGGTGCCATCGCCTTTAAGGACGTTTCTTTTTCGTATCAGCAAGATGCTGGTCGGCAGGATGCCCTAAAGCACGTTAGTCTGTCGATCCAAGCAGGCGAGGTAGTTGCCTTTGTGGGACCATCTGGCGGCGGCAAGTCGACGCTAGTGAGCTTGTTACCGCGCTTTTTTAGGCCTACTTCGGGGGTAATTGAGCTCGATGGCGTGAACCTGGAAGAAGTGTCTTTGTTTGATTTGCGACGCCAGATTGCATTTGTTAGCCAAGACGTCATCTTGTTTAACGACTCGATTGCAGCAAACGTGGCCTACGGCACCGATGCGGTAAACGGAATCGATCGGGGCCGTGTGATTGAGGCGCTGGAGGCGGCCAACCTCACCAATCTGCTCAGTGAGTTACCGCAAGGCATCGATACCCTCGTTGGCGATAACGGCAACCGACTCTCCGGTGGTCAGCGGCAGCGCTTAGCGATTGCCAGGGCCATTTACAAGGACGCACCGATCTTAATTTTGGACGAGGCTACATCGGCTCTCGATTCTGAATCCGAGCGTCAAGTTCAAGAAGCATTGGATCGACTGATGGCTGGCCGTACTACTTTAGTGATTGCCCACCGCCTATCGACGATTGAGCATGCGAGCCGCATTGTGGTGCTAGAGCATGGGCAGGTTGTTGAAAACGGATCTCACGCAGAGTTAATTGTTAAAGGCGGCTTGTATAGCAATCTGCATCGATTGCAATTTGCGAATGCCTAACTGCACATTGCAGTATTAACTCAAAACAATATCGTATTGCTCTTGTTTGAACGA
>JBIILR010000169.1:0-2815 GCA_044338365.1 Polynucleobacter sp. | reverse complement strand
CTGCAGCAGCGGCTGAGAAAAAAGCCAAGACTGAAAAGGTCTCCAAAGATTTAGCAGCAAGCAAAGAAAAAGAGTTAGCTGAGATTCGGGTTCGTCGTGCTGCGGCAGAAGCCGAAGCCTTGGCGATCCGCGACATGATGAGTGCACCTGCACGTGTGCTGAAGGCTCCAAGCGAAGTGGCTGCCGAGGAAGCGAAAAAAGGCACCTTACACAAGCCACTAAAAGCAGAAGGAGCGGACGACAAGAAAAAACCCCCTGCGAAGGTCGGCGGAAAACTCATTAAGTCATCCGAAACATCCTCCACCTGGCAAGAGGAAGGCGCTAAGCGCGCTGGCGGATTAAAAACCCGTGGCGATAGCTCCGGCGGTGTTGGCGGTGGCTGGCGGGCGGGTGGTGGACGCAATAAGCGTCAGCGCCAAAGCTCGGAGAGCAGTGCCGATACGAATTTTCAGGTACCAACCGAGCCAGTGGTTCGCGATGTGCATGTACCCGAAACCATTACGGTTGCGGATTTAGCGCACAGCATGTCAGTCAAGAGTGCGGAAGTGATTAAGCTGCTCATGGGTATGGGCCAGATGGTCACCATCAACCAAGTGCTTGATCAAGATACCGCCATGATTTTGGTGGAAGAAATGGGCCATAAGGCATTTGCGGCCAAATTAGATGATCCTGATTTGGATCTCGGCATTGCTGGACATGATGCAGAGCTGCTTGGTCGTCCACCGGTAGTTACGGTGATGGGCCACGTTGACCATGGAAAAACATCGCTATTGGATAAGATTCGCCTAGCAAAAGTGGCATCGGGTGAAGCCGGCGGAATTACACAGCACATTGGTGCGTACCACGTTGAAACACCGCGTGGCGTGATTACCTTCCTGGATACACCGGGGCATGAGGCGTTTACTGCAATGCGTGCACGTGGTGCTAAGGCAACGGACATTGTTATCTTGGTAGTCGCTGCCGATGACGGTGTGATGCCCCAAACCAAAGAAGCAATTGCCCATGCTAGAGCTGCGGGAGTGCCGATTGTGGTGGCAATTAACAAGATTGATAAACCAGAAGCCAATCCAGAGCGGGTTAAACAAGAGCTGGTAGCCGAGCAGGTTGTGCCGGAAGAGTATGGCGGCGACATTCCATTTATTCCAGTTTCTGCGAAAAGCGGTGAGGGTATTGATTCCCTATTGGAAAACGTCCTTTTACAGGCTGAAGTGCTTGAACTAAAAGCCCCGAAAGATGCGCCTGCCCATGGTCTGGTGATTGAAGCGCGCCTGGATAAAGGCAAAGGACCGGTTGCAACCGTATTGGTTCAGTCTGGAACACTCAAGCGTGGCGATATGATTTTGGCGGGATCCTCCTTTGGTCGTGTGCGTGCCATGCTCGATGAAAACGGCAAGCCATGCAACGAAGCAGGCCCTTCCATTCCGGTGGAAATCCAAGGCCTCTCGGAGGTGCCGGCTGCTGGTGAATCAGTTCAAGTGGTGCCAGATGAGCGTAAGGCGCGTGAGATTGCGCTCTTTCGTCAAGGTAAGTTCCGCGATGTGAAGTTGGCAAAACAGCAGGCCGTCAAACTCGAAACCATGATGGAAAACATGGGCGAGGGCGCGGTTGAGGCCAAGCTGCTACCAATCATTATCAAGGCCGATGTACAAGGTTCACAAGAGGCCTTATCGCAATCCTTGCAAAAGCTGTCTACTCCTGAAGTCAAGGTACAGATTGTTCATGCTGGCGTGGGCGGTATTACCGAGACCGACGTCAACTTGGCCGTTGCTTCGAAGGCCGTCATCATTGGCTTTAATTCGCGTGCAGATGCATTGGCGCGCAAGTTAGCTGAAAACAATGGCGTCGATATTCGCTATCACAACATTATTTATGACGCTGTTGATGAAGTGAAGTTGGCTCTGAGCGGCATGTTGACTCCAGATAAGAAAGAAGAAATTACCGGCATGGTTGAAATTCGCCAAGTCTTCTTGGTCTCTAAAGTTGGCGCGATTGCAGGTTGCTTGGTAGTTGACGGCTTAGTTAAGCGTACTTCAAGCGTACGCTTGCTGCGTGACAATGTCGTTATCTGGACGGGAGAGCTCGACTCACTCAAGCGCTTTAAAGATGACGCCAAAGAAGTGCGTGCCGGTGTTGAGTGTGGCCTGTCATTGAAGGGCTACAACGACATTCAAGAGGGTGATCAGCTCGAGGTGTTTGAAGTGACTGAAGTAGCGCGTACGCTCTAATTCGGATTGCGGTCTTTATGCACAAAACGAGCCCCCATCGCAATCAACGCTTAGCGGATCAAATTCAGCGCGATTTAGCTGAGTTGATTCCGCGGGAATTGCGCAGCACCAGTTTGGGACTCATTACCCTGCAAGGGGTTGAGCTGTCACCGGATTTAGCGCATGCAAAAATTTTCTTTACGGTATTGGGCGCTGAGCCCGATCACGCCCTCACTGCCTTACAAGAAAAAGCTGGCTATTTGCATTCCTTGCTGTTCAAGCGCTTGCATATACATACAGTCCCCACCCTGCATTTTGTGCATGACGTATCGGTTGAGCGTGGCATGGAAATGTCCCGATTAATTGATCAAGCGGTCGACAGTGACCGCAAAGACTGAGATATTTGATGCGCCAACGCCTTGATGGGGTCGTGTTGCTGGATAAGCCCCTTGGTATGAGCTCACAGGGTGCTGTGACTGCGGTGAAGCGCGCACTCAATGCCGATAAAGCAGGGCATACCGGGACCTTAGATCCGATGGCGACTGGCCTTTTGCCGATTTGCTTGGGCGAAGCAACCAAATACTCACAAGACTTATTAGACGCAGACAAGC
>JBIILR010000055.1:0-9451 GCA_044338365.1 Polynucleobacter sp. | reverse complement strand
TTGCCTGTTCTTCGCCTTCAGAGCTTGCGAAATCATGTCAGGTTGTGATCTCGGTAGTCGTGAATGCAGAACAGACCGAATCTATCCTATTTGGACCGCAGGGCTGCGCAAAAGCGTTATTGCCCGGTAGTATTTTTGTCATGTGCTCGACAGTGGATCCCAATTGGTCCATCAATACTGAAAAAAAATTAGCTGAATTGGGTATTTTGTATCTGGATGCACCCATCTCAGGCGGCGCGGCGCGCGCTGCTAAGGGCGAAATCACCATGATGATTTCAGGAAATCCCAAGGCATTTGCTATTGCGGAACCGCTGTTTGAGGCAATGGCCGCCAAGGTTTATAAACTGGGCGATCAAGCGGGCGCAGGCAGTAAAGTAAAGATCATTAATCAGCTATTGGCGGGTGTTCACATTGCAGCCGCTGCAGAAGCGATGGCGCTGGGTATTCGGGAAGGAGTTGATCCTGAAGCGCTGTATGAGGTAATTACCAATAGCGCAGGCAATAGCTGGATGTTTGAAAATCGGATGGCCCATGTTTTGGCGGCTGATTACACCCCCTTATCGGCAGTTGATATTTTTGTAAAAGACCTGGGATTGGTTCTGGACGTTGCACGCGCGACAAAGTTTCCCTTGCCACTATCGTCAACCGCACACCAAATGTTTATGCAGGCCTCAACTGCGGGTTATGCAAAAGAAGACGATAGTGCCGTGATTAAGATTTTCCCCGGCATTGAGTTACCTAAAAAGAAAACCGTGTAATGCGTATTTTAATTACGGGGGGATGCGGTTTTCTTGGGATCAAGCTTGCTAAAGCCTTATTACAGACCGGCTCACTTTGCATTAATGGAGCATCGCAGCCCATCAAGCGATTAGTGTTGACTGATCTCGTGCCCCCACCGGCTGAGCTCTTGCAAGACGAACGGGTTCAGTTCATTGGCGGTAATTTAAAGACACTCCTAGCGCACGATAAGGCAATGTTGTCGGACATCCAGGTCGTTTTTCACCTTGCTGCAGCAGTCAGTGGCGAATGTGAAGCCAATTTTGATTTGGGCATGAGCAGCAATCTGGATACTACTCGCGACTTACTCGAGGCATGCCGCGCAAGTCAACATAGTCCCACTGTGGTGTTTGCGAGTTCGGTTGCGGTATTTAGCTGTAGACCAGGCCAGTCTTGGGACGGAGTCATCGTCGATGACGATACCTTACCAACCCCTCAAGGTAGCTACGGAATTCAGAAATACATTGGTGAACAACTGATGGCCGACTTTGGCCGAAAAGGGTTCATCCGTGCGCGTACTGTTCGGTTAATGACCGTCAGCGTGCGGCCTGGTAAGCCAAATGGCGCCGCTTCTGGTTTCTTGTCCGGGATGATTCGGGAGCCCCTTGCTGGCATAAAAGCAATTGTGCCAGTTGCACCTGAAACATCCGTTGCCCTTTCCTCGCCAAGTCGTACTATTGAAGGCTTAATTAAAGCAGCCGAAGCCTCAGACATGGAATGGGGATTTCTGACTGCAATGAATCTTCCTTCCTTGCAGGTGACAGTGGGGGAGATGGCAATGGCCTTGGAACGCCTGGCAGGAAAGCAGATTAGTGATTACCTTGAATGGAAAATAGATCCTGCAATCGTGAAAATCGTTAATAGTTGGCCTGGCGAGGTTGCCTGTTCACGTGCCTCGCGACTAGGACTGACCCCGGACCCGTCGTTTGATAGCATTATTCAGCAGTACATTAATGAAAATTCTGCTGCCATTCATCGATATTAATTCTTTATTTTGTACTCTATGAAGCCGATTCTTTTAGGTTGTATTGCGGATGATTTCACTGGCGCTACGGATTTAGCCAATAATTTAGTTCGCTCTGGCATGCGAACGCTTCAAACCATTGGCATTCCAGAGGCAAGCAATGTAGCCCAGGTCGACGCCGTTGTTGTTTCACTCAAAACCAGAACAATTCCTGCAGCCGAGGCTATTGAGCAAGCCCTTTCAGCACTTGCATGGCTCAAAGCATCTGGCGCACAGCAAATTTACTTCAAGTATTGCTCGACTTTTGACAGTACTGAATACGGCAATATAGGACCGGTAGCAGAGGCCTTAATGTGTGCATTAGGTACTGATTTTACGATTGCTACGCCGGCCTTTCCTGAAAATAAGCGCTTTGTTTTTCAAGGTCATTTATTTTTAGGCGATCAACTGCTTAATGAGAGTGGGATGCAAAATCACCCACTGACTCCGATGCATGACTCCAATCTCGTCCGGGTTTTACAGTCGCAAAGTAAATTGCCGATTGGGTTAATTGACCATCAGTGTGTGAATGAGGGTAGTCAGTCGATAGAGGCTAAATTTCAAGAGATACGTTTAAATTCAATTGGTATTGCTATTGTGGATGCGATTTCCAACCGGGATTTATTTGAAATTGGCCGTGCCTGTAAGTCACTACCACTTGTTACTGGCGCGTCGGGCATTGCGATTGGCTTGCCTCAAAATTTTTCCCTAAGCGAAGCAGGGAAGGCCGAACTTCTGCCAGCCGCAACTGGCTTTCAAGCCATTCTTTCCGGAAGTTGCTCGCAAGCTAGTAATGTACAAGTGGCTACTTTTATCAAAGCTGGCCTGCCCGCATATCAAATCAATCCTTTGCATCTGGCTAGTAATCCAGAAACGATTCAGCATGCCATTGATTGGGCAATTGAGCATATACAGCAAGGACCTGCTTTAATTTACTCTACGGCTGACCCAGATGCAGTGAAAGCCATACAGAATCAGCTTGGCATTACTGAGGCTGGTAACTTGATTGAAAATGCCCTAGCAGCAATTGCACAAGGGTTGGTTGCTGCTGGAGTGCGGCAGCTGGTTGTTGCTGGTGGTGAAGTATCGGGCGCTTGTGTTCAGGCACTGGGGATTAAGCAATTGCAAATAGGGTCACAAATAGATCCAGGCGTACCTTGGTGTTACGCCAATTCTGAAATCATCGATAATCAAGGCATACACCTTGCACTGAAATCAGGTAATTTTGGGACCCCTGACTTTTTTCTTAAATCATTTAGGATGCTTCAATGAACGAGTCGTTTGCCCGCGAAGAAATTTGCAGAATTGGTAAGAGTCTTTTTGACCGTGGATACGTTCATGCCACAGCAGGTAACATTAGCATCCGATTGGAGGATTCCCTATTAATTACACCCTCCGATGCTTGCTTAGGTTTTTTAGATCCAGCACGTCTAGCGAAAATGGACAGTGATGGGCAACAGCAAAGCGGCGATCGCGCCAGCAAGACAGTCGTTTTACATCAGGCAATTTACCAATCTGCTAAGCAATTTAGTCCAAACACACAATGCGTGATTCATACCCACAGTAGTCATTGTGTGAGCTTATCCATGCAACTGAATGCCCCTGAGCTATTGCAAGCAATTACGCCATACTTTGTTATGAAAGTAGGCCATGTACCCCTAATAGCCTATGATTATCCAGGTAGTCCAGCGGTTGCTAAACAGGTTGCGGAGACAATCTCAAAGTATGGACAAGCCAATAAAGCGATTCGTGCCGTGATGCTACAACGCCTTGGCCCTAATGTGTGGCATGATTCCCCAGCTTCAGCAATGGCCATACTTGAAGAGTTAGAAGAAACTGCAAAACTCGTTTGCTTAAGCAAGACATCATTACCGGCGCTTACAGATGAGCAAATTAATGCGTTGCGCACGAATTTTTCTGCAATCTGGTGACGTATTGACTGCATAAATGCATAAGATTAGCGTAATGCATCATGATCACCTCCTGTATGAGCCCTACCCAAATGCTGCGCTTTTAGATGGCTGGCTGGAGAGTACGAACAGCCTGACGCGCAGCATTCTGGAAAACATGCGGCCCGGCGATGAATCAGTTGAGATCAATCCCGTTTTGAACCCCCCCGCATTGGGAGTTCGGTCACCTCACGTGGTTCCATGAGTTTTGGGTACATCGCGCCGGTCAGGCAGCTAACCCATCCCTATTGGGCGATGCGGATTATCTCTTTAACTCTTCTCAAATTGCCCATCGGGATCGATGGACAATATCTATACCACCACTGGATGCACTGCTTGAATACAATGCACGCGTTATGCAAAAGACGCGCGAGCTCTTAGTAAAGTCGATTGATGCAGAGCAGGCCTACTTTATTCAGTTAGCCATTTTTCATCAGGATATGCACAATGAGGCTTTTGCGTATATGTGGCAAACCTTAGGCTATCCAGCACCATTCGAGCCATTTTCACGGGCTAAATTAGGGACTAATCTAGCGTCAGCATATATTCATTTTCCAGAAACGAAGGTAATGGTTGGTTCTGAACCGAAGAGCGGTTTCATTTTTGATAATGAAAAGTGGTCGCATTCGATAACGCTCGCCGCATTTAGTATTGCGGAGCAGGCCGTTAGCAATGCCGACTATTTGGAATTCATTGAATCGCCTAGCAATCAAGCCGATCTGAACCCAGTAACACCCCCAATGCATTGGAAAAAAGAAAGGGGGGTGTGGTATCAGCGCTATTTTGATGCGTGGCGCGATTTTTCTGAGCTTGAGCCAGTGCGGCATATTTCCTATCAGGATGCTAAACGCTATTGTGATTGGCGTCAGTTGCGCCTACCTACTGAGCATGAACTGAGTTTCTTAATGGCTCAAAAAAAACAGGATTGGCAACCGTCTCATTTATGGGAATGGACTAGTAGCCCATTTGCACCCTTTCCTGGATTTAGTAGTGACCCGTATACCGATTACTCTCAGACTTCATTTGATGGTAATCATCAGGTCTTAAAGGGGTGGAGCATATATACCCCGGAGCGCTTGAGGCGAAGTAGCTTTCGTAATTTTTATGCCCCCCATCGCAAAGATCACTTTTGTGGCTTTCGCACGTGTTTACTTTAAATTGAGTAAGCTTAGCTAGTTCTGGCATTTGCCATTTTTTTAAATACTTGATCAATTCTTTATGACTACTTCGTATAACGGCCGCTTGACTTCTTTATCACACGGTGGAGGCTGTGGCTGCAAGATTGCCCCGGGGATCCTGAGCGATATTCTGAAAGCCTCACCAATCCGCAATTTACCAGCTGCGCTACTGGCCGGCTCTGACAATAATGAAGATGCCGCGGTCTATCAAATTAATGAGCATCAGGCGATTGTTGCCACAACGGATTTCTTTATGCCCATCGTGGATGATCCCTTTGAGTTTGGCCGGATTGCCGCAACCAATGCCATTTCGGATATCTATGCCATGGGTGCCCAGCCCCTGTTTGCACTCGCACTCTTAGGTATGCCTATAGCTGTTTTACCTTTAGAGGTAATTCAACAGGTTACTGCTGGTGGGGAATCGGTCTGTAATGATGCGGGCATCATGATCGCTGGTGGCCACTCCATCGATACAGTCGAGCCAATTTATGGCTTAGTAGCGATTGGTGTAGTGGACCCCAAAAAACTCAAACGCAATAGTGGCGCGCGGCTTGGTGACAGCATCATTTTGAGTAAGCCATTGGGAGTGGGCATACTTTCTGCAGCCCTAAAAAAGGAGCTGCTTTCAGAGGCGGGCTATCAAGAGATGATTGCGCTGACGACCAAATTAAATAAGCCTGGCGTTGCCCTTGCACAGCTGGAAGGAGTCCATGCCCTAACGGATGTCACCGGTTTTGGTTTGGCGGGACATCTTCTGGAGATGGCAAGGGGATCGAAGTTAATGGCGCAAGTGAATTGGGATTCCATTCCAGTCATTGAGGAAGCAACCCAGCATGCCAAGGCTGATATTTATACGGGCGCTTCTACGCGCAATTGGGCTGGCTATGGCAGTGAAGTAAGCCTTGCGAGTAACGTAGCACTGTGGCAACAAAATCTATTGACCGATCCGCAGACCAGTGGCGGTCTACTCATCTCCTGCGCCCCAGAACAAGAGGCTGAAGTCCTCTCGATTCTCAATTTAGGGGGTTTTGCTAGTGCCCAGAAGATAGGTCATTTTGCTGCGGGTACCGGATTATCCGTTGTATAGGAAGGTAATTCAGTGAAACAGACCTTGGTTCAAGAATTGCATCTCGGCCTAACTGCCGATGTACCATTTATATCGCCCAAGTTTTTCTACGATGACATTGGCTCCCATCTCTTTGACGTCATTACATTGCTTGAGGAGTATTACCCAACGCGCACAGAGCAGTGGATCATGGATGCCTATCCTGCTGCTATTGCGGAGGCTGTAGGCGGCTGCGAGGTGCTACTCGACCTTGGCGCAGGCAATTGCGCTAAGGCAAGTCGGCTTTTCAGCACCATCAAACCAAAGCAATACCGAGCACTGGATATCTCAAAGGAATACCTTGAAGCGGCCGTTACTGATCTCCAAAAAAAGTTCCCACAGATCGCCATGCGCGCAGAGGCGATTGATTTAAGTTTGCCCCTAGCGTTTCCTGAAATTGCAGAAGGTCGGAAGATCTTTTTCTTTCCAGGATCCTCGATTGGAAACTACGATCCCGAAAAAGCCGATCAATTTTTTACGAATATCGCCCATGAATGCCATGGAAATGGTGGACTGTTAATCGGCGTTGACTTAGTCAAAGATCGTGAAACCTTGAATGCTGCCTATAACGACCTTTTGGGCGTTACCGCAGCATTTAATTTAAATATTCTTTTAAACGTCAATCGAATCATTGCTAGTAACTTTAATCTGCAGGATTGGGAACACGTCGCCTTTTTTAATGAAGCCCTGTCTCGCATTGAGATGCACCTGCGTGCGCGATCCGATGTAAAGGTGAGCCTCCCCAGTTATGGTGCCAAAGGGCATGCTATTCAATTTAAGGCCGGTGAATTGATTCATACCGAAAATAGCTATAAGTACACGCAAGAGGACTTTACAGAAAAGCTCCGCCGCGCAGGATTTGATCCTATCCACACTTGGACAGATCCCAAGAAGCACTTTTTAGTGTGCTTTGCCAATGCAAAAAAATGAACGGAAGCGAGTTCAATTGCTGTGTAGCTAATGTGCAGTTAATGCGCAATTAAGCCGCTCACCAACTCGTGAATCGACTGTTTCTCACGCGCTGGTGTAATCAGCTCTCTGCGTAAATCGATGTGCTTTTGCAGTGATGCATAAAAGGCGGGTATTTTTTCTGCGCGATATAAAAGAGTAGCCAGCGCACTCTCATCGGCTACTGGGTAGTAGCCAGGGTAATCCTCACCAAGCAAACCCCGATTGCCTGGAATATCGGAGGCGATCACTGGAATACCGAGCGCAATCGCCTCGGAGACGACGTGAGCGCCACCTTCCATGCGGCTGGAAATGACCATCAGGCGACTTTGTGAAAGTACCTTCAAGGCATCCGCATGATTCACCTCACCAAGCCATTGGTAGCGATCGATTGTTGCATTGAAGTGTGTGGCCAGGTCTTTCATTTGCGCGTTCATTGCCTGACCTAAATGCTTCACCGTGATTTTGGAATCGGATGGCAATAGCGGAAGGCTACGCACTATACAAAAGGGGTCCTTCTCTTCCCTCAGGTGCCCAATCACACTCACTAAAAAATCGTCTTTAGTAACCGAATCAGTTTTATCAATTTCAACCGATTGATAGATCACCTGGACTTTATGTCGAAGGTGAGTGGGTACCGAATTGATTGCGGATGACTGCAAAACAACCAACTGATCTGCATTCTTCATCGATTGAATCACTTCACTGTGATTTTCCATATCCCGATAGAGATCAGTTCCGGTCAAAATCAAAACAATGGGTCTGCTGGGGTATTGTTTCTTAAACGCCACAATCGATTGGTGGCTGCGATAGGCATGCAGTGCGATTAATAAACCAGCATCGCTTCCAGACCACGACTCGGTGACTACTACCGGATAGCCAAGCGCCTCCAAAAACCCTTGCCAGCGCAGGGCAGTCATTCGGTTTCCATGAAGGCTCCCAGCTGGTGCCGGGGTCACGATTTCAATCAGGGGTTTGATGTTCGGCCTTTATTAAGCGTTCTTAGTCTTGAGTTTAGGCGTCAGCAAGGCTTGTGCTAACAGAGCCAAAATAGCCGCCGGAATTGCTCCAGCGAGCATAAGGGCATGGTCATTTATGGCAAGCCCAGCCACGATGCGATCACCGAAGCCGCCAGCACCTACGAGCGCTGCGAGGGTGCACGTACCGACGCCGATGACGGTAGCGGATGCAAGGCCTGTCATGATGATCGACCGTGCGGATGGAAGCTCGATGGATAAAAGCAATTGCCTATTACTGCAACCCAGTGCGAGCGCCGCTTCTTTCAAATTGGCAGGTACTTCCATGAGGCCAATATGGGTTGCATTCACAATCGGTAGCAAGCCATACAGAAATAGGGCGATGACGGCAGGGACAGCGCCGATTTGATCTAAGGCAGCTATCAGGATCGTCAGTAAGGCCAGTGATGGAATGGTCTGCAAAATTCCGGCTGCGCCCAATATCCACACTGCAAAACGAGGGCGGCGCTGCGCCAGAACACCTAAAGGAATGCCAACTATGAGGGCAAGTGCCGAGGAGATGGCAACTAACAGAACGTGGTCTCGCAGCGCATTAAAAAAATCAGGCCCCAAGAGGAGTTTAAAAAAACGAGCGGAAGTCGATGCATTACCCTCTTGAACGGATGCGGAGTTGAAAAACGTTCTCGCAACCTGTTCAAAATTAGCACCCGCTTCGGCTTGCCCATTGAGTTTTGCCATTGTGGCTTCGTTTAGGCGGTTGCTTAAGTTTTGCAGGGGCTTTTCATTAAAATCAGAGCGCATTAATAGCACTGCGTCGTAACGCGGAAATGCCTGCCGATCATCCTCCAGCAAGACTAAGTTTTGTTTCTCAATTGCCGCATCCGTCGTGTACGCATCGACAATATCGACATCACCACGGGCGAGCGCGCCATACGCTAAACCATGCTCTAAAACCTTTTGGGGTCCAGCTGTAAGGTTGTAGCCTTTGACTAGGGCAGGCCATCCATCTATCCGTGTCTTGAATTCAGGGGACAGGGCAATGCGTAGCTTCGATTGTTGCTCCGGCGTCAATTTAGCGATATCACTGATTTTTTTGAGGCCCAAGGTATTGGCTCGATCCGCTTTCATGGCCAACGCATAGGAATTATTAAAGCCAAGTGGTATCGCCACTTTAAGTCCCATGGGCGCCAGCATGGTATTAAGTTCATCAAGCGAAACGGAAGAGTCTGGTCGCTTTAGTATCTCGCGCACAATCGTGCCAGTGTATTCAGGGTAAATATCGATTTGCCCGGTGGTGAGGGCTTTAATGACGATTGCAGTATTGCCAAGGCCTTGGCGGTGAGCCGATTGAACCCCAGCATCGCGTAAGGTTAGATTAACTATCTCGCCCAGTACATAACTCTCGGTAAACCGTTTTGAACCAACCGTTACGTTCGGTTCGGTGGGCTGTGCTATGGCAGCGCAGCTAAATGCCAGCCCAAGGCATACGCTGACGTTGATCCAGGCGCGAAGAA
>JBIILR010000054.1:0-9519 GCA_044338365.1 Polynucleobacter sp. | reverse complement strand
TGCGCTAGGGGCAGTTTTTGGGTTTCCTTTGTTTATTACGATCGCCATGATGCAAGGCCCTTCGTCCAATGGCGCAGTGATCTTGGGGATCTTGCCTTTGGTTACTACCGTGCTGGGTGCCCTGCGCTTTAAAGAACGTCCATCCATTGGGTTTTGGCTGAGCTCCCTGGTTGGCACGGGATTGGTCTTGCTCTATGCCTTGATGCAAGGCGCCGGCCAGTTTTCTTTTTTCGATGGCTTGCTGATGGCTGCCTGTGTTTGCGCTGCCGTCGGTTATGTCGAGGGTGCCAAGTTATCCGCCATTATGAAACCGAAAATCGTTATTTCATGGGCCCTGGTTTTTTCACTGCCAATCAGCTTACTGTTCAGCGCCCTGAGCTACCAGACAGACTACCTATATGCAGGCCTTGATATTTGGCTCAGCTTTGCCTATCTGGGCATTTTTTCCATGTTTGTAGGTTTCTTTTTTTGGTACGAGGGTCTGCGCATTGGCGGCATTGCGCGTGTCAGCCAAGTTCAGTTGCTTCAGCCCTTTTGTACCCTGCTTGCGTCCAGCGCCCTATTGGGCGAACCCTTGACCCTACTTAATTTGGTGTTTGCCGCCCTGGTTGTTTCAACCGTCATGGTTGGTAAACGCATGCTAATCAAGGCGCCCGAGCCAACACCGCCGCTGTAAGTGCCTATTTTTAAGGGGCATTAATCCAGGGTAGATTTACCATTTTTATTGGATAATCATGGGCTAAATCTATAAAAAATGAGAGACACACTATGTTGAAATTAGATGCACACGCCTCAGGACGCCATTTTTTACATATTCCTGGGCCAAGCCCAGTGCCTTCTCGCGTTCTACGCGCAATCAGCTATCAAACCATCGATCACCGTGGCCCCGAGTTTGGCCAGCTTGGGCTAAAGCTGCTTGAGGACATTAAGCGTATTTTTAAAACCAAACACCCCGTAATAATTTATTCCTCATCAGGAACGGGGGCATGGGAAGCTGCTTTAGTAAATACCCTATCGGCTGGTGACCACGTTTTGATGTATGAAACCGGACAGTTTGCAACCCTGTGGAAAAACATGGCCGATAAGCTTGGTATTCATGCTGAGTTCTTGGGTAAGCCGGGGATTGAAGGCTGGCGCAGGGGCGTTGATGCGAAGCTAATTGAAGATCGCCTTAAAAAAGATACTGAGCACAAAATTAAAGCGGTCTGTGTGGTGCACAACGAAACCTCCACTGGCGTTACTTCGAATATTGCTGCTGTGCGCAAAGCAATGGACGATGCCAAGCATCCTGCATTGCTGATGGTAGATACCATTTCCGGTTTAGCATCGGCAGACTATTGCCACGATGCGTGGGGTGTTGACGTGACGGTGAGCGGATCCCAAAAAGGCTTAATGTTGCCGCCTGGCTTAGGCTTTAATGCCCTGTCACCTAAGGCCCTGGAAGCCAATAAAACAGCAACACTGCCAAAGGCCTTTTGGGCTTGGGATGAGATTCTGGTATCCAATAAAACGGGATACTGGCCAACCACGCCATCAACGAACTTGCTGTATGGCTTGCATGAAGCCATTGCGATGATTGAGTCAGAGGGCCTCGATGCCGTGTTTGCGCGGCACCAGCGTTTGGCCAAAGCCTGCCGAGCCGCAGTGACTGCGTGGGGTTTGGAAATTCTGTGCCAAGAGCCAGAGGTGTATTCGCCTGTTTTGACTGGCGTCATGCTGCCCGAGGGCTTTGATGCGGATGCATTGCG
This sequence comes from Polynucleobacter sp., assembly GCA_044338365.1. Taxonomy (GTDB): domain Bacteria; phylum Pseudomonadota; class Gammaproteobacteria; order Burkholderiales; family Burkholderiaceae; genus Polynucleobacter. The sequence continues at coordinate 7,771 of JBIILR010000054.1, read as the reverse complement.
TAAGCTAATTCAGGAGCGCTATAACTTGTCCTTGGGGACTGGCCTTGGCAAACTAAAAGGCCGCGCGTTTCGGATTGGTCACTTGGGCGATTGCAATGAACTCAGTCTCCTAGCGGCATTGAGTGGCTGCGAAATGGGTATGACCGCGTTTGGTATTCCACTCAAAGGCAGTGGCGTTTTGGCAGCACAAGCGTTGCTGCGCTAGAGCGCTTTAACGTTCATGTAAAAAAGCCGCCATGGTATTGGCGGCTTTTTTATTTCCAGAAGAACGGCCTACTGGGCTAACTGCCCCTCAAAAGGCTGGATTACGCTGGCGCAACAGCTGGGGCGCGCTTGCTTAGCTCGCGCCGCACTTTATCTTTGATTTTTGGCTTGGTTGCCGATTCCATCAATTTAGTCAGCTGAGCCACATTGAGTGGCCCCAGGCGCGCTTTGCCTGTTTTGGTGAGCATTGGATCGTTCTTACGATTGCGCTGATTTTGACCTGCGGCCATAGGTAACCCTTATAAAGATTCAATGGCGCAAGGGAGGAAGTAATTTCGCCCAGTTAACCCCCCAATTAGGGCACAAAATAGTGATTCAATTCAGAATAACAGCAATTTTTTGCTGAAAAAAAGTATATTTTCTGAAATCTGCTATAAATATTTGTAGTATTAACGAAGTATTAGCAGTGCAGCACCCCAATTTAGACTAGAACAACGTAAAGCAAAGGAAGACCATGTCACCACACGAAACCATTATCGCTGCGTATGAAACCTATTTGGTTGAAAATGAAAAGTTCAAAGTAAAGGGAGTTAAGGCATCTGCTGCTCGAGCGCGTAAAGCCTTGCAAGATATTGCTACTGCATGCAAAGAGCGCCGCAAAGAAATCTCTGCTGAAAAAGAAGCGCTGGCATAAAGTGCGAATGCCGCAGCTTATGCGAATCACACTGATTGGCATAAGCACGGCGCGGCGTTTTTTTAATCTCGGAATAGCGCTGCTGATAGGCTTTCAATTATCGGCATGCGCAACCATCTATACCGACGCGTCAGATGCAAACAAAGTGACGTTTCTCAACTCGACCAATGAGTCGCGCGCAGATTTGCTAAGCAAGGCACAGGCTTACTGCATGCAGTACGGCAAAAAAGCAGTGTACCGAGAGACGGACGGCGGTGTAGTAACCATATTTGACTGCAGATAGTAGCTAGCCTGCGAGCTCTGATTGATAGATCAGGCCTGCATGCTCACGCAGAGCATGAAACTCAATGCTTTCCCAGCGCTGCTGCGCGACATCCAGCTCCGATTTATGGGTTGCTAAAAATACTGCAGCGCCAACAACGTCTTCGGCCATGCGATGAATATTTTCCTGCGTAAATTTTTTAAGGGCAATGGGGTCAGTCGAACTAACCCAGCGCGCTAAGCTGTAACGGGCTGGCAATAGCCGCACCTCGGCACCATATTCGCTCTTGAGGCGATGTGCAACGACTTCAAACTGCAGTTGACCAAATGCCCCCAGCAGCATGATGCCGCCCGCCATCGGCCTAAAGACTTGAATCGCTCCCTCTTCACCAAGCTGCATAAGCCCCGTACGCAATTGCTTAGAACGGAGCGGATCTGCTGATTCGACTAATTTAAAAATCTCCGGGGCAAAAAAAGGCAGGCCAGTAAATTGCAGTTGCTCACCCTCGGTCAGCGTATCGCCGAGGCGCAGTAAGCCATGATTAGGCAGGCCAATAATGTCGCCAGGGAATGCCTCATCCAGAATATCGCGCCGCTGCGATAAAAAAGACAGCGCATTGTTAGTTCGCACTTCTTTGCCATTACGGCAAATCTTCAAACGCATGCCGCGCTGAAAGTGTCCAGAACAAATCCGTAAGAAGGCAACGCGATCCCGGTGTGCCGGATCCATATTGGCTTGAATCTTAAAAACCACAGCAGAAAATTTACTTTCAGCCGGCAGTACCTCGCGCTGAATAGCCTTACGAGAGCCAGGCGGCGGCGCAAGCTCAACCAAGGTGTTCAGAATTTCACGGACGCCAAAGTTATTAATGGCAGAGCCAAAGAAGACAGGAGATTGCTTGCCAGCTAAAAATGCCTCTAGATTAAATTCAGGCATGGCATTTCGAATCAATTCAACCTCTGCTAGCGCTTCTTTTAGATCCGACCCCAGCCGTTCTTGTAGAGTTGGATCATGGATATCAATCAGCGTGTCAGAACTATCGGAGACGCGATCTTCTCCGGCTTTAAAGAGACGCATCTTTGACTTGGCAATGTCAATCACGCCAGCAAAGGATTTGCCCATGCCCACGGGCCAAGTAAACGGCACTACTTCCATACCAAGGGCATTTTCAATTTCGTCCATGAGTTCAAGGGGGCGCTTGACTTCGCGATCCATCTTGTTAATGAAGGTAATCAGTGGGGTATTGCGGGCGCGGCATACCTCTAAGAGCCGCAAGGTCTGTGACTCCACGCCGTTGGCAGCATCAATCACCATCAGTGCTGAGTCCACTGCAGTTAGAACGCGGTAGGTGTCTTCAGAAAAGTCTTGGTGGCCTGGTGTATCTAATAAATTAATGATGCAATCGCGGTATTCCATTTGCATCACCGAGCTGGCAACAGAGATGCCGCGTTGTTTTTCAATTTCCATCCAGTCTGATGTCGCGTGGCGACTCGCCTTACGGGCCTTGACGCTACCCGCAATTTGGATTGCCCCAGCGTACAACAATAGCTTTTCAGTCAACGTCGTTTTGCCAGCATCGGGGTGGGAGATGATGGCAAAGCTACGGCGACGAAGGACTTCTTGGCCTGGGGATTGGGACTGCTGTGGGTCGATGGCTGTTCTACTTAAGGACTCAATTTTGTAGCAATTATAAGCGGCAGGGTTTACGAATAAAGCTAGAAGCGTTCTTCTGGGCGCAAAAACCGCCATTGCCCTGCTGGTAAGGGGCCCAAGGAAATACGACCCATGCGCACCCGTTTTAGACCCAAGACCTGAAGGCCAACAAGCTCACACATTCTGCGGATTTGGCGTTTGCGGCCTTCACGCAATACGAAGCGTAATTGATCTTCATTCTGCCAACTGACCTTCGCCGGTTTAAGTTCTTGATCGTCGAGGATCAGTCCGTGCCGAAGTAAATCAAGGTCGTCAAACGAGAGCTTGCCTTCCACCCGTACTAAGTATTCTTTTTCAATTGGGCTATTTTCACCAATCAACAGTTTCGCTATGCGCCCATCTTGCGTTAAGACCAGCATGCCGCTTGAATCGATGTCCAGCCGACCTGCCGGTGCTAAACCTTTGGTATTAAAGCGGCCAGTGTGCTTAGAGTCGCCCGAAAAAAAGTTTTCAGGGGTAATCAGCGATGCTGCTGGCTGGTACTCTTGCTCATCATCCCGATGGGAGATATAGCCAACGGGCTTGTTGAGGATGACGGTGACGCGGGCTGCCTGCTGTTTCAAGGCATCTAAGCGTAATTCAATTTTTTGGCTGCGGTACGCGCGTGAGCCGAGTTCAGACACAACCTTGCCATCCACCGTAACGAGACCTTGCTCAATATAGGAGTCAGCCTCGCGCCGCGAGCACAGACCGAGTTCGGAAAGCAGTTTAGAGACGCGAAATTGTTCCATCACGCTATTATGAATTACGCCGAGCCTTGCTAAACTGAATTCAGAATGAATGCGCCCAAAAAACAGTCCAAACCGGAGGCAGATCCATTAAAACTGCCGGGTGATCGCAAGCCGAGCTTGGATTTGCATGCAATTATCCTGATAACGGGGTGTTGTTTGATTTGGGGCTATCAACAGATCGCCATTCAGGCCATAGCAGATGAAGTGCCCCTGCTGATGCAATTAACCATTCGCTCGATTATTGCTGGTGCATGCGTATGGGTTTGGATGGCATTTAAAGGGATTAAGCCATTTCAGCCGGACCGTACATTCATGCCAGGCATGATTGCTGGCCTCCTTTTTTTCACTGAGTTCGTCTTGCTGTATTCGGCGCTCGAGTACACCAATACGTCGCGTGCCATTACCTTTTTATATTTAGCCCCGTTTATTGTGGCATTGGTCTTGCCCATCTTTATACCGGCAGAGCGCCTAAACTGGATGCAGTCGTGCGGTTTGCTCATTGCATTTGCTGGATTAGCATTCGCCTTTCACGATGGATTTTCGAGTAGCGCAGTCCACTTTTGGTTCGGCGACATTGCCGTCATTGGCGCTGCTATGGCATGGGCATTTACAACCATTGTGGTGCGCGCCACCACGCTTGGACAAATTCAGCCAGAGCGCACTCTGTTCTTCCAGTTGTTTTTCTCGTCAATCGCCTTAATTGGACTTTGCTTTGCGTACGAAATCCCGCTACCAGAAACGCTATCGACCAATGCAATGGCCTCGTTATTTCTCCAGTCCGTGATTATTGCAGCCGCCAGTTATTTGTTTTGGTTTTGGCTTTTACGTCACTACCTTGCAAGCAAAGTAGCTGCGTTTAGTTTTCTCACGCCAATGTTTGGACTACTCTTCGGGTTTTTTCTCGGGGGCGACCCAATCAATAGCAGCCTGATTGCTGCTTTTATTTCAATTGTGCTGGGTATTTATTTGGTCAATCGCCGGCAAGGAATCTAGATTTAAGCAAGGCCAACTCAGTAGGGGCTGGCTTGCCCATCTGGGCGATTCTTAAAGCGCTTATGCACCCAGTAGTACTCCGCAATATGCTGGCGGACCTCGGCTTCGTAAATTGCATTCAGCCGTGCTGTATCGGCAATCGGATCATCGCTTGGAAAGCCATCAATGGGTGTGCTAATGACACAGCAATAGCGCGAACGGTCTGGCAGTAAAGTAGTAACCATCATACATACCTCTGCTTGAGCAATTAGGGCGAGGCGAGACACAGCGGTAATGGTGTTGGTTTGAATACCAAAAAAAGGCACAAACACTGAATCCCTAAGCCCAAGATCCAAATCGGGCGCAAGGATGATGAGATTGCCTTTGCGAATTTCACGAATCAGCGGCAGCAGGTTGCCTTGGCGATCGATGGCTTTTCCGCCAAAGCGATTGCGCCATCGAATGATCCGCTCATTGAAAAAAGAATTCTTCATGCGTTGAAAGAGTCCAGATGTTCGAGGCCAGCCCCGCTTCTCTGCAAGGGCGCTAATCACAATACTGCCTTCGATGCCGGTAAAGTGCATATTGACCAAAATGCGGGGTTTTTGATCACGCAAGTCGACTGCAGAGCGGACCTCAATCATGTTGGAAACCGCTTGCCTACTGCCCAGCCAAATAATCCCACGCTCCGCAATGCTGCGACCCAATAGTTTCCAGTGATCGTTCGCGATTACATCAATTTCGGAACTGCTTAGCTGCGGAAAGCACAGTCGTAAATTGGTTTTAACAACCCGGTTGCGTTTCCCGGGTATGCGCGCCGCGATTGCGCCGAGCCCGTATCCAAATAACACCACAAGGCGGTAAGGCAGAACCGATAGGAGCGCCAAAAAGCCTACGCCCAGATAATTAAGCGCTGCTTTAATCAAGACTAGCTTTGTTGTACCGAAGTAGACTTTGGCTAGTGAGCGACCTAACATCATCTCCTGCCCCAACCGTCATGCCAAGATCATGGAGTCCGCCATCTTCTAGGCGGTATACCCAGCCGTGTATGGTGAGGTTTTGACCTCGTGACCAGGCATCTTGGACAATCGTAGTTTCACATACATTGGTAACTTGTTCGATCACATTGAGTTCGCAGAGACGATCTTGGCGTTCGTGTTTAGGTAAGGCCTCGCCTAAGTAGCGCTCGTGTTTTTGATGGACATCTTTCACATGCCTGAGCCAATTATCAGCAAGGCCTACACGCCTATCACCTAGGGCAGCGTGCACGCCAGAGCAGCCATAGTGACCGCAGACAATCACGTGCTTTACCTTTAAAAGGTCAATCGCAAATTGCAAAACAGAAAGGCAGTTCAGGTCAGTATGGACCACCACATTAGCGATATTGCGATGAACAAAGAGTTCTCCGGGTAAAAGACCAACGATGGCATTCGCAGGTACGCGGCTATCGGCACAACCGATCCATAAAAACTCGGGGGCCTGTTGTGACACGAGGCGTGTAAAAAAATCCGGATCCGCCTCGACCATCGAGCTGGCCCACTCCCGATTCTTTACAAAAAGGTGTTCCAACATATTGGTCGAATTAGGTATAGTCATGGTTTGATTTTAAAGTAGATTGATGACACCACACTGGTTAAAACAAACGGATGTCGGAATAGAGCTGAGTATCTATTGCCAGCCTGGCGCCAAGGTGAACAAAATTGTGGGCACACACGATGGCCATTTAAAGGTATCGTTGCAGCAGCCTGCCATGGATAACCGCGCAAATGAAGCCCTGCTGCAGTGGTTATCAAAGCAGCTGCGTATTCCGCAGCGGCAGATTCACCTTATTTCTGGGCAAGCAAGCAAAATAAAGCGCATTGAGCTGTGGGCGCCTATTTCTATGGAGCACGTGTTAAAAAGCCTAAGGACGTAACCGTTTACCAAAATAATAACCAAAGAATGCCCAGAATCAATACCCATTTGCCAATGTAGTAAACATTGCGTTGCTTTTCTTTAAGTTGCTTTGCCTTGCTGCGTAACTGGTAAACATAGGCAAATAGAACATTAATAAAGCCGACTTGCTCTGAGTCGACGTTTTTCGATGCGGTGGCACTCATCACATGCTTTCCAAGCCAACGATTAAATGCTTGTACTGCCTTGGTATACACCGGACGCTCGATATCACAGAACAGAACGATGCGCTGGTGATTGGTTTTATTGGCAGCGTAATGAATGTAAGTCTCGTCAAACATCACAGCCTCACCGTCTTTCCAGTAGTAGCGTTCACCATCAACATCAATAAAACAGTCGGGACTATTGGGGGCTACTAATCCCAGGTGGTAGCGCAGCGAGCCGGCGTAGGGGTCACGATGCCTTACCAAGGTTGCTTCTGGCGGCAGTGATGCAAACATAGCGGCTTTAACCGACGGAATGGATTTGAGTAAAGCCACGGTTTTTGGGCACGCCACCTCTGCGGAAGTTAAATCTTTGCCGTACCAGTAAAGATGAAAGCGTTTCCAGCCGGTTCGAAAAAAGGAGTTAAAACCAATATCGTTATAACCGGTTGCGGCCGCGATGGAGCCGCCCTCATTTAAGGCCATAGCCTCAGCACGAATGACTTCCCAGTTGTCCTGCAATATTTTTAACTCAGGGAACTCCGTCACAGGAATATATGCCCCCGCCTTCACTTTAGAAAAAAGATAGAGTAGAGAATTGATTGGTGCCAATAGAACAACGTAGTCTGTGAGTGAGCGCATGACGCCAAAGCGAACGCGGCCCCTAAAATACACATAGAGTGCAGAGCTCACAAAGATCAACAGTATGGCGTGGCGAATTTCCATAACAGCAGCATTGACGTTTAAAAAAATGGAGTGCCGATTAAAACAAGGCAAAATAAACCATTGTATTTTAAGTGAGTCAATCGCTTTCGTGCAGCATAAATAGTAATCTCAATCGGAGTTTTTATGTCTTTGTATAAAAAATTACAACAAAGGGCCCATGATTCCCAGCCAATTCGGATTGCATTAATTGGCGCGGGCAAATTTGGATCCATGTATTTATCCCAAATTCCGCGGACGCCGGGTATCCATTTAGTCGGGATTGCCGATCTATCGCCGGATCGTGCGCAGGCTGCTTTACGGCGCGTAGGGTGGCAAGACGATCAGTTTAAGGCGGCCTCCCTTGATGAGGCGATGCGCAAAGGCAGCACCTACA
>JBIILR010000053.1:0-9565 GCA_044338365.1 Polynucleobacter sp. | reverse complement strand
TCTAAGCAGCCAGTGCGGCGCGAAACAATGGAGACGGCAGCCGTTTGCTCGCGCCTTGCTCCGAGTTTTATTCGAATCGGCCACTTTGAGCACTATGCTGCCAATGGATTGCATGCACGATTGCAGGAACTGGCGGCCTATTTAATTGAAGCCCACTACCCCGAGTGCCAATCAAGCAGCACTCCATACCTCGCCTTATTTAAGGCGATATCTGCCCGCAATGCTGAATGTGTTGCGCAGTGGCAAGCAGTCGGTTTTTGCCATGGTGTTCTTAATAGCGATAACATCAGCGCACTTGGCCTCACCATGGATTACGGCCCCTTTGGTTTTTTAGATCACACCGCCTTAGACCACATTTGCAACCACACCGATAGTGGCGGTCGGTATGCCTACCATCGCCAACCTAAAATCATGCACTGGAATATGGCCTGCCTTGCTAATGCGATGGTGCCACTCGTTGAGATGGAGAGTCCGGGTGAAGATGCCGCAGATATTTTGCGCGCCGCCTTAAGTGCTTTTCCGCCGGAGTATGAGGCCGAATGGTTAGGTCTGTTTCGAGGGAAACTGGGTTTGCAGATGGTTGCACCAGACGATATGGAATTAATTGAAAGCTTATTGCAACTCATGCATGCTAACCGGGCCGACTTTACCAATACCTTCCGCAGCCTCTCAGCTGTACAAAAAAAGGATGTGCATTCCAATTGGCGCGATCAGTTTTTGGATCGGGATGCGGCCGACGCCTGGTTAATGCAATACCGTGCGCGCTTAATGCAAGAAGCAAACTCCGATGCATTGCGTGCAGCGCAAATGAATCGTGTCAATCCTAAATTTATTCTGCGCAACCATTTAGCGCAGCAGGCAATCGAGATGGCACAAGGCGATGACTTCACTGAAGTAAATCGATTGCAAGGCATTTTAAGTCGGCCATTTGATGAGCAACCGGAGTTTGAGCAATACGCATTAGCACCATTACCCGATGAGGTCGTAACGGATCTCAGCTGTTCATCTTAAGAAGATGCATCAGTCCACAATAAAGAGTGAGAAGCAATGAAAAAGACCAATGACGAATACCACGCTACATTAAGCGACATTGAATACCGCGTGACGCGCGAGGCTGCTACTGAACGCCCCTTTACTGGAAAGTATTGGGACCATTGGGAAAGTGGCAAGTACCAATGCGTCTGTTGTGGCACCCCACTATTTGAGTCAGGCACGAAATTTGATGCTGGCTGTGGTTGGCCCAGTTACCACACCCCCTTGAATCCAGATGCCATATCGGAGCATCAAGATGGTGCCTTTGGCATGGTGCGTACCGAAGTGCGCTGTAGCAATTGTGACGCCCACCTTGGGCACGTCTTTAACGACGGCCCCAAGCCAACGGGCCTGCGCTATTGCATTAACTCGGCATCTTTGCGCTTTGAGCCTAGTAAAAATGTGGAATCGGGTCAATAAAAGCGATAATCACACCATGAAATTTTTATTCGATCTTTTTCCGGTCATTCTATTCTTTGTCGCATTCAAGTTTGCTGACATCTACACTGCCACTATTGTGGCAATGATTGCCACCATCGCTCAAATTTTATGGGTGTATTACCGCCATCGCAAAATCGATGCTACCCAATGGACGAGCCTTGTGTTGATTGTCGTTTTAGGTGCATTGACTATCTTCCTGCAAGACAAAACATTTATCCAGCTAAAACCCACTGCGCTTTACTGGTTTTTTGCTGCCGGCCTTTTTATCAGTGCTCAATTTTTTAATAAGAATTGGATTCAGGTGCTGATGGGCAAGCAGGTCACCTTAAAAGAAAATACGGCGCGCAATACCTGGAGCCAACTCAATTTAGCCTGGTCGATTTTTTTCTTCATCATGGGCGCACTGAATTTATACGTTGCCTTTCAGTTTTCGGAAGATACCTGGGTTAATTTCAAGCTCTTTGGAACAACCGCCCTACTCGTCGTCTTTGTCATTGCGCAAGGATTTTGGCTAAGTAAACACATGGAAGAGGAAACGCCCTCATGAGCAAAAACCAGGAGCGCATTGCGTTATTTTTGGTCGACCTCAAAGCGGCACTGCCGATTGAGGAGATTGCAATTGAAGATGAAAGCCATTTGCATGCCGGCCATGCTGGCGCTGCTAGCGGTGGTGGCCACTTCAAGTTAACCCTGATTTCATCTGCATTTGATGGTCTTAATCGGGTTGCTCGCCATCGCCTGATCTATGCCGCCTTAAATCGCCATATTCCTAACGAGATACACGCACTCACCATTGAGGCCCACAGCCCTGCTGAGGCCCTTTTGCAGAAGTAAGTCACATTGATCGAACCTATTACCATTATCTTTATTTAAACGCCCTCACTATGAAACCACTATCCCTGTATATCCTATCCACCGCCACTGTGGCCCTATTTAGCGGCTCAGTTGCTATGGCTCAAAATGCCGCAATTGTGAATGGGAAAGCAATACCCAAAGCGCAATTAGATCGCCTGGTACAAAAATCTGGGCAAGCTGCAAACGATCCCCAGGTCCGTGAAAAGGCACGGGAAGTATTAATTACTCGCGAGTTAGTGCTTCAGGAGGCTAATAACCGGGGCCTTACGCAAAAAGAGGCCGTGAAAGACAAGCTTGAGCAAGCTCGGGTTGGCGTCTTAGTGGCTGCTGTATTTGAAGACTTTGTTGAGCGTGAGGGTGTAACCGAGGCTGAGCTCAAAGCTGCGTATGCTTCCATTCAGGCAGATTACACCGGCAAGGAGTATCAGGTAAAACACATCTTGGTAGAAAAAGAGGCGGATGCAAATGCCTTGATTGCCAAGATCAAGGCTGGTGCCAGCTTTGCTGACATGGCAAAACAGAACTCCAAAGACCCCGGATCCGCTCCAAATGGTGGAGACCTCGGCTGGGTCAGCGATAAGTCATTGGTGCCCGAGTTTTCAAAAGCGATGGTTTCCTTAAACAAAGGTCAAATGACCGACAAGCCAGTCAAGAGTCAGTTTGGCTGGCACATTATTCGCGTGGACGATGTACGGGATGCCAAAGCCCCTCCCATGGATGAAATTAAAGCAGAGCTAAAACAAATTCTGATCTCCGATGAAAACTGGCAGAAGGCCAAGTTCTCCGAGATGATGCAAAAGCTCCGTGCCAAGGCAAAGGTTCAGTAAACATGATGTTATTGCACACCATGCTGCGGGTTGGCGACCTAAGCCGCTCAATTGATTTCTACACCCGCATTTTGGGCATGAATCTCTTGCGCACTACCGAGCGGCCTGAGCAAAAGTATTCCTTAGCCTTTGTTGCTTTTGGCAAAGGCAATGCGGATGGTCAAGCGGAGATCGAGCTTACCTATAACCATGGTGTGCATCAATATGAACTCGGTACGGCGTATGGCCACATTGCCTTGGGCGTACCTGATGCCTATGCTACCTGCGCTGCGATTAAGGCTGCGGGTGGTCAGGTTACCCGCGAGGCTGGCCCTGTTCTGGGCGGCGATACGATCATCGCCTTTGTCACCGATCCCGACGGATATAAGATCGAGCTGATTCAGCGCTGAGCAAATGTGGCACTAACTAGTCCAATCGAACTTCGCGTTCTGGATCGCATTGATGCGATCTCGGCTGAACATTGGGATGGCTTACTAGCAGTTGATTCAACTCCGTTTTTACACCATGCCTTTCTCGCAGCACTTGAAGAGCATGGCTGCGTTGGCGGCAATACCGGCTGGCAGGTTGCCCACTTAGCCATTTACCCGACGGATTCAGATAGGCCCATTGGGCTGATGCCGCTCTATTTAAAAAGCCATTCCTACGGCGAGTATGTATTTGACTGGTCATGGGCAGAAGCCTATGCCCAGCATGGCATGCAGTACTACCCTAAAGCCTTGTGCGCAATTCCATTTACACCAGTGCAAGGATCGCGCATGCTGCTAGATCAAGAGCACGATCCAGAACGAACCCAGCAGTGGCTAATACAAGGCTTGAAGCAACTCTTGATTCAGAACGGGCTTTCTTCGGCCCACGTTCTGTTTGCTGAACAAAAAACCCAAGACGCCCTATTGGCTCAAGGTTTTATGGCTCGTGATGCCGTGCAGTTTCACTGGAATAACCAATCGTATACAACGATGGATGCATTTTTAGATCAGCTCACCATGAAGCGCCGCAAAAATATTCGGCGTGAACGAAAACAAGTAGTGGATGCGGGCGTGCAGTTCAGGCATATTCCTGGGGCAGTTGCGAATCAAGCCGATTGGACATTCTTTTATCAATGCTATGCCAATACCTACCTCGAGCACCATTCATCACCCTACTTGAATGAGGCCTTCTTTCAGGCTTGGGGCAAGCAGATGCCGGAATACCTGCACCTGATCATCGCCGAAAAAGACAATCGCCCGATAGCCGCGTCCCTCTTAGTAGTCGACAAAAAAGCCCCTACTCCAACGGCATATGGCCGCTACTGGGGCTCAATTGAATACATTGCCTGCCTGCATTTTGAGACGGCCTACTACCAAGCCATTGAGTATTGCATTCGCGAAAAAATTCAAACTTTTGAAGGTGGCGCGCAAGGCCAACACAAAATGGCACGGGGGTTTTTACCAATTACCGTGCAGTCAGCCCACTGGATTAAAGACCCTGAATTTGCTAAGGCCGTCGAGCACTTCTTAAAACGGGAGCGCGCCGGTGTTGGCGCCTATGTCGATGAACTGGCAGAGCACTCTCCGCTCAAATCGACTACAGTACTGCTATGAGCACTTCAAGTTCCAATGACCCCATTAGCGGCGCTAACTCCTTATTGATTGGCGATGCCGAATCCGATACCCCATGCATTGGCATTTGCTCTACTTTGTACGATGAAATCTGCAAAGGCTGTGGCCGCACTTTGATCGAAGTCAGTAATTGGGTCTTCATGACTCCGGAAGAGAAAGCGGCGGTCTGGCAACGCATCCAGGCAGAAGGTACGGCAATGCGTTTTCAGCGCAATAAAGCAGATTAAGCTTACCCCGCCAGCGACTGACTGCGCAGATACTCTTCGTAGGTACCAGAGTAGTCCACCACGCTGCCATCCATCTTGACTTCCAAAATGCGGTTGGCCAGTGCCGATACAAACTCGCGGTCATGCGAAACAAACAGCAAAGTACCTTCAAATTTCTCAAGAGCAATTTGCAAGCTTTCAATAGACTCCATATCCATGTGATTGGTTGGCTCATCCATCGCCAATACGTTGTGCTTTTGTAGCATCAACTTACCCCAAATCATGCGACCTTTTTCACCGCCCGATAATACTTTGACTGACTTACTGATGTCATCGCCTGAAAACAGAAGGCGTCCTAAGGTGCCACGAATCACTTGATCATCATCGCCGGTATTGCGCCACTGAGTCATCCAATCCATTAAAAGATCGTTGTCAGGGAATAGTTCGGACGTATCTTGCGGCATGACGCCCACATTGGCATTCTCGGCCCATTTGACATCACCGCTGTCTGCCGGAATACCACTAAAGCGTTTACTCAAAATCGTTTTGAGTAAGGTGGTCTTGCCGGCGCCGTTTTGACCAATGATTGCAATTTTTTCACCAGCACGAATGCCAATTTTAAAGTTCTTGAAGATGGGACGATCAAACGCTTTCGTTAAAGCATTGCATTCCACTGCCATGTTATGCAGCTTCTTTTCATAGTCAAAACGAATAAACGGATTTTGCCGTGAGGACGGCTTGATTTCCGTAATCTCAATCTTTTCAAGCTGGCGCTGGCGCGATGTCGCTTGGCGTGCCTTCGAGGCGTTTGCCGAGAAGCGGCTCACGAATGCCTGCAATTCAGCGACCTTCTCTTTGGCCTTCACGTTGGAGGCCAGTTGCTGCGCCCTCGCCTGCGTCGACGCTAACATATAGGAATCGTAATTGCCCGGATACACTTTCAATGTTCCAAAGTCCATATCGGCCATGTGCGTGCAGACTTCATTCAAGAAGTGCCGATCGTGCGAAATAATAATGATGGTGCTGTTCAGTTGATTCAGAATTTCTTCGAGCCAATGAATCGAGTGAATATCCAAGTTATTGGTTGGCTCATCGAGCAACAACACATCGGGATCTGAAAACAAGGCTTGTGCTAACAGTACGCGCAACTTCCAACCGGGTGCAACACTGCTCATAAGGCCCTGGTGCTGCTCAATCGGAATACCAATACCCAGTAGCAATTCACCGGCCTTGGCTTCGGCGGTATAGCCGCCGTACTCGGCATACTTACCTTCTAAATCAGCGGCGCGCATGTAATCTTCATCTGTGGCATCGGGATTGGCGTAAATGGCATCCCGCTCAGCCGCCGCCTTCCACATTTCTTCATGGCCCATCATCACAACGTCCAATACGCGCACATCCTCAAAAGCAAACTGATCTTGGCGCAATTTACCCAAGCGAATATTGGGCTCGAGACTAACGTTTCCGCTGCTGGGCTCTAAATCACCACCCAGGATTTTCATGAAAGTGGATTTACCACAGCCATTGGCGCCGATTAATCCGTAGCGATTACCGCCACCAAACTTGACAGAGATGTTTTCAAAAAGGGGTTTTGCCCCAAACTGCATGGTGATATTGGATGCGGACAACACGGGTATGTTCTTACTTTCTTAGGGTCAAAGGCGCAATGTGCGCTGCAATACAAGTTTGCCGCTATTTTAACGGTGTTGTTGCGGCAATGCTCGATTTAGCCTTCGGTAAGCCTCCCAAGGGCCATCCGCAGGCCGTTTTGGCTCACCCCATCCAAATGCCATGACACTCAAGCAAATCTTATTTTTTGATCTGCACGTACTGCCGTATGAATGGCAAGCGAAGGAGCAGCAACACCACGATGACACCTAGATAGATGGAGACCGTTTCATAATCGCTCTTGCCGGCTTTATGCCACCAGTAATGGAGGATAGCCAGTACTGCAATGGCGTAAATCAGGCGGTGCAGATGACTCCAACGCCGACCGAGCTTGCGCTGCGCCCAGCGATTGGATGTTAATGCAAGCGGTATTAAAAACACAAAGGCAAGGAAACCAAAGGTAATGTAGGGGCGCTCCAATACATCCAGCCACATGGCTGCCAGCGAAAAGTCATGATCCAACCAAAGCCAAATCAGAAAATGCACCGTAGCATAAAAGAAACAAAACAAACCAAGCATCCGCCTGAGGTGAATAAACCCGGTCCAGCCGGTTATGACCCGTGCTGGCGTCATTGCCAAGCTCAGGCATAAAAAAACCAAGGTCCAGGTCCCCATCGAGCGCGTAATGAACTCAATCGGGTTAGCGCCCAAATCCTGCACACTACCAAGCCAAATTAGCCTGCACAGCGGTAACAAGGCAAGTAAAAAAACGATTGGCTTGACGTACTGCAATTAGTAATTCTTTTTGAGATCCATGCCGGTATAGAGGCTGGCCACTTGCGTACCGTAGCCATTAAACATCTCGGTTGGGATCTTGGGAGCAAAAATGCCCCGGTTATCGCCAAGGCGACGCTCAGTAGCCTGACTCCAGCGGGGATGGCTGACATTGGGATTAACGTTCGAATAGAAGCCGTACTCACGGGGCGCTGATCGCACCCAGCTGGTCACAGGCATCTTCTCCGTTAACCGAATCGACACAATGGACTTCGCGCTCTTAAAGCCGTATTTCCAGGGCACGACGATGCGCACTGGAGCGCCATTCTGCTTTGGTAATACCTCGCCGTAGAGACCTAAAGTCAATAAGGTAAGCGGGTTCATTGCCTCATCCAGACGAAGTGCTTCGCGGTATGGCCAGTCCAAAATGGGGCGGGCTAGACCAGGCATTTGCTGGGGGTCGGCCAGGGTCACGAACTCGATGAACTTGGCAGACCCCAATGGCTCCACTACATTCAGTAATTTAGAAAGCGAGTAGCCATTCCAGGGAATAACCATTGACCAGCCCTCAACGCAACGCATGCGGTAAATGCGCTCTTCGATCGGCGCCAATTTCAGCAAGGCATCAATATCAATCGTCATCGGCTTTTTAACCAAGCCGTCGATCGTGACCGTCCATGGGCTGGTTTTCAGAGAACCGGCACGGCGTGCAGGGTCGCCCTTGTCCATGCCAAACTCGTAGAAATTGTTATAGGTAGTGACTTCTTTGTATTCTGAGAGGGTTTCTTTGGTGGAATACGGCGACTCAATCACATTCTTAAACTTCACCGCATCGGGATTGCTCGCAAATGCTTCACGGGAAAACCATGGCGCCAATGCCATGCCCATGCCTCCTGCTGCCGCAAGCCGGATTAAAGAGCGGCGTTGCTCAAAAATAGACTTCGGAGTGATATCACTCGCCTGAATCGTCGGATCGTGAAATACTTTCATAGTTAAACTTTCATCTTAAATGGCGTGAAATTCGTATCAGTGTCGTAATAATCTTCATTTTCTTTTTTCTTTAAAAATTTAATTACGGCATAGGTTAGGGGCGTTGCCAAAACTTCCCACAGGGTTTTTAGAATGTATTGAACTAGCGCCACTTGAATAATCTCGCTGGTGGACCAGATACCATAAAATGCGATCATGTAAAACAGGCTAGAGTCAACCAACTCCCCGATTGCCGTTGAGCCAATGGTGCGGGTCCATAAATGCTTGCCTTGGGTAAAAATTTTCATCTTTGCCATGACATAGCTATTGGATAAGCTGCCACACCAAAATGCAATCATTGACCCTAGCGCAATCCGCCACGAATTTCCGAATACTGTCTCCAGTCCGTTCTGATAGCCAGCCATATAGGATCCTGGCGCCACTGGTAAAGCAAGCACCACTTGTGCCATGAGGGCTGCAAACGCAAGGGCAGCAAAGCCAGCCCATACCGCCCTGCGATCATGCGCATAACCATAGACTTCGGTCATGATGTCGCCAAAAAAATAGGCAATCGGGAAAAACAAAATGCCAGCGCCAAAAATGACCGTTCCAAAAACCGGTAGGTCTAGGGTAGCCAGCTTTCCTGCGCCAATGAAATTACTGCATACAAGTACCACCACGAAAGCGGCAAGCAAAAAATCATAATAGCGGTGGCGGCGTTGCATGGTTTTTTAGGTGGTCGCTAACAGCAGGTTTAAGATAAAAGTTGGATAATCGTTAGGATAGCTGGATTTAACAAAAAAAACAGGAAATGCCGATATATGAGTAAGCCGATTTTTCACTGGGAAGACCCTTTAATGCTGGATACCCAGCTCAGTAGTGAAGAGCGTATGATTCGGGACGCTGCCTTTGAATATGCCCAAGGTAGCCTTGCTCCACGGGTACATGACGCCTTTCGGAACGAGACAACAGACCCTTCCATCTTCCGTGAAATGGGCGAATTGGGCTTGCTGGGCATTACGATCCCGGAGGAATATGGCGGCGCCAACCTCAATTACGTCTCCTATGGCCTCATTGCCCGTGAAATCGAGCGGGTGGATTCGGGTTACCGCTCGATGATGAGCGTGCAGTCATCCTTAGTGATGGTGCCAATCTATGAATTTGGCAGCAAGGCGCAAAAAGAAAAGTTTTTACCTAAATTAGCCAGCGGAGAATGGATTGGCTGCTTTGGCTTAACCGAGCCCAACTACGGCTC
>JBIILR010000168.1:0-2878 GCA_044338365.1 Polynucleobacter sp. | reverse complement strand
CGCCCAAGGAATAAAGCCTTTTTTGGCTGCAGAACGGATACCGTTGAGGTTCGCTGAAATGATGCGTAACATGGAGGCCTATGAACTCTAAAAATGTAAATCAATTCGACTTTATCCGCTTTGCCCTAGAGGCGCACGTTTTATCGTTTGGTGAGTTTAAAACCAAAGCCGGTCGCCAATCCCCCTATTTTTTTAACGCGGGCGGTTTTAGTGACGGCGCTTTACTCGGGGCCTTGGGCAAGTATTACGCCAATGCCTTACTCGAGTCCGGTGTTGCATTCGACATGCTGTATGGCCCTGCTTATAAAGGCATCACCTTGGCTGCCGCAACCGCAATTGCCTTAGCCCATCAAAATAGAAACATTACTTTTGCCTACAACCGTAAAGAGGCAAAAGACCATGGCGAGGGCGGCACCTTAGTCGGCGCGCCAGTAAAGGGTAGGGTAGTGATTATTGATGATGTGATTTCAGCAGGCACGTCCGTGCGAGAGTCGGTGGAATTGATTCGAGCTACCGGCGCAGAGCCCGCAGCCGTTTTAATTGCCCTGGACCGAATGGAGCGCTCCGGCAACGCAGTTGATATTGGTAGCCAATCTGCGGTTCAGAGTGTTGAGCAGGAGTTTGGTATCCCGGTGATTGCGATTGCCAATTTAGGCAATGTGATGGACTACCTTAATGCATCTAAGGACCCGGCTTTACAGCAATACCTTCCAGCGGTGACAGCCTACCGCAAGCAATACGGGATTAAGACAGAGTAAATTCACCCTCAAAGACGGTCGTGGCTGGTCCGGTCATGATGACCGATTGCGCAACGCCGTCGCGAACTCCAGGCCACGCTATGGTTAACTCCCCTCCGCGAGTCTGAACGCGTACCGGCGAGTCAAGTAAGCCCCTTCGAATGCCCGACACCACTGCAGCGCATGCGCCGGTACCGCATGCTAAGGTTTCTCCCGCGCCGCGCTCATAGACGCGCAGCTTGATGGTATTGCGATTTAATACTTGCATGTAGCCGGCATTCACGCGTTTTGGAAAGGCAGGATGGTTTTCAATGCGCGGGCCCTCTTGGGCGACGGGCGCGCTATCCACATCGATCACAACTTGCACGGCATGGGGATTGCCCATGGACAGTACGCCAATCCAATCGTCATGCCCGCCTGGATTTGAACCAATGGGTAGGGCGTAGAGGGCTTCATGAAACTCTATTTTGCTCGCTAAATTATCGGCTAGAAATGGAATGCGCTCGTGCTCAAAGATGGGCGCACCCATGTCAACTTGTACTTGACCGTCTGGCAGTGACTCGAGTGTCAAGACCGCATGTGCAACTTCCACGCGCAGTGGGTTTTTGCTCGATAGTTTTTTATCCAATACATAGCGCACAAAACAGCGCGAACCATTGCCGCACTGCTCGACTTCGCCGCCATCCGCATTAAAAATGCGATACCGAAAGTCAGCATCAGACCGAGTTGCTTTTTCAATTAAGAGAATTTGATCTGCACCAATGCCGAATTGGCGATGGGCTAACTGACGCCACTCCGCTTTAGTAATGGCACTTAGATCCTGATCGATGCCATTGAGCACAATAAAGTCATTGCCTGCCCCATGCATTTTGGTAAAGCGCAGCGTACGTTTTAAAACAGTACTCAAGTGACGTTCCATTCCGGACAGTTAATTAATATAAGCTGGCTTCGCCAGGCGGGCGATGCTTAAAGCGTTTATGTACCCAATAGTACTCTGCAGGCCTTTCGCGAACAAGGGCTTCAATGCATTGGTTGAGGCGGGCGGCATCGTTGCTTGGATTATCGCTTGGGAAGTTTTCCAGTGGCGCACTGATGCGGCAAACATAGCCACTGCGATTGGCATTTAAGGTGGTGGTCATCAGGCAGACCTCTGCGCCGCTCAATAAGGCCAGGCGCGATACCGAAGTAATGGTGCTGGTTTGAATGCCAAAAAAGGGAACAAACACCGAATCGCGCGGACCCAGATCAATGTCTGGTGCAATGAAGATGAAATTCCCCGTTTGAATTTCTCGAATCAGGTCGCGCAGGCGGCTTTGCCGCTCAATCGACTTGCCGCCAAAACGATTGCGCCACTCAATCATCTTTTGATTAAAAAATGGGTTCTTCATCTTTTGATAAAGGCCTGCGCCGCCCATCCAGCCACGTTCTTTTGCCATGACGGAAAGGGCCATAAAGCCCCCTTCTAGGCCAACAAAATGCGGATTGATTAATAGCCTAGGCTTGCGATCACCTAGCGGTATTGCGGACTCAATTTCGACCATTGCCCGAATTTGCTCGCCAGTACCGAGCCAAATTCGGCTGCGCTCAATGACGCTGCGGCCAAATAACTTCCAGTGCTCGAGTACAAGGGCGTTGATTTCAGGATCAGATAAAGACGGAAAGCAAAGTCGCAGATTCGTTCTGACGACGTGCGCACGCTCGTTCGGAATATGTGCTGCCAACCAGCCCAAGCCATACCCAATAGGAATAATGATGGCATAGGGCAAAAAGGCAAACAAGCGCAAGAGGCTGAGCGCTAAAAAATTAAAGATGGTTTGGGACCAGGTCATCTCAAATTGAATTTACTGTGTTGGCGGTAGTTCTGCCCCAATTGGGTGTTTAAAGCGATTGTAGGCCCAGATAAACTGCTCTGGCGCAATTAAGATTGCTGCTTCAATTGCTTTATTTAGTTCGCAACAAGACGTTCTTGGATCTTCTGAAAATGGATCCAGTCGGCTTGCTTGCATTAACCAGCCTTGGCCAAGCCCTTTGCGTTTGGCAGTAAACATCACGACAGGGGTATGGTGCCGATTGGCAAGCCGTGCAGGCAGAGTGGTGGTGTATGCGGGGCGCCCAAAAAAAGGCACCCAAATTCCATCGCC
>JBIILR010000167.1:0-2909 GCA_044338365.1 Polynucleobacter sp. | reverse complement strand
TGTCGGAGGGGGTGCGGCAGGGCTCTTTTGCGCCGGCATTGCTGGGCAGCTGGGTAAAAAAGTATTGGTGTTAGACCATGCTCCTGTGCTTGGCGAAAAGATTCGGATTAGCGGCGGCGGCCGCTGCAATTTCACGAACATCAATAGCACTCCAGCCCACTTCCTATCGTGCAATCCCCATTTTGTGAAGGGTGCTTTAGCACGCTATTCTTCCTCTGATTTTATTGGGCTCGTAAAACGCTATCGCATACCGCACCATGAAAAACATCAGGGCCAACTCTTTTGTGATGACTCCGCGAAAGATATTATTGCCATGCTCTTTGCGGAATGTAAGCAGGGCGGTGTCACGATTCGTAATCCCGTATCCGTAGAGCAAATCCGATCTGTCAATGCGGGCTGGGAGATTAAAACCAATCAGGGTATCGAGCGCGCCAAGGCAGTAGTGATGGCCACAGGCGGACTACCTGTGCCAGCGATTGGCGCGACTGACTACGCATTAGATATTGCCAAGCAGTTTGCCCTTCCGATTACGCCAGTGCGTCCGGCCTTGGTCCCGTTGTCATTTACATCGGATGAGTTTACGCATTTAAGTACGCTCGCCGGTCTAAGTGTGCCCGTGCGAATAAGCGCTGGCACAAAAGCACAGCGTTATGGGCGCGGTGATTTTCAGGAAGATCTACTCATCACACATAAGGGCTTATCTGGACCTGCAGTATTGCAAGCGAGCAGCTATTGGATTGAAGGGGAATCAATCGCAGTCAATTGGCTGGGCGCACATGACGTAAAAGGCAAGCAGTTCAATTGCGATGCCTTATTCGATGATCCAGATAATCGCTTAAAACAAACCGAAACCATCCTGGCGATGGTCTTGCCGCAACGTCTCGCAAAAGCATTTGCAGAACAGCAGTCGCTACTTGGTCGCAAGTGGGCAGAGGTTGGTAAAAAAGATCGGCAAGCTCTTAAAGCGGTTTTACAGCAGTGGACGGTAAAGCCCGCTGGCACCTTAGGTTGGAAAAAAGCAGAGGTGATGCTTGGCGGGGTTGATACCAAAGCGCTGGATAGTCAAACGATGATGGCCAAAGCACACCCGGGTTTGTACTTTATCGGGGAATGCGTTGATGTCACTGGCCACCTGGGTGGTCATAACTTTCAGTGGGCGTGGTCTAGCGGCTTTGCCTGTGCCCAAGCTCTAGCGGTAGCTCAGGCCTAGCCGACCATTCGTGCCATGAGCCGATGTAATTGCGGACCTGCGAGTATCCGGCCAAACGCAGTGCCCAATACGTATTCGCTGAGCGGGCGCCGCGATGGCAGTAGGGCGCTAGTTCATCATCCTCTCGAATGCCGCGACTGTGCAACAAAGTTCTAATTGCTTCTGCTGATTTAAAGCGACCGCGCTCTAAAAATTCAGACCAATGAATCCAAACGGCACCAGGTACATGGCCGCGGCGCTCACAACAGGCGGTGTGATCTAGGCCATCATGCTCAAGCTCTTCGCGCACATCAATGACTACGCGCTTTGGATGACCTAGCTCAGCTGTAATCTCATCCGCAGATATAAAGCCATCGCTATGATGTTGGATTTCAAACTGCTTTGATGTGCTTGCATGAGTTTGGGTGCTGATTGGGCCGCCACACTGCTGCCATGCGTTTAGGCCGCCATGCAGTAAACGCACATTACGGTGCCCGAGGTATTCCAGTAACCAGCACTCCCTAGCAACGCGCACCCCGGTATCGTCGTCATAGACCAAGAGGGGTGTATCCAAGGTCATGCCAGCAGCGCCATAGAGGGCTGCTGCTTGACTAGCAAAAGCACGCATACCTTCGGGCTTGGTATTGGGCACAAAGTAATCGTAGGTAGAAACGGAAATAGCCCCGGGAATATGGCCTGCAGCATACGCCTCCGGTGATCGCGTATCAATAATCAGGCCATCCATGCCTGCAAAAGTGGCTAGTAGGGTTTCAGGTTCGACTATGAAGGCGTCGCGCAAATTATTGGCTTGGGTATTGGGGGTGAACGAGGGCATTCCTGAAGTGTACCGATCAATAAGAAAAAGGCCCTAAAAGGACCTTTTCTTCACTATCGGCTGAGTGCCGACCGATTATTTCGCACTTACTCTTGGCAAAAACTAGGACTTGCTATAAATTGCGCTGCAAACTGGACACCCATCACGCGGACGTAGCGTTGCAGCATTTCTAGTGATGCAGGGTCAAGTAAGTTGCTGGCAGGGATGCCCGATGCCTTGGTTTCACGAATCAGCAGGGCTACTTGGGCCCATTTATGTAGTCTTTTACGCATATTTATCTCCTATGAGGCAAATAACGCATTGACTTTTGATTAAGTTAACAAAAATTTTGATTTATTTTGAACTTTTCTTAAAAACACGCATTAGGCTAAAAATGCACCAATTTAGTGCAATTTAGTTAATCTCTAAAGAGCGATCAGCCAAGGACCAAAAACCACCTACTGGATAGTAAACTGGGCTATGGTGTGCGTTTAGCGCCCATCCTTTTTTAGATCCTTCATCCATTAGGAGTTCACTTGAAGAAAATTGCCCTTATCGCACTCTGCTCTGCATTTGCAGTCACCAGTTTTGCCCAAGCCCCCGCCAAACCAGCAGCCTCATCTGTTTCGATGGTGCCCGTTGCTGCAGAGGTAGTTGTTATGACGTCGACCGTTTACTCGGTTGATGTAAAAAAGCGCACCGTTACCTTGAAAGATGACAAAGGCAATACTGCAACCATGACTGTTGGTAAGGAGGTTAGCGGCCTTGAAAAAGTCAAGAAAGGCGATTTGTTTGTAGTGGAGTATGCCCAAGCATTGGCAGTTGGATTAGCCATTGCGCCCAAAGATGCCAAGCCAGGCGTTAGCGTTACACGTACGGTTACCATCGCTGGTAAGGGTGCTAAAA
>JBIILR010000166.1:0-2910 GCA_044338365.1 Polynucleobacter sp. | reverse complement strand
GTTCTCGGCGGTGATTCCGGTGCCGTCAGACACAATAAACACAATACGGTTGATGTTGGACATGGTTTTTTGAGGGGAAATGGAGGGGCTAGCACTACAATAGTCTTATATAAGTATGCCGTATTTAGTCGGCTGCAGTACCGGTTTCCTTATCTTTAGAGAGTATTTATGTCCAACCCAAAACACCAAGACGCTTACGTTTTACCTTTTGAAGAACTCCGCATGACCGATGTTGAATCGGTTGGTGGCAAAAACGCCTCCCTCGGCGAAATGATTTCCCAGCTTGCCTCCGCCGGGGTTCGTGTACCTACCGGTTTTGCTACTACCTCACTGGCATTTCGGGACTTTTTAGCCCACAACACCCTCACCGAGCGCATCCAGCAGCGTTTAGTCAATTTAAACATTGACGATGTGCGGGCCTTAGCAGAGGCTGGAGCAGAGATTCGCGGCTGGATTGAAACTGCCCCGCTGCAACCCCGCCTAGAACAAGAAATCCGTACTGCGTTTGCTAAGCTCGATGATTCGGGCAAAGGTTCATTTGCGGTTCGCTCCTCTGCAACCGCAGAGGATTTGCCCGATGCCTCGTTTGCCGGTCAACAAGAGACTTTCCTGAATGTGGAAGGCATTGACGATGTGCTCAAGACCATTCGTGAGGTCTTTGCCTCGCTGTACAACGATCGGGCGATTTCCTATCGGGTACATAAAGGCTTTGCGCATGCCGAAGTTGCCCTATCTGCGGGCATTCAGCGCATGGTGCGTTCTGATTTGGGCGCAGCTGGCGTTATGTTTACCCTCGATACCGAATCGGGTTTTGAGGATGTGGTTTTCATCACGTCGAGTTACGGGCTAGGTGAGACGGTGGTGCAAGGCGCCGTCAATCCAGACGAGTTTTATGTCTTTAAGACTACTCTGGCTCAAGGCAAAAAAGCCATCATTCGCCGCTCATTGGGCTCTAAACTAATTCAGATGCAATTTGCGCCCGCAGGTTCTGCAGAGCGCGTGGTTACGGTGGATGTTGCTCCAGAAATGCGCAATCGCTTTTCCTTGGAAGATGCAGACATTACCGAATTAGCCAAGTTTGCCGTCATTGTTGAGAAACACTATGGTCGTCCAATGGACATCGAGTGGGGTAAAGATGGCAAGGATGGCCGCATCTATATTCTGCAGGCCCGCCCTGAAACTGTTAAAAGTCAGGCAGCAGGGCAGGTCGAGATGCGCTACAAACTCAAAGGCAACTCCACCGTTTTGGTGAAGGGCCGTGCGATTGGTCAAAAGATTGGCGCCGGTCCTGTGCGCATCATTCGTGACCCGAGCGAGATGGATCGAGTGCAGCCGGGAGACGTATTGGTAGCAGACATGACTGATCCCAATTGGGAGCCGGTAATGAAGCGGGCTGCAGCCATTGTCACTAACCGTGGCGGCCGTACTTGCCATGCCGCGATCATTGCGCGTGAGCTCGGGGTCCCTGCGGTAGTGGGTTGCGGCGATGCGACCGACAAATTACAAGACGGCATGATGGTCACCGTCTCGTGCTCTGAAGGCGACGAAGGCAATATTTACGATGGCTTGATTGAGACTGAAGTTACTGAAGTATCGCGTGGTGATTTACCTGAAATCCCAGTCAAGATCACCATGAATATCGGTAATCCCCAGTTGGCATTTGATTTTTGCCAGTTACCGAACAAAGGCGTTGGCTTAGCACGCCTTGAGTTCATCATTAACAACTACATTGGATTGCACCCACGTGCGGTATTGGAGTACCCCAATATTGATCCGGACCTAAAGCGCGCGGTCGAGAGCGTCGCTCGGGGTTACGCAAGTCCCCGTGCGTTTTATGAAGATAAATTAGTCGAAGGTGTTGCAACCATTGGCGCGGCGTTTTATCCAAAGCCAGTGATTGTGCGTTTGTCTGACTTTAAGTCAAATGAGTACAAAAAACTAATTGGCGGCTCACGCTACGAGCCCGATGAAGAGAACCCGATGCTGGGCTTTCGCGGGGCCTCGCGTTATGTCTCAGCCGATTTTGGTGAAGCATTTGCGCTTGAGTGTGCGGCGATGAAGCGGGTACGTGAAGACATGGGCTTAACCAACGTCGAAATCATGGTGCCCTTTGTGCGCACAATTAAGCAGGCAGAGCGCGTGATTGACATGATGGCCAAGCTTGGCCTCAAACGCGGCGAGAATGGCTTGCGCCTCATCATGATGTGCGAGATTCCGTCAAACGCCATTCTGGCCGATCAATTCTTAGAATACTTTGATGGCTTCTCGATTGGCTCCAACGACATGACCCAACTTACCCTGGGACTGGATCGGGACTCTGGCATGGAGCTGCTTGCGATTGATTTTGATGAGCGTGACCCGGCGGTACTGTTCATGATTGAGCGTTCGATTGATGCCTGCTTAAAGCAAAACAAGTACGTCGGCATCTGCGGCCAAGGCCCGTCCGATCACCCCGACTTTGCCCGTTGGTTAGTGAAGAAGGGCATTACCTCGATTTCCCTCAATCCGGATAGCGTTGTTGCTACCTGGGAAATGCTCGCCAAGTCGGATTTAAGCTAGGCTCAATCCAGGGGCGGTACCGTATGCACTAATTTAGTGCTTACTGGAGATCGCCCCGTGCGATTCGGGCTTTTTGAATTTCCCATTCCCGCTCTTTGGTGGTGGCACGCTTGTCGTGCTGCTTCTTGCCGCGTGCCAAGCCAATCTCGCATTTGACGTTGCCTTTGGAGAAATGCAGGTTTAATGGGACTAATGTGAAGCCCTTTTGCTCTACTTTGCCAATCAATTTGCGGATCTCCACGGCATTGAGCAGAAGTTTACGGGTGCGAGTAGGGTCTGTGACCACATGGGTCGAGGCAGAAATCAAGGGGGTAATGTGGGCGCCGATGAGGTACAGCTCTGCACTGCGGA
>JBIILR010000164.1:0-2944 GCA_044338365.1 Polynucleobacter sp. | reverse complement strand
GTTTTTTTATGGTTTCACCCTGGTTTAGGGGATCGTCTGCCCCGGACTCCAGGCTAGCCGCCTCACATACACCCTCCGGGTGCTTTGGAATCAATGGCAGGGAGAGCAAAATCTCATCCTCGATCGTTCCCAGCAGATCAAACTGCGCATCCATCACTAAGGGCTCAAGCGCATCATCCTCCATTGGAAAGGCGTCCGCCAGCGCCTCATTCGCCAAAAATACGAACTGCCGCGACTCGTCAATCTGAACTAGGCAGGGCTGCATGCAACGCTGGCAGATGAGGTGTATCTGACCCTTCAGGCTTAAATTCATTTTGAGGCGCGGCTCGCCGCCTGCGAGCCCATCAAAGAATGTATTGACTTCCCACGCAAAGCCATCGCCTGAGGAATGGGCAGCAGCCTCTAAAGCGACTCGCGGCAATGTATCCAGTGCTAAAAACCCTTTTCCAGAGTAGGTCTGAGGCACCAGCAGATCAACGGAGCGCAGCGCCTTAGGCTCAGTAGGCAGGGTCAGCGAAGGCAAAACGGGATTACGATTCATGGTCTTAGTCTAAATGAAGGTACGCTTGCTGCATGGGTAACTTACAAACACAGCCACTTATTTTGGCTTCGAGCTCGATTTACCGTCGCGACCTTTTGGCACGACTGGGCCTCTCTTTTGAGGCAATTGCTCCCCATGTGGATGAACGCGCCCTCCCAAATGAAGGGGTTGCCGCCATGGCGCTGCGCCTTGCGATTGCAAAAGCGACTGCCATCGCAAAGACCCATCCCAATGCCTGGGTCATCGGCTCAGACCAGGCTGCTGATCTCCTCGGTGAAGCGATTGGCAAACCAGGGAATTTTGACAATGCGCTTGTGCAGTTGCAACGCATGCGTGGCCAGACTGTCTACTTTCATACTGCCGTCTGCTTAATGCAGGCCGATTATTCTGTGGCGATAAATGTAACCACCGAGGT
The DNA here is from genome assembly GCA_044338365.1 of Polynucleobacter sp. GTDB lineage: Bacteria > Pseudomonadota > Gammaproteobacteria > Burkholderiales > Burkholderiaceae > Polynucleobacter. The sequence goes on along the minus strand of JBIILR010000164.1, from coordinate 1,988 downwards.
TCGATTTCGGGACTTACCCGATACCGCGCTTATCCATTATCTAGAGATAGAGCAGCCCTATGACTGTGCCGGAAGCGCTAAATGCGAAGGCATGGGTATTGCCTTGCTGGAATCCATTCGCTCGGACGATCCTACTGCACTCATTGGCCTGCCCTTGATTGCCTTGAGCGCCATGCTCCGTGATGTTGGCTTTGCAATTCCCCCATCTGGAAACAATCGGTCATGACGAATATCTCTAAGCTCGGTACACTTTACTTGGTACCCAATACCTTGGGCGATGATGCGCGCTCTGCACAACTTCCCCATGTCATGCCAATCGAAACGATGCGCTGCGCGTCCCAATTAAGGCATTGGATTATTGAGGATGCTAAAACAGCGCGCGCTTTATTAAAAGCAATTGATACCCTCACCCCCTTGGTGTGTCCCATTCAAGAAATGCAGATGACCGAATGGCGGGGCGCTGCGCGCAATGCCAAGTACGGCGATACGATCAAACCGGAAACGCTCCTCGAGCCCTTGCTGCGTGGCATCGATATCGGCCTGATGTCTGAGGCGGGCGTGCCTGGGGTAGCCGATCCTGGAGCTGAGCTGGTGTGGGCGGCACATCGCCTAGGGGCTAAAGTGAAGCCGCTGATTGGCCCAAGTTCATTGCTCTTGGCTTTAATGGCCAGCGGGCTAAATGGGCAGCGTTTCGCGTTTCAGGGTTACTTACCTCAGGATGGCGGTGAACGGACTACACGCTTAAAGCAATTAGAGTCTGAATCGCGCAAGCTACAGCAAACGCAGCTCTGGATTGAGACGCCTTATCGCAACGCGGCCATGATGGCGGGTTGCCTGCAAGCCCTCACGCCACAAACGCATCTCTGCCTAGCGCTTGACTTAAGCCTACCCACTGAAGAGATCCGAAGCATGGCCATTACGGAGTGGAAAAAAGTATTTCCCAACGAGGCAGCCTGCGCTGCCTTGCAAAATCGGCCATGCGTGTTTTTATTGCTAGCGCACTAAAACTTATTTGATATCACCGGATCGCACCAATGCTTTACCAGCGGCCGAACCCATCTCGGCACCAAAGCGCTTCGCAACCCGTTCGGCAAAGTTTTCTTTCATGGTGTAGTCGAGAATGTTGGGTGCTTTAAATACATCACGCGCCACCGTATCGACCGTACCAAAACCATCGGCTAGCCCGATTTTTACCGCTTGCTCGCCATTCCATACGCGGCCAGAAAACAAATCGGGGGTTTCTTTCAAGCGATCGCCCCGCCCTTCCTTCACCACGGCAATAAATTGCTGGTGAATTTCATTGAGCATGGTTTGTACCATTTCAACTTGCTTTGGGTCTTCCTTACTAAACGGATCGAGCATGCCCTTGTTTGAGCCCGCTGTAATCATGCGCCGTGAAATGCCGAGCTTATCCATTAATCCAGTAAAGCCAAAGCTGTCCATCACTACCCCGATCGAACCAACAATGCTGGCTTTATCCACCAGAATTTGATCGCCTGCCACCGCAATGTAATAACCACCAGAAGCGCAGATGTCTTCGACAACCACATGCAGCGGCTTGCTGGGATGTAGCGTACGTAAGCGCCGAATTTCATCGTTAATAATCCCCGATTGCACTGGCGATCCGCCTGGACTATTAATACGCAAAATCACACCCACGCTATTGTCGTTTTCAAAGGCAGCTTGCAAGGCCGATCCAATATCCAAGGCATTGGCTATGGCGTTGGAGCTAATCTCGCCTTCGATACTGACCATTGCCGTATGGCGCTCAGCACCAAAGGTGCCACCAAACGGACGTAGATCCAATACTTGCAAAATGAAACCAACAATCAGGATAAGGAATAGAACGCGCAGTATGGTCTTCCAACGCCGCGCTTTCCGACTCTCTTTTAGATTTTCTAAAAGCAGGTGTTCCAGCGCTTGACGCTCCCAATTTTTTTCTTGTTCCATGTCTAATCCTTAAGCAGGTTTTGCAGCAGCTAAATCAA
>JBIILR010000165.1:0-2944 GCA_044338365.1 Polynucleobacter sp. | reverse complement strand
AATCCTTGCAAGTTACCCAGAGCAAAAGGTTCAAGCGCATCACTTCCAGTTAGTCAGTCGCCCGCTTGGTAAACCTGCTGCAAATGAAGTTTTGATTCAAAATCAATGGCTTTCAGTTGATCCTTACATGAAGGGTCGAATCAATTCAGCAAAATCCTATGCCAAAAATGTCGCTATCGGTGACCTTATTACGGGCGAAGTCATTGGGAAAGTATTGGAAAGCAAGTCCAAGCGGTTCAAAGAGGGTGATCTCGTGATTGGCATGATGGGCTGGCAAACGCATGCACTCATGCTGGATGAAAAAATTAATCACCTACCCAGTAGCGATATTCCCGCAACGTGTTTTCTAGGTGTAGCTGGTATGCCCGGTATTACAGCTTGGCTTGGTATCCATAAGATTTGCAAACCGCGGCCTGGAGACACTTTGTTGGTCAGCGCGGCAACGGGTGCCGTGGGAAGTGTCGTCGGTCAGATAGCAAAAAAACTAGGCTGTCATGTGATTGGTATTGCTGGTTCTGCTAAAAAATGCGAATACGCCAAAATATCGCTAGGCTTTGATGAATGCATTTCCCATCACGATAGCAATCTAGACGATACATTGTCTAAAGTAGCCCCCAATGGCATTGACTGCCTTTTTGAAAACGTGGGCGGATCCGTATTTGATAGTGTCGTTCCGCATCTCAATCCATTTGCACGCATTGCTTTGTGTGGTCTTGTCTCAGAGGATGATTTTTCGCAAACGCACCCAGTGCATTTAAGGGGGTTTTTAAACAAACGGCTCCATTTGCAAGCATTTATTGCCTTTGATTACCTAAACGAATGGGAGTCTATCCAAACCGAGCTGATCTCTTTAATTTTAGATAAGAGCCTTCAATACACTGAGAGCGTTTCTCAGGGTATCGAGAGTGCTCCTAATGCATTTATCGGCATGCTCAATGGTCATAATTTAGGCAAGCAATTAGTCAAGCTTTTTTAGTATGCATACGGTGAGTCTGAAACGAGTCAGCACGAAGCTCCCCTTACCCACAGATACTGAGCGGTCAAATTCACGAATCACGTGACCATAACCAATACCCGATGCAATGATTGCTAAGACCCATAGCAGCCATTGACCAGAAAACAAAAACCCACCGAAGTGGGTTAATGCTCTAATAAAATGACTAAGTAGTTATTTTGCAGCAGTCAAATCCCAGCAATACGCTGCATATTTCTTTTTCCAGCTTACAAAAGTCCCATCGTTTCCGCGACTAATTCCACAGCCAGAAAGGGTATTTCCAGATACAGTCAATATAGTTTTTTGGTGCTTTGATGTGACAGCAATCTGTTTGCCATCAGCCGATAAGGTACCAACACTTGCATAGGGCGATACACCTTTGGGAGTTTTCAGTAATAACTCTAAGTGCCGCCCCTCTTGGCGCAGGACGGTGAGTGTTCGGGGCGCTTCATAAAAGTTCCAATCTAGGGATTTGTTTTTATCCCCGACATGATCAGCATGCTTTGGATGGCCTTTCCAAGTCGCGCCCATTGAAGTAGAGGAGACCGATCCCTGCCACTCCTTCGGTAGAACAGGAACATTCTGCTGCAATACGGGCGGAGTAGCGCCTGCTACTAAGTCAATGCAGAAGGATTTGTAATTATTAAACCAATGGGTAAATGTCCCCTTAGAGCCACTAGCCGTAGCGCAGCCAGAGATCTTATCTCCATCAATGCGCCATAATCCAGAAGTGTATTTATTGGTTACTTGCATTTGTTTGCCATCTGCCGAGATCATGCCTATCCATTGATCTTCTAAATTAGGGGATTTCCAGAGAAACTTAATATGACGTCCCTCTTGACGAATGATGGTCATCGTTCTGAGGCCATCAGAAGCACTCCACCCTTTAGAAGTCTTTTCTTTGACTCCGGTTGCATCGCTATTCGGATTATGCTTGGAGGGATCCCCTACACTCGTTGCAGCAACAACACCCGTCCAGACTTTTGGTAAGGTGGCGACCGCTTTAGCAGATGGTGGTGATGGGACGTTACCCGCCGTGAATTCATCACACCAGGCTGAATAACTACTGAACCAATGGCCAAATAATCCGTTGGTGCCTCGACTGCTACCACAGCCCGTAAGCTTGTCGCCTTCAATCGTAAAAAAACCGCTGGCTTCTTTTGACGCAATTTGAAAGTGTTTGCCATCTGCCGTTAAGGTCCCTATTTCATTAACTTGATATTTGGGATTCTTAAATTGGAGCTCTAAGTGACGACCCTCTTGGCGCAGGACGGTGAACGTTGCTGCACTATCGTAAGTGTTCCACCCTTTGACTTGGCCAGCTTCACCCACATTTAAATAATGTAAGGGATTTTTGCGGCTAATTGCGCCAATGGAGGTATCCCCAGCAACGCCCGTCCATACCTTAGCTAGGATAGGAGCTGAATTGGAAGTGCTTGCTGTGGATGGCGCAGTTTGCGCGAATGCTGAAAATGAAAAACCCACTCCTAGCAATAAGGCCAGAATTCTACTATTCATAACTACTCCACCCTGATGGGATTTAATTAAATAAGGATTGTTTCGGCTAGAGATTAACAAGGGTTCTCTAGTACTAAGCCCTCTAGCGGCCAAGCTTATTCAGTCCAATTTTTAGATGGGCTATTAACGGCCTCATTCCAGGTAATGAAACCACTATTGTCTTTATCAATCAGGTTAAATTCAGCGTCAGAAATACCCGCCTTTTTGGCCTCTTCTCTTGATATTTGTTTGTCTCCGCTAAAGTCAATTTTTTTAAAACTATATTTTTTAACTACTATCGGATTTGCGGCCTGTGCAGCTGGAGTAGCTGCTTGTGAAAAAACTGTTAATGGGAATAAACATAATAAGACTGCTGCAATCTTGTTGAATTTCATTTTGTATCTCCAAGTTAACTATTTTTAAATTACACAAACGAGAGTAGGCAAAGTAATG
>JBIILR010000052.1:0-9944 GCA_044338365.1 Polynucleobacter sp. | reverse complement strand
TACCCATCATGAATAATCCTGAAATTACATCCGCTGAGTGGGACGACCACAGTCGCGCCGAAAGTTGGGATCGAAACGAGCAGTCCGATGGCGAGCCCTCAGCCACTAACGTATACGCTCAAGGCGGCCTGTCGCGCCTGCAAACGCTCGCAGCCAATCATGCCTCCAGTAAAAAAGTGCCTGCATCGTGGCGTGCTGCATTAGCCGTTCGTGATGCTGGTCCACCTGCCATGCTTCGCAGCGTTCGCCCTAACATCGTTCAATCGATTCGGGCTTTTCGTACAACGGATTTAATGGAAGGGGCAGCCGAACTCGGTCAGCACTTTATTTATGCCAATTGCGCAAATGGCCTCACTAAGAGCGAAGTGCTCGAGTCGATCGCTAATGCCTATGTGTTTACCAAGCAGCAAGCGAAAAATTACGATCCGTTATTGGATACCTTAACCACCATGGTGGATAAGGCTGGACCGCAACCTGGTTTCGTAGTGGTATTAGAAGGTTTGCCTTGTACCCAGAAATTTGACAAAGAAGCGCGCGAGACTTTATTGGATGTATTCCGCGATGCTGTTGATTTCTGGTCTGAGCGCCGCGTACCGTATCGGGTGTTCTACTCCTTCGCGTAAGCACCCACCTTTTGCTACGAGCCCTTGATCTACTTGGATCCAGGGCTTTTTTATTACCCGTTTAGCAGATTAACGATCCCAAATCGCGTGGATCGTACTGATAGCCGCAATGCCAGCGGTTTCGGTGCGCAAAATGCGCTTACCTAAGGACACCGCCTGAAATCCCGCTTTAGTAGCTAGCCCTATTTCTTCTGGCGTAAGGCCGCCTTCTGGCCCAATCAACAGAATTAGGTTTTGCGCAGACAAGGGCGCAATGGTTTTCGCTAAGGATGGGTGATCCCCAGTACAGAAAACGAGCTTTATGGTGGCCTTGATGTCATCATCAGAGGCTTTATTAAGGTAATCCTCTATGGTCTGTATTGGCTCAACAAGGGGCAACACGGTACGCTCACATTGCTCACAGGCGGCTTGCGTAATAGCGCGCCAGTGGAGTAAACGCTTTTGCGCACGCTCTGCATCGCTATTGCGCGTCAATTTGATCACAGAGCGTTCACACTGCAGCGGTGCAATGGCGGTGGCGCCGGTTTCCACTGCTTTTTCGATGACCCAATCCATCTTATCGCCTCCAGCAAGCCCTTGGGCCAGAGTGATGCCATAGGGCACCTCGCTTTGAATATCCTGTTGTGCCTTGGCGATCGCCAGTTCGCCGGATTTACTGCCCAAGCGGACGAGGGTGGCGGAGGCTATTTGCCCTTGACCATCAAAAATGGGAATGACTTCACCCTCGCTAATGCGCCGAACCCGCAGGTGGTGCAGCAACTCGGCAGAAATAGGGTGGGGTTTTTGGGTTTCCCAGGGAGGAGGAAGATAAAATTGAGGCATTACCGCAATATAGCCAATTTAATTCCTTCGAGACCACTTTTACGATGTCAAATTTACAAACCCGTATGGGCGATGCCATTCGCGCACTTTCGATGGACGCCGTTCAGCAAGCCAATTCTGGACACCCTGGCATGCCGATGGGCATGGCTGATATTGCAGTAGCCCTGTGGGATCAGCATTTGCAACACAACCCCTCCGATCCGCATTGGATAAATCGCGATCGCTTCGTGCTCTCCAATGGCCACGGCTCGATGTTGCTCTATGCACTATTGCACCTCACTGGTTACGACTTGCCGATGCGTGAGCTGAAAAACTTCCGTCAGCTGCATAGCAAGACACCAGGCCATCCCGAGTATGGCATTACGCCGGGCGTCGAAACGACTACAGGCCCATTGGGTCAAGGCATCTCCAATGCCGTTGGTATGGCCTTAGCTGAAAAATTACTCGCTGAAGAATTTAATCGCCCTGGCTTTGATGTTGTTAACCACTACACCTACGCTTTTTTAGGCGATGGGTGCTTAATGGAGGGCATTAGCCATGAGGTATGTTCCTTGGCCGGCACACTCAAACTCAATAAACTGATTGCATTTTGGGATGACAACGGCATCTCAATTGATGGCAAGGTCGTTGCCTGGTTTAACGAAGATACGCCGAAGCGTTTTGAAGCCTATGGCTGGAATGTGATTCGGGGGCTTGATGGCCACAATGCCAGCGCTGTTGCCAGCGCCATTGCCAGAGCAAAGCAAAGCGATAAGCCCACCTTAATTTGTTGCAAAACAGCCATTGGTAAAGGCTCACCTAATATGGCGGGCAGTGATAAGGTGCACGGCTCCCCACTCGGCACTGATGAAATCGCCGCCACTAGGAAGGCCTTGAATTGGACTTCCCCACCCTTTGAGGTGCCAGATGATTTGCTCTTGGCATGGGATTTTCGCGGTCGTGGTCAAACCATTCAGAACGCGTGGAACGAGCTTTTTGCTGCCTATCAAAAAGCGCACCCTTCCTTAGCGGCCGAACTCGTGCGCCGCATGCGCGGTGATTTGCCATCCGACTTTGCAGCAAAACTACAAGCACTACTTGCGCAATGCCAAGCCAAAGCCGAAACGATTGCAACGCGCAAGTCGAGTCAGAATGCGATTGAAGTATTAGCACCTGCCGTTCCAGAAATGATGGGCGGCTCTGCCGACTTAACCGCTTCGAACTTAACCAATTGGAGTGCCTGCAAACCCGTGCGCGCCAATCAGTGGGGCAACCACATTAATTACGGTGTGCGCGAATTCGGTATGAGTGCCATCATGAATGGCATGGCACTGCATGGCGGTTACATTCCATTTGGGGGCACCTTCTTAACCTTCTCGGATTACAGTCGCAATGCGCTGCGCATGGCAGCCCTCATGAAACTCCGCAGCATTTTTGTGTTTACCCACGACTCGATTGGCTTGGGCGAAGATGGCCCCACCCATCAATCGGTCGAGCAGGTGTCGAGTTTGCGTTTGATACCGAATCTGGCCGTCTGGCGTCCTTGCGACACCACGGAGAGCGCAGTTGCGTGGGGCGCGGCGCTCGAGCGTCGGCACGGCCCAAGTGCATTGATTTTTAGTCGCCAAAATTGCCCATTTGTGGCACGTTCGCCAAAACAAATCGAGAACATCGCACGCGGTGGCTATGTGGTCCATGAGCCCAGCAAAGCAGCCAAAGCCGTCATTATTGCGACCGGTTCAGAGGTCGGCTTGGCATTGCAAACCGCAGCGCATTTAGCGAAAGAAGGAATTGGTGTTCGTGTGGTGTCGATGCCATCGACAACCTGCTTTGATCAGCAAGACGCGCAATACAAAGCCAGCGTATTGCCAGCCGGCTTACCGCGCATTGCGGTTGAGGCAGGCGTGACGGATTACTGGTGGAAGTATGGCTGCGCGGCAGTCCATGGTGTGGATACCTTTGGCGAGTCTGCGCCCGCAAATCAGTTGTATGCGTATTTTGGTTTAACCGTTGATCAGATTAGTACGACGGTGAGGCAGTGCATTGCACAAACAAAGTAAGAAATTAAAGTCAGTAATTAATATAGAAAAAGAGTAGAGGAATAACAATGGCGATTCGGGTTGCAATTAATGGGTATGGCCGTATTGGCCGCATGGTGCTGCGCGCATTGTATGAGAGCCAGCCGAACTTAGATCGCAAACGCGATATCAAAATAGTTGCCATCAATGCGATGGGTGATATTGATATCAACGCCCACCTCACGCAATACGATTCAGCCCATGGGCGTTTCCCCGTTACAGTCACCGTGGACGGTGATCACATGGTAGTCAATGGCGATCGCATCAAAATGTATTCGACGCGCAATCCGCTGGAGACGCCATGGGGCGAACATCAGGTGGATTTAGTGCTCGAGTGCTCGGGTAAATTTACCTCCAAAGAAAAAGCCATGGTGCACATTCAGCAAGGGGCAAAAAAAGTATTGATCTCGGCTCCTGGCGAAAAAGACGTTGACGCAACCATCGTCTACGGCGTAAATGAAAAGGTGCTCAAGCCCAGTGACGTCGTTGTCTCGAATGCCAGCTGCACCACCAATTGTTTAGCACCTTTAGTCAAACCCTTGCTGGATGCCATCGGTATTGAATCGGGTTTAATGACCACCATTCATGCGTTTACTAATGATCAAGTATTGACGGATGTGTACCACAAGGATATGCGCCGTGCGCGCTCTGCCGTGAGCAGCATGATTCCGACCAAAACGGGCGCCGCCAAAGCGGTTGGTTTGGTATTGCCGGAACTGGCTGGTCGTTTTGATGGGTTTGCGATGCGCGTTCCGGTGATTAATGTCTCGGTGGTTGATTTAACCTTTGTGGCCAAGCGCGCCACCAGCGTAGATGAAGTCAACGCCGTTCTGAAAAAAGCCAGCGAAGGGGAGCTCAAGGGTATTTTGGGCTTTAATACCTTGCCGCTGGTATCCATCGACTTTAACCACGATCCCCGTCCTAGCATTTATGACGCTAGCCAGACGCGGGTTTCGGCGGATGGCAAGCTTGTCAAAGTGCTCGCTTGGTATGACAACGAGTGGGGTTATTCGGTGCAGATGCTTAATGCGGCTGAGGCGCTGATGGCGGCCTAGATAAAAGGGGTCAAATAGCGCGTTTAGTTGCTAAAAAAGGGGCTTATGAGCCCCTTTTTTCTATACACCGAGCTTCTTAGCTTATTTGCGCTTATGGGCGCAGTTTTTCTTTTGGCAATGCCCATACATGGCAAGGGAGTGGTCCTCGAGAGCAAAGCCCAAGGATTTGGCGATTTCCTTTTGGCGACGCTCAATCGCTGTATCGACAAATTCCTCTACGTGACCACAATCAAGGCAAACGAGGTGATCGTGGTGTGTACCCTCGTTGAGCTCATAAATCGCCCGGCTATCGCCTTTGCTGGACTCAAAATGACTGCGCAGCAATAGGCCCGCCTGCTCAAATTGGGTGAGCACCCGATATACCGTAGCCAGACCAATGTCTTTGTCTTCTTTGGCCATGGCCATGAAGATTTCTTCGGCACTGAAATGGGCACCTGGATGCTGATGAAAAAAATCCAGGATCTGCATCCGGGGAGCCGTGGCTTTAAGGCCAATATCCCGTAAATCGGCTGGGGAGGGGTTTTGGTTCATGGGCATCGATTGAGGGCTAAAATCAAGACCTTAATGATACGGCTTGCCATGCAAAACTGCCTTTTACCGACAAAGTACACCCAAATTGAGCGCACTGCCTTGCCTAGGCCTTTTGCGCGCTGGTTCGTGCTCGCATTGCTGGTGATGGGAGCGGTAATCTTGACTGGTTGTACAACGAAGGTCGATGAAACCCAGCGCACGATGATGAACAGCATTTTTCGGCCCTATGTACCCGATATTGTGCAGGGCAACTTTATTTCCAGCGAGCAATACGCCAAGTTAGAGCTTGGCATGAGCCGGGAGCAGGTGCGGCAAATTTTGGGCACCCCATTATTGGCAAGTTACTTTCATGCCAACCGCTGGGATTACGTTTTTGAATTCAAACGCCTGGGTGAAAAAATCAGTAAAGAGCGACGAGTAACGGTGTTCTTCGACGGCGATAAGGTGACGAAGTTTAATGGCGATGCATTGCCAACCGAAGTCGAGCTCGTTGCCGAAATCGATAACTACGCCAAGCACAAGCGCTCCTTCTGGGATATGGTTACGGGTAAAAACAAGAATCCAGTAACCCCACCATTGCAGCAGCCCGAGGTATTGATTCCGAGTAAGGCAAGTCCGCAGAGTGGCGCAATCGTGACACCAGTCAAGTAAGCGGCATTGATGCTCAGTCAGCAATGCCGACGTGGAATTGAAAAAATTTAGCCAAGTAAAGAGTGAGACTATGAAAATCGCAATCGCAGGAGCAAGTGGCCGAATGGGCCGAATGCTAATTGAGGCGGTATTGCAATTACCTGATGCCACCTTGGTAGGCGCGCTTGATCATGCGTCGTGCCCTGTTTTAGGCGCCGACGCTGGCGCTTTCTTGGGCAAAAAAACGGGCGTGATGATTACGGCTGATTTGGCTCAGGGCTTACGCGATGCCGAGTATTTAATCGATTTCACGCGGCCCGAGGGCACGATGCTGCATTTGGCTGCGTGCACTGCCCACGGCGTCAAGATGATCATCGGTACTACCGGTTTAAGCGCAGATCAAATTGCCCAGCTGAAAACCGCATCTTCCAAAATTGCGATGGTGTTTGCTCCCAATATGAGCGTGGGCGTCAATGTTACGTTGAAGTTACTCGAAGTGGCTGCGAAGATGCTCGATACCGGTTACGACATTGAAATCATCGAAGCGCACCACCGCCATAAAGTCGATGCGCCATCGGGCACTGCGCTGAAGATGGGCGAGGTAATTGCAGGCGCCTTGGGTCAATCATTGAGCGATGTCGCGGTATATGCACGTGAAGGCCATACCGGTGAACGGAAGTCCGGATCGATTGGCTTTGCAACCATTCGGGGTGGCGATATTGTGGGCGATCACACGGTGCTATTTGCGGGTGAAGGCGAGCGCATTGAAATTAGCCATAAGTCCTCGAGCCGTCAGTCCTATGCCCAGGGGTCGATTCGGGCAGCTCGTTTTTTAGAGAAAAAAACGTCCGGTCTATTTGATATGCAAGACGTATTGGGCCTGCGGGCATAAGACATATAAAAACACTGAGCGATTACAGCGAAAAGAGCCTTACACGATGAGTATGGAATACGACTACCGCAGCATTGAAGCGGCAGCCCAAGCGGATTGGAATAGCAAAGACGTCTATCGCGTTACCGAAGATGCGGTTAACGCCGAAGGCAAACCCAAGCCCAAGTATTACGCCTGCTCGATGCTGCCTTACCCATCGGGCAAATTGCACATGGGCCATGTGCGCAACTACACCATTAATGATGTGATGGCGCGTCAACTGCGCATGCAGGGTTACAACGTATTGATGCCAATGGGTTGGGATGCGTTTGGTATGCCCGCTGAAAACGCTGCAATCCAGAATAAAGTGCCTCCGGCCGAGTGGACCTACCAAAACATTGCGTACATGAAAAAGCAAATGGCCGCCATGGGTCTAGCGATTGATTGGTCCCGCGAAATTGCCACCTGCGAACCCGACTACTACCGCTGGAACCAGTGGCTCTTTTTAAAGATGCTGGAAAAGGGCGTTGCGTACCGCAAAACCCAGGTGGTGAATTGGGATCCTGTTGATCAAACGGTATTGGCCAACGAGCAAGTGATTGAAGGGCGCGGTTGGCGCTCAGGCGCTTTAGTCGAGAAGCGCGAGATCCCCGGTTACTACTTAAATATCACTGCCTATGCAGAGCAACTGCTCACTGGTCTGGATGATTTAGGCTGGCCCGAGCGCGTCAAGACCATGCAGCAAAACTGGATCGGCAAAAGCCGCGGCGTGCGCTTTGCCTTTGACCATGCGATTAAAAATAGCGCCGGTGAACTGATTCAGGATGGCAAGATGCACGTGTTTACTACGCGTGCTGACACCATCATGGGCGTGACCTTTTGTGCGGTGGCGGCAGAACATCCGCTCGCTACCGAGGCTGCGCGCACCAATCCGGCGATGGCTAGCTTTATCGAAAAATGCAAGACTGGTAGCGTGATTGAGGCAGACCTGGCTACACAAGAAAAAGAAGGCATGTTCACGGGCTTATACGTTACCCATCCTCTAAACAAAGAGCCCGTCCCCTTGTGGGTTGGTAACTATGTATTGATGAGTTACGGCGATGGCGCTGTGATGGGCGTACCTGCCCACGACGAGCGTGACTTTGCTTTTGCACTCAAATACCATCTGCCGATTAAACAGGTGATTGCGCTCAGCACTGAGTCAGCAATGTTCAACCCCACCCACTGGGATGCCTGGTACGCTCAAAAAGAACAGGCGCAGTGCATCAATAGCGGCAAATACGATGGCCTCTCGGTTAGTGATGCGGTGACTGCGGTTGCCGCTGATTTAGCTGCGCTTGGCGTTGGAGAAATCAAAACTACGTACCGCTTGCGCGACTGGGGTATTTCACGGCAGCGCTATTGGGGTACGCCTATTCCGATCATTCATTGTGGCGATGAGGTAAATCCCGGTTGCGGCGCAGTACCCGTTCCCGAAAAAGATTTACCGGTGGTATTGCCAGAAGATTGCGTTCCCGATGGTAGTGGCAATCCCCTCAACAAGCGCCCCGACTTTTTAAATGTGGCATGCCCGAAGTGCGGCAAGCCAGCACGGCGCGAGACCGATACCATGGACACCTTTGTGGATTCCTCGTGGTACTTCATGCGCTATACCGGGGCAGATGCCAAGACCATGGTCGATCAGCGCAATCAATATTGGATGCCAATGGATCAATACATTGGCGGTATTGAGCATGCGATTTTGCATTTACTCTACGCGCGCTTTTGGACAAAAGTGATGCGTGACCTCGATTTAATTACCTTTGATGAACCTTTTGCCAATTTACTCACGCAAGGCATGGTTCTCAATGAGACTTACTTCAGCGAAGATACCAGCGGCAAAAAGACCTGGCTTAATCCCCTCGATGTGGAATTAAGTCTCGACGACAAAGGTAGGCCGACGGGCGCGAAACTCAAGACAGATTCTGGTATTGAGTTGAATGGCAACTCCATCACCATCGGTGGCGTGGAAAAAATGTCCAAGAGCAAAAATAACGGCGTTGATCCACAGTCACTGATTGATCAGTACGGCGCCGATACGGCGAGGCTCTTTACAATGTTCGCGGCGCCACCCGAGCAACAACTTGAGTGGTCTGGTGCTGGGGTTGAGGGTGCCTCGCGCTTTCTGCGTCGGGTGTGGGCTTACTCAATGAGTCAGGCTGCTGCGATCCGCTTATGCAGTGAATCGAATACTGCTTTCCCAAGCGACCTTAATGAGGCGGAGCAAACCCTGCGCTGTGATGTTCACACCATATTAAAGCAAGCCAATTTTGATTACCAGCGCCGCCAGTACAACACCGTTGTTTCAGCTGCCATGAAAATGCTCAATACCTTAGAGCCCGTCAAGCTGGATGAAGGCAAGGACGGTAGTCAAGCGATTCGTCCAGCAGTCTTGCGTGAATGCATTGGCATTTTGCTGCGCATGCTCTATCCCGTCGTGCCGCATCTAACGCATCGGCTCTGGATGGAGATGGGTTACAGCAATCAGAGCGGGTTAATTTTAGATGCGCCATGGCCGGAAGTCGATGAAGCTGCCTTGGTAAAGACTGAAATGGAGTTGGTATTGCAAGTCAATGGAAAGTTGCGGGGCGCAATTACGGTAGCCGCTGATGCCAGTAAAGAGGCAATCGAGGTTGCCGCACTGCAAAGCGAGATTGCCCTCAAGGCCCTCAATGGCGGATCACCTAAAAAAGTGATTGTGGTTCCGGGCCGCTTAGTTAATATTGTGGTTTAAGGAAATAGAGGCGCGACCATCAACTCTAAGATAAACGATCCTGCAGTGAATCCCAGCGCAAAGGGCAAGAGCCCAATGCCCAGTTTGGGTCGCAGAACTGTGCTTGGGACATTAATCGCGTTGCCGGCCTTAATTACCTCGGCCTGCGGTTTTAAGTTGCGCGGCTCCGTATCGATTCCATATAAGGCGATTGTGATTACAGGCGCTCCGTCGCCATTACTGAGATCCGATTTAGAAATGATGATTTTGACGGGCAGTGACGCCAAGATTGCCAATAATGCCAAAGATGCCGATCTTATTTTAGAGATCATCAGTGAAGTCAATAGCCGCGAGATTTTGGCCTATAGCTCTACTGGTCAGATTTCGGCATACCGCTTGAACTCGCGTGTGGCGTTTCAGGCGATCAATCAAAATGGCGTTGATGTTGTTCCTGAATCGGAAATTTACGTTACCCGCGATATGGACTTTTCGGTATCGACCGTATTGGCTACCGATGTACAACAACAGCAATTTACGAATGCCATGCGTATGGATTTAGCGCTGCAGATTCTGCGCCGCATATCGGCTACTGCTAAGCCTAGG
>JBIILR010000163.1:0-3017 GCA_044338365.1 Polynucleobacter sp. | reverse complement strand
GAGGCAGGCTATGACGCTAAGCAAAGCGCTGCGCCTGGACAGCAAAAGCAAGTAAACCCATCTGCATTTTGGTCGGCTGATGGCTTGGGGTTAGTGCTACTCAGCTTTGCTTTATCCGCTCCACTCGTACTGCCCATGCTCCTTATGCCATTTGGGGTCCACTGGATGCCAAGTGGCCTATGGCAGCTGTTGCTCGCCAGCCCGGTGCAATTTGTATTGGGCTGGCGCTTTTATAAGTCTGGATTCAAAGCGCTGATGTCGGGTGCTGGCAATATGGATTTACTGGTCGCGCTGGGAACAAGCGCTGCTTATGGACTCAGCGTGTATCAGCTGTTTTTTGGGGATCCCCACGCCCTCTATTTTGAGGGATCGGCAGTCATCATCAGCATGGTTTTACTCGGTAAGTGGCTTGAGGCGCGGGCCAAACAGCAAACTGGCGAAGCCATTCGTGCGCTGCACGCCTTATGGCCACAACGGGCACGAGTACTCAAGACAAATGACCCCAGCCTCATCGCTAGCAATGCGGCCGCTCTCAACCAGCATGCCGAACTCCCCCTCGAGCAAGTGTTGGTAAATGATCTGGTGATGGTTTTGCCTGGTGAACGTGTTCCCGCAGATGGTGTCATCGTGCTCGGTAATAGCCATCTGGATGAATCACTACTCACAGGGGAGAGTCAATCTGTGAAGCGGGAGATTGGTGATGCCGTGATTGGTGGCTCACTCAATGGCGATGGTCTTTTGGTATTCCGAGTTAGCGCCACGAGTACCGATAGCATGCTGGCCAACATAATTGATTTAGTCGAAACCGCGCAAACCCATAAGGCCCCAATTCAGCGCTTAGTAGACCAAGTCAGCGCGATCTTTGTGCCTGCAGTAATTGGTATTGCGATTACTACTGGCCTCATTACTGGCTTCCTGCTCGGCGACGTAAGCGAAGCCATTCTACGGGCAGTATCGGTCATGGTGATTGCGTGCCCATGTGCATTGGGCTTAGCAACTCCAGCAGCCATCATGGCCGGCACTGGGGTTGCTGCGCGCGCCGGCATCTTAATTAAAGATCCGCAGGTATTAGAACTGGCCCACCGCATTCAACTCGTTGCATTTGATAAAACCGGCACCCTGACCGAAGGTAAGCCCACCCTAATCTCGATTGATGTGAGCGCTGGATTTAATCGAGAAGCCATTCTTGCTCTTGCTGCCGGGCTACAAATGGGCAGCGAACATCCGCTTGCGAAAGCAGTACTGGAAGATGCAAAGCTACACAGCATAATTCCCGTGACGTTTAGCCAAATGCAGGCTATTCCTGGGGTGGGGATTGAAGGTAGACCACTGACTGGCGATTGGCAAGGGCAATTGCTGCGACTGCAAAGCCTTGCGTCGCTCGAATCCCATCCGCAGTACAGCGATTTAAGCCTCCAAGCCGCTCCCCTATTTTTAGCGGGGCATACTGTCTCGGCTTTAACGGCCACACCCCTAGGTGCTCAAGCACCAATACCGCTGGCCATCTTCGCTTTTGGTGATGCCATTAAAGTCCAAGCAAGAGCAGCCGTAGAGCAATTGCATGCCATGGGGATAGGCACGGTAATGCTATCGGGCGACAATCGTGCCGCCGCCGACCAGGTCGGTCAACGCATTGGCATTGACACGGTTTATGCGCAAGTTGTACCCGCAGATAAGGCCGGCTGGATCGAACGGTTAAAGCGCAATGCAGAGGGCAAGCGGCAATGGGTTGTCATGGTTGGCGATGGCATCAATGACGCGCCCGCGCTTGCAATGGCCGATGTAGGCATGGCCATGGCGACCGGTACCGATGTCGCGATGCAAGCAGCTGGCATTACCTTAATGCATGGGAACCCCAATTTAGTCGCAAGCGCAATTGATGTATCCAAGCGAACCTGGAACAAGATTCGTCAAAACTTATTTTGGGCCTTTGCATTTAATGTGATTGGCATTCCCTTGGCAGCCTTGGGTTACTTGACGCCGGCAATTGCCGGAAGTGCGATGGCTTTATCGAGTCTTTTTGTGCTGAGTAACGCCTTACTGCTGGGACTCTGGAAGCCTAAGTAACACACTACTCTTGTACTACTTTTGTTTAAGCGCTTTGCGTACCAACTCAATATCACCATACAGCGCTCTCACCTGCGACTTGGTATTGTCGGTATCGGTGAGAAGTGCGACACCAATCACATCCCCCGGCTCTTCGCCAAAGGCGGTGCGGTAGTCTGCACTTAAGTCACGCGCATGCTTACGCCACTGCCCGGTATGTTGCCAACCTGAGTCCACTGCAATCATTTTGATGCGGCTAGTAAACGTGTTCTCTACCACGCTATCGAGAGGACTGTTACCAGCCCAAATGTACATGAGGGTGGCGTATGGCATTTCCCGACCACTCAGAATGCCGGCTACTTCAAATGTGAGCTGCTCCTTTAAAGGTAGCTTGGATTTATTGCCATCAAACGCAACCAATATGCGCAGCGGAGCATCATCGGTATAGCGAATGGCATTGTCGGCATTCGGAATTTTGCCAACCGCCTTCCACTCCCACTCGAGCCATAAATCCCTTGCGGGCTGTGGCCGCAGTTTCACTGCCAAACCCGATGCTGATCTTCTGGCATTGGCGCTCAGTACAGTTTTACCTTGGTAGTTTTCGAGGCGATAAGCTGTATTCTTTTTGTAAGGCGCGAGGCGATAAAAACTCCAGCCGCTGGGTAAGGTTGATTTGGCCGGCTGCTCGGAAAATTTAGGCAGCGTCTCCTGTGCTGGTATTTCTGCAGTCGGCGTCGAACTGGCCTCCCCCGAATCGTCAGACAAGCCAGCGCAAGCCGATAAAGCGAGTGCCAAGCTAAGCGCAATGGCAACGCGGCGAAGCGCATGCAGCTTAAATCGGTCAATGGGATGGATCATTTAGCCTATGAAATGGGTCATGGTGAATACAGATGCTTTATCGTAATGCTTTCACAGGCGTATTTCATGAATAAAAATCTCTGGTTGCTGACGTTTGCGCAAGGCATGTATTT
>JBIILR010000051.1:0-10029 GCA_044338365.1 Polynucleobacter sp. | reverse complement strand
AATCAAAGCCGCCAACTAAGGACAGAATCGCTCCATTCTCGGGATCTAAAGCTACAAACGCTGCCTCGACTTGGGGTAGCTGGGCTAACTTCCAGATACCGCCGTCGGAAAGAAGGCGAACTACCGCGCCAGGACGTAAGCGTTTTTTTGGTTGTGAGCTGTCGGTTAATGATGCCGACGCCAACTTTAAACCATCGCCTTTAATGGAGATCACATCGCCGGTTGCAATCATGACCTGCAACTCTTTTGGCTTCACTTGCAATACGATGCCCGATTGCAGCTCATCTAATGAGGGGTAATCCAGTAATGCCACATCAATTGCGCGCTGCCGCTTGAGTTCATTTTCAGGTAAATTAATAAATCCCTCTGGGCCACGATAAGCATGCCGTAAGTCATAGTCAAAAATACCGCGGCGCACCGCTGCATAGGCAGCATCCTGATCCGCCTTAAGCAAGGTGGTGTAAACGCTCAAGCCTTGTGAATAAATGGCTTCACCATATTGACTAAACAGCAATTGACGCACCATCTCTGCAGCAAAGTCAGCCCGCGTTGCAAACTCATTACCAAGGCCGCGCACCCGCAACTGCTCTGCCATTGCCGCCAGATATTGCTCTGGCGTGATGTAATTTAAATCGCGCATGCGCTGCAATATGTATTCTTGGCGAATCTTGGCGCGTCGGAAATTACTAACCGGGTTATAGGCCGACGGCGCCTTAGGCAAGCCGGCCAACATGGCAGATTCTGCAATGCTCAAACTTTTTAGGTCTTTACCAAAGTAAATTTGTGCTGCACTTGAAAAGCCATATGCCCGCTGACCCAAAAAAATCTGGTTCATGTAAATTTCTAGAATCTTATCTTTCGATAATTTGGATTCAATCTCCCAGGCCAGTAACACTTCATATATTTTTCGGCTAAATGTTTTTTCATTACCTAAAAAGAAATTGCGCGCCACCTGCATGGTGATGGTAGATGCGCCCTGAGAAAGGCGGCCCCGTAAATTCGCTAAGCTTGCCCGCAAAACGCCCAAATAGTCGACGCCGCCATGGGAATAAAAGCGATCGTCTTCAATTGCCAATACGGCATTGCGCATCTGCAAGGGAATCTCGGACAAAGGGACTACCGTGCGGCGCTCTTCACCGAACTCCCCAATTAATACTTTATCGGCCGTAAAAACCCGCAGCGGTTCTTTTGGGTTGTAGTCAACCAGCGCCGATATTGGCGGCAAATTAGGAATCGCAATAATGAATGCGTAGGCAATCAACATCGTTACCATCGCTCCGCCCGCTAAAGCAAAGACCAGCAAGGCCTTAATCAGCGGCCCACGAATGGTGCTCGATAGCGACACATTATCTGGGTGCGGACGGTAAGACCGACCGTCAGGCGATCGCTTGAGCGATGGCTTGACTGGTGGCTTGTCTTTAGGGGAGATCGCCATGTTGCGATTATATGTCGTCCGCTTATCCCCCTCTAAATCAGATTTAGCCGACACAAGAGCAGCTTTTATCCGATAGCGCATGATTGTGTGATCAGCAAAAATCATGGCGTGCCGAAGCGATCCATTTCCCCCGCGTCTTTTAATGCCATTTTGAGTGAATTGGGGGATGACCCAGCCATCGGCCATCCCACACTACGTAGCAATACTTCCATACCCGAGAGCCAAGCCATGAATCGCCATTCCTATGAAGCGGATGCCCATCGCCTTTCTGAAGAGTTTTCGCAACATAAAAACCGCAAGGACGACTCCATGCTAGGGATACCTTCTCCGCTGATGCAAAAGATGCAGCAGAGTCCCCTTTTGCAAGAAAAACCCGTTTTGCTTGCGATTGTGGTCTGCATTATGGCCGCCACATCATTAAATAGCTATTGGCTGTTTGAATTACGCTCGCCCAGCACCATGAGGCCGGTTGCAGCTGATGAGGTAGGGCAGAGTGTCCATGAAATCAATGCGCTTGCTCTAAGCCTGAGGGACCAACTTGAGGACAATCAGGACTCACTGTTTGCCCTATTGGAAGCGGTGGAAGACATAGCATTGCAACAGGCCAATGCAGCGCGAGCACGCAGCGCTCCCAGCCCCCAGGCGCCAAAAATTAGTCCTACCGAGCAATCCCTTAAGCGGTGGCGCTACTTAGGTATGAGCAACTCCAGTTCAGGCATCAGTGGTCTTTTTCATACAGGGGAAGGCATGCAACACATTGCCCTAAACAGCCCTGCAGTAGAGGGCTGGCGCCTTTCCTCCCTCACACGCGAGCTAGCAATGCTCACATCCAATGGCGGCAAATCTATTGCCATTTCTGTCAGCAAGGAGTAATGCATGGGATTGGTATATTGCCTCCTTTTATTCCTCATGCTTGCGATCCACCCGTCCAATGGCGTGCATGCGGTTTCTGGTGGCCGAGAGCCAACCGCAATGCACCCCATTCAGCAAAATACCATTAGCCTACACTTTGCCAACATTGAGGTCAGCGCGCTTCTGCACGAATTAGCGCGCCTTGGTAGCACTAACTTTTTGTTAAGTGAGGCGATTCAAGGGCGCATTTCCTTAGACCTTAAAAATACGGCCTGGCATACCGCCTTGCACTCCATTTTGGCCAGTAGGGGTTTAGGCATCATTCGGCAAGGCGATATTTACTGGATTGCTCCCCATGCCGAAATTCTGAGTTTTCAAAAGCACCGCAGAGACGATGCCGCATTGCCTTTTGGGGGCGACCACCTCAGCAGCCCAAAGCAAATTTTGATTGAGGCGCGCATCGTCGAAGCGGACCACCGTTTTGCGCGTAACTTGGGTGCCAAACTGGGATTACAGGCCAACGGCATACGCGGCAATGCCGATAACGCTCTGATCAGCAATTTGGACTTGGGGGCATCGGGGCTAGCTGGCTTTGATCCCAGCACGGTGGCAGCCACCCTTTTATCCAAGGGAGCAACGCGATTGCTACAGATGGAACTATCCGCATTGGAAAGCGATGGTCAAGGGAAGATTTTGTCTAATCCGCGCATCATGACCGCAGACCAAGTAAAGGCTACGATAGAGCAAGGCACTGAACTTCCATACCAAACGTCGAGCCAAACCGGCAGTAAGCTGCAATTCCGTAAGGCCAATTTACGCCTTGAAGTCATTCCCAAAATTCATCCAGACGGAACGATTTCCATGCTGGTTTCCATCAACAAAGATACGGTCGGCATGAAAACCGAGCAAGGGTATGCCATAGACACTAAAAATCTGAGCTCGGAAGTCACGGTTGAAAATGGTGGAACCGTGATTCTTGGGGGGGTCTACCAAACCACGGAGCGCGAGGATGTAGTCAAAGTCCCCTTATTGGGTGACATTCCACTAATTGGGCACTTTTTTCAACATAAATCCACCTTACGCGATAAAACAGAGCTATTGGTCTTCATAACCCCCACTGTTCTCGGCAAACCCTAATAAAATCATGAGGTGAATTCCTTAACAAAAAACATTTATCTTGTTGGTCTGATGGGCGCCGGTAAATCCACGGTGGGTAAATTGTTGGCTCGCAAATTAGATCGTCGATTTATTGATGTCGATGCATTGATAGAGGAGCGCTGTGGCGTCAAAATCCCCGTCATTTTTGAAATGGAGGGTGAGGCCGGCTTTCGGAAGAGGGAGGCGCAAGCGATTAAGGAGGCAGTACAGGAAGAGTTGATTGTTCTAGCTACCGGTGGCGGTGCTGTCATTCTTCCAGAGAATCGCGCCTTACTCAGTAGCAGAGGCACTGTGATTTATTTACATGCAGGACCAATCGAACTTTGGCACCGCACTAAAGGCGGTGAAGGCCGTCCTCTTTTGCAAACCGGAGATGCGCGGCAAACACTAGAGGATTTATACCGAGTGCGCGATCCTCTCTACCGCGAAATCGCAGACCATGTTGTAGAAACTGGCAAACCCAGCGTCAATCAGCTGGTCCATACATTACTGATGCAACTTGAACTCTCCCCATGAAAACACTACACGTCGATTTAGCTAGCCGTAGCTATCCCATTTACATTGGCACGGATTTGCTTGAGCAAAAGGCGCTATTCGAGCCCCACCTTAAATTCAGCACCACTGTTTTTATTGTGAGCAACACCACCGTTGCGCCGCTGTATGCGAAGATGCTGACGAACACCTTAAGCCAACTGGGTAAAACCGTTCGACTGCTGGAATTGCCTGACGGCGAGTCATTTAAAGACTGGCAGCACCTGCAGCTCATTTTTGATGAACTACTTGCCCATGGTGCCGATCGTCAAAGCATGATCGTGGCGCTGGGCGGGGGTGTTGTTGGTGACATGGCAGGCTTTGGCGCTGCCAGCTTTATGCGTGGCATTCGGTTTATTCAAGTGCCCACCACCTTATTGGCTCAAGTTGACTCGTCGGTTGGCGGCAAAACTGGCATCAATCATCCTTTGGGGAAAAATATGATTGGTGCCTTCCACCAGCCGGTGGCCGTGATTGCCGATTTAAATACACTGCGCACACTGCCGGCCCGTGAGCTCTCCGCCGGCCTAGCTGAGGTGATTAAACATGGTGCGATTGCCGATGCTGATTTTTTAGATTGGATCGAAGCCAATACCAGCGCCTTACTTGCATGCGATACCGATGCGATGGCCTATGCGGTTTTGCGCTCATGCGAAATTAAGTCTGCGGTTGTTTCTGCCGATGAGCGTGAAGGGGGAATTAGGGCCACTTTAAATTTCGGCCATACCTTTGGTCATGCGATTGAATCTGGGCTTGGGTATGGTAAGTGGCTGCATGGTGAGGCGGTGGGCTGCGGCATGGTTATGGCGGCCGATCTGAGTGCCCGCTTAGGACACATTAGCAAGCTCGATGCGGAGCGCCTGAAACGAATAGTTGAATCAATGCACTTGCCGATCGTCCCGCCGAAGCTAGGCACAGAGCGCTTTATGGAATTAATGCAGGTCGATAAAAAGACCGAGGCAGGGCAAATTCGCTACATTACATTGGAGTCCGTTGGCGCCGCGCGCATTCAGCAAGTGCCGGACACTACTGTTATTGAAACGCTTGTTGCTACTGGCGCAGCATAACAAAACGAAGTTGTGCTTATTTCAGTGCGATGGTCACTGCCTGACCTGCTTGCGCACTAGAAAACTCAGATAGATCACTGAGCAACTCACGGCCGGTTTTGGTGTCGAGCCATAGCGGCTTTGCCATGCTACCTGCCCAGCGGTAATGAAAGCCACCACACTTTGCGGCTACCCAGATTTCATGAAGTGGCGGCTGGGTATTGACCACAATCACACTGCGATCCCGAAACTGAATGGTAATGACATTACCGCCTTGGCGCGACACATCGAGATCCAAGTCGAGGAGATCATCGGCGGCTTCTAATGCCAGCTCGATGGACTGCAGCAGGTGCGCACCCAGCTGATGAAATTGCGAGTCATCAATTGCTTCTGCCGCTGGATTACTAGGCTTGGTGTTGGGCTGCTGCATGCTATATTCAATCATTCGTAATAAAGATAACCATGATAGCCATTCTAATCAGAGCACTGGGCATTGGACTTCTAATATCCCTCACGGGATGCGGGGTTAGAGGTCCGCTTTACTTGCCTACGGTACCGCCTGCTCCCAATCCCCCTACTCAAGCTGAGCCCAAAGGCGTTTTATACCCGCCTAGTAGTCCAGCTAAAACCAATCCGCCAAAGCAATGACCACCGATTCCCAATCCATCCCCCTGCCTCAGTTAGCCGGCTTTTCAGAGCGTGGCGGACAGTGGTATGCCGAGGATGTTTCCTTGGCGAGCCTGGCGCAACAATACGGAACGCCTCTGTACATTTACAGCAAGCGCGCAATTACAGAAGCGTATCAAGCCTATGATCGTGCCTGTGTCGATGCATCCGGTAAGCGTCGTGCTCGTATCCACTTTGCGATGAAAGCCAATAGCAATTTAGCCATTCTCGATTGCTTGAAGCGCCTAGGGGCTGGCTTTGATTTGGTCAGTGGCGGCGAACTGGCCCGCGCCCTTGCAATTGCTGCAGAGCCCACCAGTTTGGTGTTTGCTGGAGTTGGCAAATCGGCAGCAGAGATTACGGCTGCACTGCAAGCTGGCGTGCAATGCATCAATGTAGAGTCCATTGCTGAGCTTCAGCAAATCAATCGCATTGCTACTGAACTGAAGTGCCGCGCGCCCATTTCCTTGCGCGTCAATCCCGATGTCGATGCGCAAACACACCCGTATATTTCAACTGGGTTAAAAGACAATAAATTTGGTATTGCCTACCACGAGGTTCTGAAAACCTACCGCGAGGCTGCACTCTTGTCGCAAATCGATGTGATTGGCATCGATTGCCACATTGGCTCACAAATTACGAGCACCGCACCCTACTTGGATGCCGTCGATAAGGTGTTGGATTTAGTGGTGCAGCTGAAAAAAGAAGGGATTGTGATTCATCACCTTGACTTAGGTGGTGGCCTTGGCATTTCCTATGGAGCAGAGGCGCCGCCGGACATTACTGATTTTACAAATACCCTGCTGAATCATGTTGCAGAGCGGGGCTTTGCTCACCTCGACGTCATATTAGAACCAGGGCGATCACTAGTTGGCAATGCGGGCGTTTTACTGACTCGCGTGGAGTACCTAAAGCCCGGTGCGGAAAAGAATTTTTGTATTGTGGATGCGGCGATGACCGAGTTAATGCGCCCTGCACTCTACGAGGCGTATCACGCGATTGTGCCGATTCAAACAAAAGCGCTCCCGCCTCAGACCTATGATGTGGTGGGTCCGGTTTGCGAGTCGGGCGATTGGCTTGGTCGTGATCGCATGCTTGCAATTGCAGAAGGGGATTATTTAGCCATCTTATCTACCGGAGCCTACGGCTTTGTGATGTCCTCAAACTACAACACGCGGCCCCGCCCTGCTGAGATCATGGTAGATGGTGACAAAGCCTATGTGATTCGTGAGCGTGAAAATGTGAGCGATCTATTTGCGGGTGAACGCACCCTGCCTTAAAACAAAAACCCCGCACAGCATGCGGGGTTTTTTATTGCGTGCAGTAGATTGGCTTAACGCAAACCAGCCATGTAATCGGAGACTGCCTTGATTTCAATATCCGACATCTTTCCTGCAATAGCAGTCATCTGCGCATTATTTTTACGGGTGCCATCGCGGAAATAACCGAGCTGTGCCACAGAATAGTCTGTCCACTGACCGCTGAGTAGGGGGTATTGCGCTGGAATGCCAGCACCGTTTGGACTATGGCATGCAGCGCAGGCAGGAATGCCTTTTTCTGCAATACCGCCGGCATAAATTTGTTTACCCAATCCAATGGTCTCTTTGTTCTGGGCAACGCCCAAGGAAACCGCTTGCTTGCTTAAATACGCAGCGATATTGGCCATGTCTTGTTCTGTTAATGCAGCCGACATACCAGCCATAATGGCATTTGCACGTGTGCCATCTTTGTAGTTTTTAAGTTGCTTGATGGTGTAAGCGCTGTGCTGGCCAGCCAACTTGGGCCATGCACCGGCAGCACTCTTGCCTTCCGCACCGTGGCAGCTTGCGCAGCCGATTACACCCCGCTGTGGGTCACCATTGCTATACAGCTTCTCTCCTATGGCTACATCGGGTTTGGCGGGCTTAGTAGCAGGGCCCGCAGCAATGCTGGAGGCAGTAAAGCCGAGACTAGCGGCTACTACAAAGGCCATTACACCAGACCGAAAGCCGTTTAATTTGGAGATTTGAACAGATTGACGCATTATGTTTACCTTAACAAAAATTCCTAAGAGTGCATGGATAACGCCAATTTACCGACGCCCACCATTTCTTCCACTATTTTCCGTGATTTTACAATAGCTTGCACACATGTCTAAACTCTTTCAAGCGCGTTTCGCCACCACCGTAAACGACATCCACTGCCTACCTGAGCTTGGACTGCGCGAGGTCGCCTTTGCAGGGCGGTCAAATGCGGGCAAATCCACCGCCATTAACGTCCTGTGCAATCAAAAAAGGCTGGCTTTTGCCAGTAAAACCCCTGGGCGAACGCAGCACATCAATTATTTCGGGGTTTTTGCCAAAGAGGACTTATTGGCTTATTTGGTGGACTTGCCAGGGTACGGTTATGCGGCCGTCAACCGAGAAACCAAATACCATTGGAATGGCCTTCTAAGCGATTATTTGCAGCAACGTAACCCCTTGGTTGGCCTGATCCAGATTGTCGACGCTAGGCGGGGCATTACCGACCTGGATGAGCAAATGATTCAGTGGTTTGTGCCCACTGGCAAACCGATTCATATCTTGCTAAGTAAATGCGATAAATTGAATAAAAGTGAGTGCCGTCATGCCCTTGAGGCAGTGACCAAGCAATTGCAGCAGTACGATCCAGACTTGGGCGACGGCGCTAAGGCATCTTCCCGATTAACAGCGCAGCTATTTTCGAGTACAAAGCGGATAGGGCTGGAAGAAGCCGATAAACTGATTCTTAGTTGGCTGTTTCCTGAACCTGAAACCATTACTGCACCTTTAACCACCGACATGCCCCATGAGCTCACTATTCCAGTTCCCCGCCCATAGACCCCGCCGGATGCGCCGAGATGATTGGTCGCGTCGCCTGATCCAAGAAAATACCCTGTCTTGTAGTGATTTGATCTACCCGGTATTTTTACTGGAGGGCACAAATCAAACGGAAGCGGTCAAGTCCATGCTCGGCGTTAATCGGGTGTCACTCGATTTACTCTTACCCGTTGCACAAGAATGCGTCACTTTGGGCATCCCAGCACTTGCTCTGTTTCCAGTGATCAGTAGCAAGCTTAAAACCCCAGATGGGCAAGAGGCGTTTAACCCCAATGGACTTGTTCCGACTGCGGTGCGCGAGCTAAAGAAAAACTTCCCTACTTTGGGCATCATGACCGATGTCGCACTTGATCCCTATACCAGCCACGGTCAAGATGGTGTCTTGGATGATGCTGGCCGGATTCTGAATGATGAAACTACCGCCATCCTAGTAAAGCAAGCGGTGATGCATGCTGCTGCTGGCGTCGATATAGTGGCGCCGTCGGACATGATGGATGGTCGCATTGGCGCCATTCGTGCTGCACTGGAAAAGCAGCACTTGATTCACACGCGGATCATGGCCTACTCGGCCAAATATGCATCAGCATTTTATGGTCCATTTCGGGATGCAGTGGGTTCAGCTCAAAACCTCGGCAAAGCCGATAAAAAAACCTATCAAATGGATGTTGCAAATAGCGATGAAGCCTTGCGTGAACTCGCACTCGATATCAGCGAAGGGGCTGATATGGTGATGGTCAAGCCCGGTATGCCATACCTAGATATTGTGCGCAGGGCCAAAGACACTTTTTCGTATCCCACCTTTGCTTATCAAGTCAGCGGTGAATACGCCATGCTAAAGGCGGCAGCGCAAAACGGCTGGCTTGATCACGATGCCGTCATGATGGAATCGCTGATGGCGTTCAAACGTGCCGGCGCGGATGGGGTATTAACTTACTTTGCGCTCGAGGCTGCGCGCCTTTTAAAAGCAAAGTCGTAATCAGCCTTATTGCTTAAGGTGCTGCTGCGTTCAGACGCAGTAAGAAGCGATCGGGCGGCATGAAGCCCACTACGCGCTGATTGCTCTGCTCCTCGCCCGCCGCATTGAATAGCAAAATACCGGGCGGACCAAATAAACCAAAGCGCTTAAGTAAGGCCTGATGCTCGGCATTATTGCGCGTTACATCGGCTTGAACCAAAATAAATTCCTGCATTTTTTTTGCTACGGCTGGATTGGCAAAGGTCTTGATTTCCATTTCTTTACAGCTAATACACCAGTCGGCATAAAAGTCGAGCAGCAAGGGCTTGCCTGTGCGCTTAGCCTCTTCGAAGAAGGGTTGCAATGCCTCAATCGTACCAATCACCCTAAACTTCAAGTCGCCAAGTTGCTTTTCTGAGCGTGCTAATCCACCACTATTACTACTTGATGAATTGGTATTGCTAAGCAGAATCGGCGAAACAATCCATGCGGCCAGCATGATCAGCATGATGCCCAATACGCGCTGCAGGCCAATCATCCATTTGCCTG
>JBIILR010000162.1:0-3026 GCA_044338365.1 Polynucleobacter sp. | reverse complement strand
TTACCCAAAGGCAGTTGGTCCATTCGTTCCATTCTTCAAAAACACCATACTGCTGTAATTGCTTTAATGCCTCTGGGGCCAAAGAGCGAACAGCCTCCTTACCGCTGATGGCGATGGCTAGTCCCAGAGCCTTATCTAAACACGCGCTCGCTTTTTCGCTGGAGCGCCCAAGTAGGGTGATGGGCAATCCTTCCGCAATAAATCCTGCCGCTATGCCTGCGGCCATCGTGCCTGTACCAATAACAACAATCCGATCCATTGGTTTTCCGTTTATTTAATTTGTTCGTACAAGTAAATCATGAATTTAGTAAAATAGTACACCTCGAATCACTCCAGCACCATAAAATTATGATTTAATATGTTAAATACCGTGTTTTGAGCAAAACAATACCGGCATAGCCATTTTAGTATTTACGCTAACTTATCCGTATAACTTTAGGAGATTTCCAGAATGCACAACCCATTTCAGCCGGTAGAGAAGATTAAGGCAGAGGTATTTATGTCAATGCCTGCAAAATTCAGAAAAAAATCGCGCACGGGCTGGTCTGACCCCAATCGTCAAAATGCGGAGGTCGAATGCTTTTTAGAGGGCCCTTCATTTGATCGCGAGGGAAATCTATGGTTTGTGGATATTCCGTTCGGACGTATTTTTAAGATCACGCCAAAAGGGGACTGGGAATTAGTTACCCAATATGATGGTTGGCCTAATGGCCTGAAGTTTCATAAAGATGGCCGCGCATTCATTTGTGATTACAAGTGCGGTCTTTTAGAGCTCGATACGAAAACCGGCAAGATCCAAACTATTTTAGGTTCGATGTACAGTGAAAATTTCAAAGGCCTCAATGATTTGCACTTCGCTTCCAATGGCGACTTGTACTTTACTGATCAGGGCCAAACCGGAATTGCTGATCCAACAGGTCGTGTTTTTAGATTGCGCGCCAATGGGCAGCTCGATCGTTTGGTATTAAATATTCCGAGTCCCAATGGAATTACCCTCAATACCCAAGAAAAGCATGTGTTTGTTGCAGCAACGCGCTCACAGCAAATATGGCGTTTACCACTGATGGCCGATGGCTCGGTTTCTAAAACAGGCGTTGCAATTCAGTTGACTGGCGGTGTTGCTGGCCCAGACGGGATCGAAATGGATTCGGAGAATGGCCTGCTGGTTTGCCACCTTGGCGTTGGTATTTGGCGTTTTGATAACAATATGCTACCGACCCACTTGATTTATTCAGATAACCCACACCACCACCATTTGGCTAACTTATGCTTTGGTGGTGACGGAAAAGATCTGTACATTACCGAGTCTTTGTCTGGCGATATTCTCAAAGCCCGCCTGCCAATAGCAGGTAAAAAAATGTTTGGCTTATCGTAATTTGACTGCCAACATTCCCCTTTACCAGATACTCGCGAATGCACTTTCTGAGCGCATTCGGGAGGGGTATTGGGCGGTTGGATCTAGTCTTCCATCGGAAAGCGAGCTGTGCACCCTATTTAATGCCAGCAGACACACATTGCGACATGCGCTGAGTAATTTAGAGCGGGATGGCTTAATACTAAGGCAGCAGGGCGCTGCTACACAGGTCATTTCTAGGTTATCGCCACGACGTTTTACTCAATCGTTTAATTCCCCTGCCGATATTCTGCGGTACCCGCGAGACACCTATCGGGTGAATGTAATCGAAGAGTTTATCGAATGCGATGAGGCGTTGGCAAAAGTCTTAGATGCTCCGATTGGATCATCGTGGTATCACATTGGGGGCGTTCGAAAAAACCAAGATTCAAATCAAGCCATTGCCTGGACTGATATTTATATCCTGCCCCAGTTTGCTGATGTCACCACTGATCCAGAGCATTCGCAGTTAATGGTTTTTGAGCAAATTGAACGGCGCTTTGCACTAAAAATCGATCGAGCTGAGGTAGATGTCTATGCAGCGCAAGCAGATCAGAAGTATGCGGATGCATTGGATGTCGATATTGGCTCTGCTTGTTTGGTTATTACAAGGCGCTATTTTGATGCTAGCGGTAAATTATTTGAGGCCACGGTTACCTATCACCCAGAAGGCAGATACATTTACAGTATGGAATTACGTAACACCCCTGCAAACCAATAAAGTGCTATGACCAATCTCAGCCATTTACCAATTCATCAAGCCACGCAATTCATTGCAGATATTTTCATTTCGAATGGCGTTCCGCCAGCAGATGCGAAGACTGTAGCCCATCTGATGGTGCAGTCTGACCTAGCTGGGGCCGATGGACACGGCATTTTTAGGCTGCCGGCGTATGTTAAACGGATTAAGGCGGGCGGCATTAATCTACATCCGCATATTCGGGTAGAGCGCGAGCGCGGTGGAACTGCGCTAATCAATGGTGACAATGGACTTGGGCATCTGGTGATGAATCAGGTCGTTGAGCTGGCTACTAAAAAATCCCACGAGCACGGGGTGTGTTGGATCGGCAGCCACCACGGAAACCATTCTGGGGCCGCCTCGGTCTATGTTCGAATGTTAGCGGAGCGTGGACTGGTTGGCATCTATATGGCGGTTGGCAATGCAAACCACATGGCCCCTTGGGGCGGTACTGATTTATTGCTTTCCACCAACCCCATTGCAATTGCAGTGCCCACCCAAAAATGCCAGCCGATTGTTTTGCTGGACATGGCTACTACAGTTGCCGCCTATGGCAAGGTAAAGCTGGCGGCCCAACGGGGCGAGTTGATTCCCGAGGGCTGGATGATTGATCGTTCTGGCAAGCCTATTTTGGATCCAACGCGCGCAGGGGAAGGCTCTTTACTTCCAATTGGCGACTACAAAGGGTATGGTTTAGCCTTGATGATTAGCCTCCTTGCTGGCACCTTAAATGGGGCGGCGGTTGGAAAAGAGACGATTGACTTTAATGCTTGCCATGATGGCGTTACGAATACAGGCCAAGCATTGATTGCAGTCGATCCAGATGCATTTGGGGAGCGCACCCTTTTTATTGAGCGGGTTGCTACTGTAGTTCGGGACATTCAAGAGTCAAAT
>JBIILR010000050.1:0-10159 GCA_044338365.1 Polynucleobacter sp. | reverse complement strand
GCCATTGCTGCTGTGACAAACACAACTCTGGGTTACTCGCCATGATGTTGCCTTTGCATAGCGGATAACCGCATGCATCAAGGGCTTCATTCACTTCCCGAGCGAACTGCAGGTAAATCAAGCGCTGCGCTTCATCCTCACCATCGGCGTATATCAGAGCATTGTCTTGATCGGTTGTAATGGTTTGCTCGCTACGCCCTTCCGAACCCAATGCAATCCAGGCAAAGCGACTGAGGTCCAATTGATGGCGCTGGGCAATCAGAGCGATCAACTGCTCGGTCAGCAGGTCATTCAAGTGGCTAATGAGGGAAGTTAATTGGCGCGCCTGAACGCCTTGCCCTAACAAATTACGTGCAAATGTACGAATGTCTTCGGCGCACTTTATTAAGGGCGCAACATCGTCGGCAGAGCGAATTGCGCCGCTGATATTACTGAGGGATAGGCGCTGTAACGAAAATAAATCCCGCTCTGAAATAACCCCAACCAAGCGACCATGCTCCAAAATCGGTAAGTGGCGAATATTAAAACGCGACATCATGAGGCCTGCCTTCTCCGCACTGTCATCCACGTTTAAGGTTTTTACTTCAGTCGACATCACGGCTGATATGGGCGTATTGAGATCTAAATTGCTTAGGGTCACGCGTGGCAACACGTCATACCGAGTAAAGATGCCGAGGATGGTTTTTTCATCCTCGCAAACCAGAATCGACCCGACTTTTTTTTCATGGATCAGGGTCAGCGCTTCACGCAGGGGTGTATTAGGGCCAGTAGTAAGCGGCTTCTTTAAACGCAAATCACCCAGACGACTTTCCAAGGATTGCTCTTCTAGGGCCTGTGTGGCAAAGGAGTTGCGTAAGGCCGCACGGGATTCCTGAAGCAAGCCCCCCATGCGATTACTTAAAAAATCACTGAAGGGTTTGGATTGTTCTTGCAATTGGCGCATCGCAGCTACGGGGATGAGCAAACAAAAACAATCGTCTACGGCACTATAGATAGTGGATACCGGTCGGCCTGCCAACGCCGAACCAATCGAAAATAAGCTCCCTGCCTCCAAATGAAAAGCGGTTTCTTCAATCCCGGGAATATCGCGACGCCCGGACACATGCCCTTGCCGTATTAGGTATAAAAATGGAGCTGGGCCATCTGCTGGGGACAAGATGACCTCTTTTGGCGCAAAGTAAGCCTCACGCGACTGGCTTAAAAAATAATCTACATCCGCTGTGGCCATTTTTGAAAATGGCAGGCTTTGCATTAATTGCTGACGTAAATTTTGCACCAAGCTGTGTGATTGGGAAAGGCGTGAAGAAACAGGCTCATCCATGAATAAATCCTTTTTAGTTAAAAAAAGCGTCGATTACCAGCAAGCGGGCTCACTTAGAATCTCAAGGCTCATTGCTGATCATATGTCCAATTAGTGCACTTATCAATACAATAAGATCCATTCAGAAATACCAAGGTATCCTTAGCCATGAACCCCACCACCGTAAATATCGTCAGCAGCCTTCTCTTTGGACTGGCCGTAATCCATACCTTTTCCACTAAGTTTTTTGAGGGTTTGGCGCGCAAGCAACCCAACCATGCGGGGATATGGCATTTGCTGGGCGAGGTGGAAGTGGTGTTTGGATTTTGGGCCATGGTATTGGTCTCCTTCTTTTTCATTCACACTGGATCGGATGCGACGATTGCCTATTTAGAAAAGCTGAACTTTACGGAACCGCTTTTTGTATTCGTAATCATGATCATTGCAGCCAGTAAACCCATATTGGAACTGTGTTTATTTTTAGTCTTGCGCGTCACATCAATACTGCCCGTTAAAAAGTCGGTAGGCTTTCTGTGGGTCACGCTAACCCTTGTCCCTCTTTTGGGCTCCTTTATTACAGAGCCGGCGGCGATGACGGTTGCCGCATTACTGCTGCGCGACTACTATTTCTCTAAACGAATTTCGCCCAAGTTAATGTATGCGGGACTGGCGGTGCTCTTTGTCAATATCTCCATTGGCGGCGCCTTAACTCCCTACGCAGCGCCTCCCATTTTGATGGTGGCCAGTACCTGGAATTGGGATCTGTGGTTCATGCTTGAAAACTTTGGCTGGCGCTCTGCTCTCGCAGTGAGTACCAACTCAACTTTGCTGGTGTTTCTGTTCTACAAAGAACTGCGTGGCTTTAATATCCAGCCCAATGAAAAGAAGATTGATGCCATACCGGTAAGCGTCATTTGCATTCACTTAGCCTTCTTAGTGGCGGTGGTCATTTCGGTACACCACTCTGTTTTATTTATTGGCTTATTTTTATTCTTTGTGGGCTACGCCACCGCGTATGCACGCTATCAAAATAAGCTCATCATTCGTGAGAGTATGCTGGTTGCATTTTTCTTGGCAGGGCTCGTCGTCTTGGGCAGTCAACAAAAGTGGTGGCTGCAACCACTGCTCACGAATCTAGACTCGACCTCGGTCTACTATGGCGCCACTATCCTTACGGCCATCACGGATAACGCGGCACTGACCTATTTAGGCTCCCTGGTAGAAGGCTTATCTGATGAGTTCAAGTATTCGCTGGTAGCGGGCGCCCTCACTGGCGGCGGTCTGACGGTCATTGCGAATGCCCCCAACCCAGCAGGCTATTCGATTCTGAGGCCGAGTTTTGATGAGGGCGCTATTAGTCCACTGTATTTATTTTTGTATGCTGTGCCGCCAACGCTTATTGCAGTTATTGCCTTCCGCTTTATTTAGGTTATTGCTTTCATGCCAAAGCTGATTGCATTTGATGCCTATGGCACCCTCCTCGATGTGTATTCGATGGGGGTCTTGGCAGAAAATCTCTTTCCAGGTCAAGGGCAGTCCTTATGTGTGCTCTGGCGTGATCGTCAAATTGAATACACCCGCCTGATTACGATGAGTGATCCTACGGGATCGACGCACTATCAATCGTTCTGGGATCTCACCATTGCAGCGCTGCGTTTTTCCTGCAAACGCTTGGCACTCCCATTGGATCAGAATCAGGAATCGCAACTGATGGGGCAATATGCCAAGTTAAGTGCTTTCCCGGAATGCCAAACAACGCTGAGCCAGATTAAGAAAGCAGGGATCGCTACGGCAGTTCTTTCTAATGGCAATTCTGAGATGCTGTTAGCGGCGCTCAAAGCAAATCAACTCGATACCCTATTAGACAGAGTCATCTCCGTCGATGAGGTACGTCAATTCAAAGTAAGCCCTGCCAGTTACGGTTTATTAACCAGTCATTTTGCTTGCGCGCCCAAAGACATTTTGTTTGTTTCCAGCAATGCCTGGGATGTGATTGGTGCCGGTTGGTATGGACTGACGACGTTTTGGGTGAATCGCCAAAATTTACCTTTTGAAGAAATTGGTCCCAAGCCCACTTATACTGGCGCTAACTTAAATGACGTGCTAGCCGCATTACCTACGTAACGCGATGTAACGGCTCACCAAAGGATCGTCTTGGAATTTTCATCCCTCATCGATTTATTTCTTCACCTCGATAAAAACTTAGCGATTGTTGCCAACGAATGGGGTGTTTGGATTTACGTCCTGCTCTTTGCCATCATCTTTGTTGAGACTGGCTTTGTGGTGATGCCTTTTTTACCAGGCGACTCCTTGTTATTTGTGGCAGGGGCGCTTTGCGCAGTCGGCGGCATGGATTTATATGTTTTGATGGCATTACTCAGCACGGCCGCCATCTTAGGTGATGTACTCAATTACTCCATCGGGCGCTTTATCGGCAACAAGGTCTTCTCTTGGGAAGACTCACGCTGGTTTAACCGCAAAGCATTTGATCAAGCCCACGCCTTTTATGAAAAGTACGGCCCCATCACGATTGTCTTGGGTCGCTTTATGCCCTTCATCCGTACCTTTGCTCCCTTTGTGGCTGGGGTGGCCCACATGCGTTACCCTATCTTTGCTTTTTACAATGTCTTTGGCGGCATTCTGTGGGTCTGCAGCTTAACTGCATTAGGCTACTGGATTGGGGAACATCCTTGGGTGAAAGCGAACTTCTCCCTTGTAGCGCTCGCCATGATTATTATTCCTGGCCTGCCAGCGCTCTGGATTTTTAGTAAAGAAGTATTCAAAAAGATTCAGGCACGGCGCGGCTTGCGCTAATGCATGTCCTGAAGGGTCACAAAGCCCAATTTATATGCCCTAGCGTAGTAAAAACAGCATTGGGAAGCGCGATAGGGAGAAATGAAACGAATTTGCTACAATTTAAGGCTTGGCGATTTAGCTCAGTTGGTTAGAGCGATGGAATCATAATCCACAGGTCCGGGGTTCGAATCCCTGAATCGCCACCATATTTAGAAGCCACTGCAACCCTGCAGTGGCTTTTTTCTTAGGGGCATTAGTCCCACAAACCGCCTTGCATATCTTGCTTCGCGATTGTGCGCACTTGATCGGCAATCGCGGTTTCTTGCCTTCCTGGAAGGTGTTTAATCTGGCTGCCAGCAATCAATCTTCCGGGGGTGATGACCCGCATATACCAACCGCAATACCCCGATTGCAACATTGCTTTTGCCGCGCCTTTGTAGCCCATGCGCGCATTAAATTTAAAACACGGCTCCCGCAATTTCGTCACCACAAATTCCAGATCGCTAATCTGCAAGGTATCACCCACATACACATTCTCTTCCAACAGGCCGGTGATGGTGAAGTTCTCGCCCATCGCCCCAGGCTGAAAATCGATTGGCTTTTTTAGTTCACGCGATAAAAGCGTATTCCAAAATGGATAGTGCTCGTGTGGATAAACGTAAATGGCTTTCTCAATCCCGCCATGCACGGTAGGATCGGCCTGCTCGTCGCCAATCACGCCCAAAGTGTTGATGTCGACTGGGCTTGGCTGCCCCGTGTGACTGATGCTGCTCTTTTTAATGCCGGACATCACCACGGTGCGGTCCTGATGCTGGTTTGCAAATAAGGGGCCTACTTTGCCACTGTTAATCGAGATTAATTTCATTGCTAGTAACGGCAACGCGCCTCGCTTTTGTACTTGGTGAAATACACCACTAAATCCGCTTCTGATTTGTATTGGGTGTAATAAATTCGAGCCCGCGCATTGCTTTTGTATTTGGTGAAGAACCAGACTCCTGGGTCATTCTCACTTTGGTAGGGCGTTTCAAAGACAATGCAATTGGCCTCGGATTTGTATTGCGTCACAAATACCTTGGCATTGGCATCGGATGGGTAGTTGGTAATGTAAATCGGGGCCGCAATCGCCCGCATACCGCTACCAGCCAATAAAAGCA
This sequence comes from Polynucleobacter sp., assembly GCA_044338365.1. Lineage (GTDB taxonomy): Bacteria > Pseudomonadota > Gammaproteobacteria > Burkholderiales > Burkholderiaceae > Polynucleobacter. Next base: position 4,909 of record JBIILR010000050.1, on the reverse strand, counting down.
GTGCACAAAAATGAAGGAGTCTTCTCATGGTTCATCTATCTTACGGGCAGTCGCTGTCTTTTTGCTAGTGAGGCCCGATTTCCCGTAAAATTGCGGAGCGCCCCCAGTTATAAACCTGAAACGGCATATGAAAAAACTGTATATCAAAACCTTTGGCTGTCAAATGAACGAGTACGACTCGGAAAAGATGGCCGATGTCTTGCATGCCAATGAAGGCATGGAAACCACCACCGACCCCACCGAAGCCGATGTCATTTTGCTCAACACCTGCTCGATTCGGGAAAAAGCCGAAGACAAGGTATTTTCCGACCTGGGTCGTCTGCGCGAACTGAAAAAACTCAAACCCGAATTGCTAATTGGTGTGGGCGGCTGCGTTGCGAGCCAAGAGGGACAGCAAATCATTAGCCGCGCGCCGTATGTGGATGTGGTCTTTGGCCCCCAAACTTTGCATCGCCTGCCCGACTTAATTGCGAAGCGATTGTCCAGCGGTATATCTCAAGTGGATATTTCATTTCCGGAGATTGAGAAGTTCGATCATTTGCCTGTATCACGGCAAACCCGCGGCTCTGCCTTTGTTTCCATCATGGAAGGTTGCTCTAAATACTGCAGTTATTGTGTTGTGCCCTATACCCGCGGCGAAGAAGTATCCCGCCCCTTTGATGATGTATTAACTGAAGTAGCAGGTCTTGCCGCACAAGGCGTTAAAGAAATCGTCTTGCTGGGTCAAAACGTCAATGCCTACATAGGTAAGATGGGTAGCAGCAATGAGCTTGCTGATTTTGCCCTCTTAATTGAGTACATCGCCGAGATACCGGGAGTCGAGCGCATTCGCTTTACCACCAGCCACCCCAAAGAATTTTCGCAGCGCTTAATTGATGTCTATGCAAAAGTACCCAAATTAGTTAGCCACCTGCATTTGCCGGTTCAGCACGCCTCTGATTCTGTTTTATCAGCGATGAAGCGCGGCTATACCGCCTTGGAATTTAAGAGCATTATTCGCCGCATGCGTGCGGTACGCCCCGACCTATGCCTCTCAAGTGATTTTATTGTTGGCTTCCCTGGGGAAACCGATACTGATTTTGAGAAGCTCCTAAGCCTCGTAACTGAATTGCAATTTGATAACAGTTATTGCTTTATCTTCAGCCCCCGCCCTGGAACCCCAGCGGCCAATCTGGCGGACGATACTCCTTACGCCGTCAAACTCAAACGCCTGCAGACTTTATTGGCATTAATTGATTCGCAAGCAGAACGCATCAGTCAAGCGATGCTCGGCAAAGAAGAGTGTGTGCTGATTGAGGGCATTGCAAAAGACGGCATTAACTTGCAAGGCCGTACTGAAAACAACCGCGTGATTCATATTCCAGCTGAGATCGAGGAGATGGACTCCTTGATCGGGACGATGATGGATATTCGCATCACCGAAGTATTGGCGCACACCTTGCGCGGTGAGCGCATCAACGCACTCGTACATTAATCTGCATGCCTACCAATAGCGCCTCATCCAAAGTGAAATCCTGCGCTGTCGAGATTCAATACGCGAGTCCTGCACTTGAGAAAAAAGTGGGCGTATTGGCATCCAGTGCCCTCATAAAGAAATGGGTCCGTGCAAGCATCAATCGTCCTGGCAACCTGACGGTGCGTTTTGTGAATCGTACTGAAGGGCAGTTACTCAATAGCGAATTTAGAACGAAGGCTTACGCCACGAATGTACTGACTTTCACGTATGGGATCAGCCCAAGTGAGCTGGCCGCCGATATCGTGATTTGCATGCCAGTGGTCGCCAGCGAGGCGCGCGACCAAGGTAAGGCAGTCAAGGCTCACCTGGCGCATCTGGTGGTACATGGCTGCCTACACGCTGCCGGTCTTGACCATATGACGCAGCAGGGTGCCAAGGTAATGGAGGCACGTGAAGTGACTATTCTAAAAAACCTAGGTTTTTCAGACCCTTACGTCATCAATTAGGGCTACTTTTTTAGCTTACTTTGTTCTACGCTATTCTATTTCTATGCCTGACCCCGATAAATCCTTACTCGAACGCCTTGCTGAATTTCTAACGCCACAACCCACCAGCACAACGGAGCGACGCCAAGAATTAATTGAAACCTTGCGCGCAGCCCAAACAGAGGGTTTCATTGATGCAGATGCCCTTTCGATGATTGAGGGGGTGTTTCAGGTTGGTGAATTGTGTGCCCGGGACATCCTCGTACCGCGCGCGCAAATCGACTGGATTGATATTGATTCGTCGGTTACCGAGGTAATTCAAGCCGTTGTCTCTGCAGCCCACTCGCGCTACCCCGTTTATGAAGGCAGCAAAGACACTGTCATTGGCATCTTGCTCGCCAAAGATTTATTACGCCATGCCAGTGAAGCCAACTTTCAACTGCGTGATTGGCTAAGGCCTGCCGTTTTTATTCCAGAATCAAAGCGCCTAAGCGTCTTGTTGCGGGATTTTCGAGCTAACCGCAATCATTTAGCCATCGTTGTCGATGAGTACAGCAACGTGGCTGGCATCGTCACGATTGAAGACGTACTCGAGCAAATAGTCGGTGACATCGAGGATGAGCACGACATTGATGAAGATGCCGATAATGTTCTGCTCATGGCAAATGGCGACATCCGCCTCAAAGGCATTACCGAACTAGAACAGCTGAATGCCGCCTTGGGCACACAGTTTGACGACGACGAAGTAGAAACCGTAGCAGGCTTAATTACCCACCATTTAGGACGCATACCCAGACTGGGTGAATGCGTGCAGATTGAGGGCATCGAGTTTGAAGTGCAGCGGGCTGATCCGCGGCAAATTCATGTATTGCTAGCAAGGCGCCTGGCATCTGATATCCCTTTATCAGCCTAAGGCAACGCTTGTTTAGTCAGAGCTTGCGCAGCGATACTCCATTCACGCACTGGCTCTACTGCATCGCCCTTGGCATTGGCGTTTCCATTGCGGGCGAGCTCCCTTGGGGCGGCTGGCTACAAATACCCCTGCTCAGCCTCTTGTGGTGGCGACTCTCTTTAATCAATACCACTGCATTTCTGCCGCACTTTTTTGGCGGTTTTTTGTTTGGCCTTGCCTATTTTATTGTTGGTCTTTGGTGGATTTTTATTAGCCTGCATGACATCGGCGGTATGAATGCTGCCCTGTCGGTCGCTGCTGTGGTTTTACTATCGGCTTACATGGCACTTTTTTTTGGCTTGGCCAGCGCTTTGGGCAGATTACTTCGGCACCAGTCTATTTTTCTGAATAGCGCAATCATGGCAGCAGCCTGGGTTCTCATGGAATACCTTCGTGGCCAACTCTTTACTGGCTTTCCGTGGGTCGGCTTTGCCGATGCCCAAGTCAATGGCCCCTTTGCCGCGATTGCGCCACTGCTGGGTGGTTTGGGGTCAACTTTTTTGGTGGTATGGGCATCGATGCAGTTAAGCAGGTGGCGTCAATCGCTTGTGCGCATCAGCATTCCGATTGGAGTGGCGCTGGTGTTGATGCTGAGCCTGAATCAATTGCGCTTTACCGAGGCGATTGGCAAGCCCATCAGCATTCGTTTGATTCAGGGTAATTTTGAACAAAGCCTGAAATGGAATCCAAGTGCAATCGCACAGCAAATTCGTTTTTATAGCGATGCGATCGTGGAGCAGCCGGCCGATCTGATTGTGATTCCAGAAACTGCCTTTCCCTTACCCGAAAAAGACTTGCCAAGCGACATATTGCCTATGCTAAAGGCATTTTCGCAATCGAGTCACAGCAATATTCTCTTAGGCTTAATTGGGATCACCCCTGGCCCCAATGGGCAATTGCAGTATTCCAACCGCGCGCTTGGTGTATCGCCATCCTCTACTGCGCCCTACTATTACGATAAATTCCACCTCGTTCCTTTTGGTGAATTTATTCCGCCCGGCTTCCAATGGTTTGTAAATGCCTTTCGAATTCCGATGAGCGATTTTGCTCGGGGCAATTTGATGCAACCCCCCTTTCAAATTGAGCGCTTAGGTCAAGATAGCATTGGCGCCGCTATTACCATCTGCTACGAAGATATCTTTGGCAATGAGCTGGCTAGCCGCATTCGCAATAGCGAAAATCCAGTTAATCTCTTTATTAATATGACCAATCTCGCTTGGTTTGGTCAGTCCCAAGCGCCCAGCCAACAATTGCGCTTATCGCAAATGCGTTCGATCGAAACGGGGCTTCCCAGCATTCGCTCGACCAACACCGGGATCACTGCCGTGATTGGTCCGGATGGACACGTACTGCAGGCCTTGCCGCAATGGACCCAAGCAAGCCTAAGCGCTTCGGTACAAGGCTTTACCGGCAAAACCCCGTTTGTAGTCTGGGGAAATTGGCCTATTTTGAGTTTCGCCAGTTTTCTCCTGGCATTTGCCTTGCTGCAACGGCGTCGGTTTTAGGAAAACTCCTGCAATTGGCAGGTAAAATCAATCACTTAGATCGATTGGTTCTAGCTCACTATGCTTACATTTCAGCAAATCATTCTCACGCTTCAAGACTATTGGGATAAACAAGGCTGCGCCTTATTGCAACCCATTGACCTGGAGGTGGGCGCAGGCACATCCCACACTGCCACTTTCTTAAGAGCCATTGGTCCAGAGCCCTGGAAGGCGGCCTATGTGCAACCCTCCCGCAGACCAAAAGATGGGCGCTACGGCGAAAACCCAAACCGCTTGCAACATTACTACCAGTATCAGGTTGTGCTCAAGCCAGCCCCAGATAACATTCTGGAACTCTATTTAGGATCCCTCAGCGCCTTGGGTTTAGACCTAAAACAAAATGATATTCGTTTTGTAGAGGACGATTGGGAAAACCCAACCTTAGGGGCTTGGGGCTTGGGCTGGGAAGTCTGGCTCAACGGCATGGAAGTAACGCAATTCACTTACTTCCAACAAGTGGGTGGCATTGATT
>JBIILR010000049.1:0-10213 GCA_044338365.1 Polynucleobacter sp. | reverse complement strand
TGGACCCAGTTTTTTAACACACCATGGTAGTGGCCTAAATGCAAATGGCCCGTTGGCCTCATTCCGGAAAGTACGCGCTGAGCAAACATAATTAAGTGGCCTTCTTCGGCATTTTAGTAAATAGCAATACAGAGTCTAATGGAACACTGACCACACTGGGGTTAAGTGCTCAGGCAGATGCGGCAATTTACCCAAGTCAATATAACTCTCCTGCGGATCATGAAAATCAGAGCCGCGCGAAGCCATGAAGCCATAGTGCTCGGCAGCCTTTGAATAAATTTGATACTGCGCAGGGCTGTGACTCCCAGTAACCACCTCAATGGCGAGACCACCCAACTCTTTGAAGTGCTTAAAGAGCTCATCGAGCTGCATAGCCGTTAATTTATAACGCCCTGGATGCGCAATCACCGCTACACCCCCTGCCGCTTTAATCCACGCTACCGCATCATCTAAGCTGGCCCATTGATGTGGAACATAACCCGGCTTGTGCTCAACCAAATAGTTCTTAAACACCTGATCGGTATCGCGACATACGCCCTGCTCGACCAAAAAGCGCGCAAAGTGGGTACGTGAAATTAGTTCGGGGTTACCGGCATACAGGAGTGCGCCCTCAAAACTACCTGGAATGCCCGCTTTAGCCAATTGCTCGGCCATCATCTTGGCACGATTTTGCCGGCCATCGCGTGTGCGGCGCAAGCCCTCCAAAATACCAATGTGCTGAGCATCAATGCCAAGGCCCACAATGTGAATCGTATGACCCATCCAGGTAACCGAAATCTCAACGCCAGAGAGGTAATCCATGCCTAAGTCGCGCGCTGCTTTTTGAGCCCGTAATTGGCCGCCTACCTCATCATGGTCGGTTAAGGCCCACAAATGAACCCCATTTTCAAATGCACGGAGTGCCAGCGTCTCTGGCGTCAAGGTGCCATCCGAAACCACGGAATGGCAGTGCAAATCGGCATTCAGAATAAAAGCGCTTGTCATATCCCTATTTTAGGTCAAGCCGGCATGGACCACACGGCGGGGCGCATCTAAATAGTCGCGGGACTGCATTTCAACCAGCCTAGACACGGTTCGCGCAAACTCATCCACAATTTGCCCCTCGGTATAAAGCTGGTCTGCTGGCAGTTCAGCGCTCATAATCAGTTTGATTTTATGGTCGTACAGCACATCGATCAGCCAAATAAAGCGCCGCGCCTCATTGGTCATGCGAGGCGGCATATAGGGCACCCCGGATAAAAAAACAGTATGAAAGAGATTGGCGATCTCCAAATAATCGTTCTGTGAACGCGGCCCCATGCACAGGGTTTTAAAATCAAACCACACCACACCGGCAGCGCGATGCATCGGCCTGATTTCTCGTGACTCAATCCGTAAGACGGGATTCTTTTCTTCGGGCTCTTTACCTAATACTGAGCGAAAGGTCTGCATCATCAGCACATCGTTCACCGAACTTAATGGCTGGAAGTAGGCTTGCACTTGCGCCATCTGCATTTGTCGATAGTCAGTGCCTGCATCCACGTTGAGCACATCGAGCTTACTCTCAAGCAAGGCAATCGCAGGCAATAAGCGATCCCGATGCAAGCCATTTGGATAAAGCTGATCCGGCTTGTAATTGGAGGTCATGATGAACTGCACCCGATCTTCAAATAGCGCGCTCAATAGCCGATACAGAATCATCGCATCCGCAATATCGTTAATGTGAAACTCATCAAAGCAAATTAAACGGTAGCGCTGGGCAATGCGCTTAGACAATTCATCCAAGGGATCGGCCATGCCAGAGAGCTCATGCAACTCCCGATGCACTTCACGCATGAACTCATGAAAATGAATGCGGATCTTTTTTTCGAGTGGCGAAGCCGCATAAAAGCAGTCCATCAAGAAGGATTTGCCGCGACCGACCCCTCCCCAGAGATAAACCCCCCTCGGGAGGGCTGGGTGGAATAATTTTTTGGTAAGCGCGTTACTGCGTACATCCTTGTACGCAATCCATTCATCCTCACAGCGCTGCAGACGCTCCACTGCACGCTCCTGCGCGGGGTCGGAATGATACCCGCGCGCCTCAAGCTCTTTGCGGTAAAACGCGAGTGTGCTCAACTTACATATTTAATGCGCGTTGATCCGTAGCTAATGCTGCTTCACGCATTACTTCCGATAGGCTAGGGTGTGGATGGCAAATGCGGGCGATGTCTTCGGCAGCGGCCTTAAACTCCATCGCAACCGCAGCCTCTGCAATCAGATCCGAGGCATTTGGCCCAATAATATGCACACCGAGAATTTCGTCGGTCTTCGCATCTGCTAAAAACTTAACAAAACCATCGGCACGCGCCATACCCAGAGCGCGTCCGTTCGCAGCAAATGGAAATTGACCTGATTTGTAGGTAATCCCAGCCGCCTTCAATTGCTGCTCGGTTTTACCCACCCAGGCAATCTCGGGGTCGGTGTAAATCACCCAGGGAATGCAGTTGTAGTCTATGTGGGGTTTTTGACCTGCGATGATTTCAGCAACCAGTACGCCCTCATCTTCGGCCTTGTGGGCGAGCATCGGTCCGCGCACGACATCACCAACGGCATAAACCCCAGGGGCCGCGGTAGCGCAAGTGTGGTCATCGATGGGAATGAAACCACGCTCATCGACTTTAAGGCCGATCGACTCGAGGTTGAGTTTGTCAGTATTGGGGACACGGCCTACGGAAACAATTAAGCGGTCGCACTCCAGCTTTTGGGCTTTGCCCTCAGCGTCTTGGTACTGAACCACAACGCCTTTTTTGTCCGCCTTAACGTCACCAATCTTGACGCCCATGTTGATCTTGAGACCCTGCTTGACAAAAATCTTGTGGGCCTCTTTCGCGATGCCTTCATCGCAGGCGCCCAAGAAAGTAGGCAAGCCCTCTAAGACGGTTACTTCGGACCCAACCCGGCGCCAGACTGATCCCAGCTCCAGCCCAATGACGCCAGCGCCAATCACACCCAAACGCTTGGGAATGGAATCAAACTTTAGCCCGCCAATATTGTCACAAACCAGCACGTTATCAACTGGAATATTCGGTAGATGGCGCGCCTTTGATCCCGTTGCAATGATCACATTCTTTGCGGTCACCGTGCCGGCATCTTTGCCGTCGATCTGGATTTGATACCCATCCGCCGTTTTTCCAGCAAAAGAGGCATGGCCTTTGAGGGTTGTAATCTTATTCTTACGGAACAGAAATTGAATGCCCGCCGTCATCTTCGTCACGATCTCATCTTTGCGAGCCAGCATTTTGTTGGAATCGAGCTTAACCGAACCGACGGTAATGCCATGATCAGCAACATGGTGGCTGATCTTTTCAAACTCCTCTGACGAAGCAAGCAAGGCCTTAGAAGGAATACATCCCACATTCAAACAGGTGCCGCCTAAGCGTGGCTCGCCCTTCGGATCATCGTAGGCATTGGATTCTGCACAGGCTACTTTAAAACCCAGTTGAGCAGCTCGAATCGCTGCAATATAACCCCCAGGACCCGCGCCGATAACGAGTACATCAAACACTTGACTCATGTGTTCGCCCCTTACAAATCAAGCAGGAGGCGTGAAGGATCTTCTAAGGCTTCCTTCATGGCAACTAAACCAAGCACCGCTTCGCGACCATCAATGATGCGGTGGTCATACGATAAGGCCAAGTAATTAATGGGGCGGATCACAATTTGCCCGTCTTCGACCACAGCACGCTCCTTGGTTGCATGAATGCCCAAGATCGCTGACTGCGGTGGGTTGATGATTGGCGTCGACAGCATCGATCCAAATACGCCGCCGTTGGAAATGGAGAAGGTGCCACCAGTTAATTCCTCGATCGATAGCTTGCCGTCACGGGCTTTCGCGCCGTACTCGGCAATCTGTTTCTCAATATCAGCCAAGTTCATTTGATCCACATCGCGCAAAATAGGCACTACTAAACCGCGTGGCGAGCTAACCGCAATACCGATATCAAAGTAACCGTGATACACAATGTCATTGCCATCCACCGATGCGTTGAGCAAGGGAAATTTCTTTAAGGCATGGGTTGCTGCTTTGACAAAAAAGGACATGAAACCCAGCTTGACGCCATGGGTCTTTTCAAATACGTCCTTATACTTATTGCGCATCGCAATCACTGGGCCCATATTGACTTCATTGAAGGTCGTCAGAATCGCATTATTTGCTTGTGACTCCAGCAAGCGCTCAGCAATCCGTGCGCGCAAGCGACTCATCGGTACGCGCTCTTCTGGACGATCGCCCATGGGCACTGCAACACCCGGTAAAGCAGGGGAAGCTACTTTTGCAGGCTTGGATCCGCCAGCGGCAGCGCCAATCACATCGCCTTTGGTAATGCGGCCATCGCGTCCTGTACCGGCAACCTGCGCTGCGCTTATATTCTTTTCTGCCATCATTTTGGCGGCCGATGGTGCAGCGCTCGCAATGGGGGCGGCCGCGGGTTTGGTGGCAGGGGCTGCACTACTCGTAGCCGCAGGTGCAACTGCAATTGCCGGCGCTGCGGTAGCGGAGGCAGTAGCCGTGCTATCAATCTTCGCAATCACTTGATCAGCAACTACGGTACCACCGTCGCCAACCACCAACTCAACCAGCACCCCAGCCGAGGGGGATGGCACCTCTAGCACTACCTTATCGGTTTCAATCTCAATCAGAATTTCATCTTGCCCTACTGCTTGGCCCACCTTTTTTTTCCACTGCAATAAAGTTGCTTCGGCAACCGACTCCGACAACTGGGGAACTTTAACTTCAAAAATAGCCATGATTCTTCCTAATAAATAATGTGATGGGAATTTGCCGATACTTATTTAGTAACGACGTATCCCTTAAGTTTGGCAAAGGCCGCATTGATCAGCGACTTTTGTTGTTCTTGATGGAGGTGGGCATAACCAACCGCTGGCGAGGCTGAGGCGGGACGACCGGCATACGCCATGCGCATTCCCTCGCTCATGTTTTCTAAAATGTTGTGCTGAATAAAGAACCAAGCGCCCTGGTTTTGTGGCTCATCCTGACACCACACCACTTCCTCTAGTGCTGGGTATTTTTTCATTTCAGTAGAAACAGCTTTGTGCGGGAATGGATAAAGCTGCTCGATGCGAATAATCGCAACATCGCTAATGGACTTATCGGCGCGCGCTTTAGCCAGGTCGTAATAGACTTTGCCAGAACACATGATGATGCGGGTAACCTTTTTCGGATCAATGGATTCGTCGCGCTCAGGCAGTACTGTTTGAAAAGCCCCTTTAGTAAACTCAATTAAGGGAGATGCTGCTTCTTTATTGCGCAGCAAGGACTTGGGCGTCATCAAAATAAGCGGCTTGCGAAACTGGCGAATCATTTGACGGCGTAACACGTGGAAAATCTGTGCTGCGGTGGTTGGCTGAATCACCTGCATATTGGTATCGGCGCACAACTGCATAAAACGCTCAAGTCGTGCCGAAGAATGCTCTGGCCCTTGGCCTTCGTAGCCGTGCGGCAACATCATGACCAGACCATTGACCCTGCCCCACTTCACTTCACCCGAGGCAATAAACTGGTCAATCACCACTTGCGCACCGTTGGCAAAGTCGCCAAACTGCGCTTCCCAAATGGTTAAGGTATTGGGCTCGGCCGCAGCATAGCCGTATTCAAAACCCAATACGGCCTCTTCAGACAGAATGGAATCGATTACAGTAAATGGGGCTTGGTCTTTTGCTACATGTTGTAGCGGAACATAGGTGCCGGTATCCCATTTTTCGCGGTTTTGATTGTGCAGAACTGCGTGGCGGTGCGTAAACGTACCGCGCCCACTGTCTTCTCCAGATAGGCGTACGGGATAGCCGCTGGCAACCAAAGAGGCAAATGCCATGTGCTCGCCCATGCCCCAGTCGACATTGACTTCACCTCGACCCATTGCGGCGCGGTCAAGCAATACCTTTTCAACCAAAGGATGTACTTTCAGATCGGCGGGGATGGTGCTAATTTTTTCTGCCAAGCGCTTCCACTCGGTCAGCGGAATAGCGGTATCGGCACTATCGGTCCACTTCTTATTTAAGAAGGGTGACCAATCCACCGCAAACTTCCCTTTGAAGTTGCTCAGTACAGGGTCGGATGTTTGCACGCCTGCATCCATCGCGGTGCGGTACTCTTTGACCATCAAGTCACCCGTACCAGCCGGCACTACGCCCTGCGCTTCTAGTTTTTCTGCATACAGCTTGCGCGTGCCGGGATGCGCACTGATGATTTTGTACATCAAAGGCTGGGTCATGGCTGGCGAATCTTGTTCGTTATGCCCTAATTTACGGAAACACACGATGTCGATTGCGACGTCCTTCCTAAATTGACTCCGAAACTCAACGGCCAACTGCGTAGCCAGCACAACTGCCTCTGGATCATCGCCATTCACATGCAATACCGGAGCATCAATCACTTTCATGATGTCGGTGCAATATAGACTGGAGCGCAAGTCACGCGGATCAGACGTTGTAAATCCAATCTGGTTATTAATCACAATGTGGATCGTGCCGCCAGTGGAATAGCCACGGACTTCAGCCATGGCGAGGGTTTCTTGCATTACGCCCTGCCCTGCAATCGCAGCATCACCATGTACTAGAACAGGGAGTACTTGACTGCCGGTTAGATCGCCGCGGCGTTCCATCCGCGCGCGGGCAGAACCCTCAACCACTGGGTTGACGATTTCTAAATGGGAGGGGTTAAAAGCTAGGGACAAATGCACCGGGCCGCCTGGCGTTGAAATGTCACTCGAGAAACCTTGGTGGTATTTCACATCGCCTGCTGGAAGATCTTCAGGGGCTTTGTGCTCAAATTCGGCAAATAAATCCTTGGGCATTTTTCCAAGGACATTCACGAGGACATTCAATCGGCCGCGATGGGCCATTCCAATCACGATTTCTTGGACTCCACGGTTACCCGCATCCCGAATCAATTCATCCATGCAAGCGATGAAGCTCTCGCCACCCTCGAGCGAGAAGCGTTTTTGTCCAACGTACTTTGCAGACAGATAGCGCTCAAGGCCCTCTGCCGCGGTCACGCGATCCAAAATTTGACGTTTTTCTTCGACATTGAAATTCGGCGCCGAACGAATCGACTCTAATTTTTCTTGCCACCATTTTTTGATGGTTTGATCGGCAATAAACATGTACTCGGCGCCAATCGTGCCACAGTAGGTTTCACGCAAGGCTTGTAGCAAATCCCGCAATGACATATTGCTTTTGCCAAAGAAGGTATTGCTCGTATTAAAAACGATGTCCATATCGGCATCGGTAAAGCCATAGAAGGCTGGATTGAGCTCAGGAATATCGGGACGCTCGGTGCGCTTCAAGGGGTCAATATTGGCCCAGCGATTACCCACGTTGCGATAGGCTGCGATCAGCTGCTGAACGGCAACGCGTTTGCGCCCCATCTCGGAGTCCACTGAATCCGAAACGGTGCGAATGGGGCCCTGCTTCGCGCGCTCGGCGAATGAGGCAACAATCGGCGCATGGGCAATATCGGGGCCGCTGGAGCCATCGACTGCGGGAACTTGATTGACGTTATCGAAGTAGTCGCGCCAGTGATCGGCAACAGACGTTGGGTCTAACAAATAGGATTCGTAGAGTTCTTCTACGTAGGGGGCGTTTCCGCCAAATAGGTACGAACTTCCCCTAGAGGATTGGATCATGATGCTCACCTTTCATCGGGTTTCCCGAAAAAGACTGTGGATTAAACCGTCTGCACAAGGGCTTCACCCTCTACAGATTGATCATTGCGTATTCAAATACAAGTTCAATTTAACACGAATACTGCCATCTTCCAACTGTGCCTCTGTATTTCCTTGCCGAATGATGGAATTTCCTGACCATTAAATAGGATGTTTCCTACATTTATTTCATCCTATCCTGATAGATTCAAGTTGAAATGCTTTTTATGCTTTAAATCTCCTACAACATTAGCAAATTAAGGAAAAATGAAAGCCATAACCCCTGACTTGGAATACCTCAGCACCCGTCAAAGCGCCAAAGTACTTAATGTATCCCTGGGCACCGTTCAAAAAATGGTGGAACTGGGGGAGTTAATTGCCTGGAAAACGCGAGGCGGGCATCGCCGCATTTTGGCTAGCTCCCTACAGCAGCAATTGCAGCGGCGGCAACGCAGCATGCGGCAAAAGGCCAGTACGCATTGCGTATTAATGGGCATCTTTCGCCGCACCGAAAATAGCCTGGAATTGGCCAACGCCATGCTCGATTGGCAACTCAAAGTAGATATGGAAATATCCATGGACAGCCTAGAGGGTTTAATGCAGGCCGTTTCCATTGCGCCCGATCTGATTTACCTCGATGCATTAATCCCGCCAGTGGAACAGGTGCATTTAATCCATTATCTAAGTAAAAATAGCCGTACGCAGCGCATCCCTATATTGGTCGATGAGGGATTCATCCAGCTGCATCCGGGTGTATTGCAGCTGGCAGGTGAAAATGCCGGGGTTCTAAAGCCAGCCCCCAGCGAAAAAGAGGCCTTGGAGGCCGAAGAAATGGTGATTACCGAAAACCCATTGATATTAGGCTACCCCGCAACTAGCGTCGATTCAGGCTTAAGCAATCCAAACCCAAACCGATTTGCTCTGCTGGAATCGGTCTTTTTGGAAGGAATGGGCCGTAAATGCGAATGGGGCCAGCATGCGATGACTTAATCCAAAACATGAAAAGCGAAGAAAAAGGCCGTCAACGACGGCCTTTTTAATACATAAAATTAATTAAATCAGTTAGATAGCGAATGAACTTCGATTTTTACCTTCAATCCATTTAGGGGCCTTACCGCGGCCCGTCCAGGTATCACCGGTTGCGGGATCGCGGTATTTTGGAGCCACCTTACCGCTGGGTCCGCGGCTACTGCCGGCTTTACGGCTAAACAAATCGGATGCATTTAAGCCATATTGCTCAATAATTACCTTCGCCTTGGCTATACCATCGGCTTTTTCCCGCTGAACTGCTTCTTTAATTTGTTTGTCCAGCTGTTCCCGCTGGGCTAATAATTCCTGATAGGAAGGCATAGTTTGAATATCTCCGGCAATAGTTAATAATTAATAAACCATATCAATAATGGCCTTTTTATTATATACACATTATTAAATAAAAGATACTAAATAATTCCCTTATTGCCGAATGAACAATTAAAAATAGTATTTATGTAAGATTATTATTTATTAATGACAAAATTTGAAGAATAATCGTTATAAATATTATTATTTATTCTAGATTACGGCGATTATCTAGCGGCGCATCATAAAACTACCTAAAGCCTTTGCAGTAACCACGCCCGCCTCATTAATAACCTCACCCTCGCAATAGTTGATGTTTTTGCCTGCCTTGAGGAGTTTGCCCTCAATAATCAGCTTGCCAGTGGATGGGCGCATAAAGCTAACAGTCATGTCGATCGTCACCATGCCTTTGGCATCGGGATGAACGCTCCGAGCGGCTGCAGCCATGGCAAAGTCAAGCAGGGTCATGCTAAGGCCCCCATGACCCACCTGAAAGCTATTCAGATGCTCTGGTCGCAAGTCTAAGCAAATGCGGGACTTGCCGTTCTCAGCAAAGTCTGGAACCACGCCAATGAAATCGAGGAAGGGAATGGTGAGCCCAAAATACGATGTGGGCTGGGTTTGGGAGAGGCTCATGAATGTGCTCGCTAAAAGGCGAATGAAGAAATTCGATGGTCGGGGCGAGAGGATTTGAACCTCCGACCACATGCACCCCATGCATGTACGCTACCAGGCTGCGCTACGCCCCGACGGAAACTAAAATTGTAGCAGTTGCTTATTTAGCAAACAGGCGATCTGGCTGGGCCATTGCCTTGAATTCGATGGCATTGCCCGATGGGTCTAAGAAGAACATGGTTCCCTGCTCACCGACCTCGCCCTTAAACCGAATGTAGGGCTCAATCACAAACTCAACACCCGCCTTTTTGAGCTTATCGGCCATGGCTTCCCACTCGGGCATGGAGAGCACGATTCCAAAATGCCGAACAGGCACTTTTTTTCCATCCACATCGGAATGGACGTCATTGATGGCCTCACCATGCGCTAAATGGGCAACGATTTGATGGCCAAACAGATTGAAATCGATCCACTCATCGGAGCTACGCCCTTCGGGGCAGCCCAAAAGACCGCCATAAAAGTGACGGGCGGACTCCAAATTGTCGACCGGAAAAGCCAAATGAAATGGGTGCATTGCG
>JBIILR010000161.1:0-3094 GCA_044338365.1 Polynucleobacter sp. | reverse complement strand
GAACTTGCTTTGCCAGGATTTTGGACCGAGTGCGTAACAAACCATCCATATAGCCAATATGAAATGATTGCCTTTAATGCCAAAGAAACGGGCTTGTTTATCGGTAATACTCCAGGCACTATATCCATGAAGGGCCTAGAAAATCATCCAGATACTCGCATGTCATTGCTCGCTTTTTATTTGCAGTTAAATGATCGTCCACATACCATCTTTATGCCGGCCCAACATGCTGAACATGCAACCGCATTAGTAAGTGATTTAAACCTTCAACGCAATATAGTAGTTTCGAATATAGCGGCTAACGGAACAACGACTTTTCATACTGTCATTAATTCCAGCATCCAGACTGCAAATATTGCAATCGATCGGATCGGGAGTGATTTAGTTGCTGCAGTCAAACATGAACTCATGAAACTCGAATCCCTCAATCTGGCATCCATTTATTTAGATATTCCAATTGAGCAGGAAACAGCAGCAAATGCCTATCTCGAATTAGAAAGTATTGGATTTTTCTGGGGATCTTGGATGCCCAATTTTTCAACCGAGGGTGACTCGCTAAGGCTGCAAAAAATATATCAGCCGGTCGATATAGATACAATTATCTGTGCAAGGTCCCAAGGTGAATCTGTAAAGAAATTTATCGTTTCTGAATGGGAAAGAGTGACTCGATCTTAATAAAATCCATCGCTTTATTTAATTAAGTTCAACTGCTTAAGGTAAGCTTTAGAGCGCTGGTATTGCGTTTCCGCCTGTAGATCGGTCCATGCTAAGGCCACTGAAGTCGGCATCAAGCGATTTAAACGAATCGCAGATTTTTCTAGCTTTGCTTTTGAAACCTTCAGATCATGAATTAATTGATCTGCAAGATCGGGTCGATTACAAATCAATACAGCATCGCATCCTGCCGATAAGGCCAAATCCGCACCTTTCACAACATTACCAGCCACACTAGCGCCTTCCATCGATAAATCATCACTAAAGATCACGCCCTCAAACGCCAATTGCTGGCGCAAGATGGTTTGCAACCAAACCGTAGAAAATCCCGCAGGAAGGCTATCCACCTTGGGGTAAATTACATGCGCTGGCATAACAGCAGCTAGGCTTAAGTCAAGCCACTCGTAGGGCTTGGCATCGCATTGCAAGATGGTATTTAGGGAGCGCTCGTCTACTGGAATGGCTATATGCGAATCCGCTTCTGCCCAACCGTGTCCAGGAAAATGCTTACCGCAGTTGGCCATTCCAGCCAGTTGAAGTCCCGAGTTCAGCGCCTTGGCAAGGGCATACACAATCTGTGGATCTGAACTAAATGAACGATCGCCAATCACACCACTGCGACCAAAGTCGAGATCCAGTACCGGCGTAAAACTAAAATCAACGCCGCAGGCGCGCAGCTCTGCTGCCAAAATATAGCCACAAGCAGTTGCTGCAGTCATTGCTGCAATCGCAGGCTCTGAGGCGTAAGCAGCCTTGCTTTTCTTCGGGGCTTGCATCCAGAGTTCGCCTAATTTACGCATGGCAGGTAAATGCGTAAATCCATCGGTCCTGCAGCGCTGCACGCGACCACCCTCATGATCAATCGATATCAAGACATCCGGCCGTATGGCCTTAATGCTGCGCGTCAGTGCAGTCAGCTGCTTGCGATTAGCAAAGTTTCTACTAAATAAAATGACACCGCCGGTTAAGGGATGCTCAATGCGGCGGCAGTCGTCTGGAGTGAGTTCTAGACTAACAACATCTAAGGTAATGGGGCCAGGTTGATGAATGGATGCCACCGGTGATTTCCTTTAGGTAAAAGAGGGATGAATGACGTTGACCGTACTAACTACCCAATGTAATTACTGGGATCGTAACTGGTGATGATGGGGGTACCATGACTCACCACCACAAATGCAATGGCCATATTTTGCTCGTCACTCACGGTCACTTCAGCATGCCAGTTGCGCTCGAGCATAAAGTCGGCGAGAGGCCCGGAATAATGAGTGACTGGCTTACCGCTGGGTTCATTTAAGGTTTGCAGTAAGCGCCATGCCATCGGCATGCGCATGCCTAAGCCAATCGCCTTTGAAAACGCCTCTTTGGCGGCAAAGCGCGTAGCTAAGTAAGCCATGCCCCGCTTCTGATTGCGCGCTAAACGCTGATGAAATACCACCAATTCGTCTTTGCCTAAAATACGCTCTGCCAATCGACCCTGCGTCCGCTCATAAGCAGCGATCAAGCGCTCCATTTGCAAAATATCCGTACCAATGCCGACGATCATGGGTCTATACCGAGGTCGAAGAAGTCCGGGCGCGCACCATTAAGGCCTTCATGTCCAGAATGGCTTTTTGCCACCCTTTAAACAGCGCCTCGGCCACAATCGCGTGCCCAATATTCAGCTCGGATAGCTCGGCAATGGTGGCAATGGGGCTCACATTAGCCTCATTCAAACCATGGCCCGCATTAACGCGTAAGCCAAGTTTTTTTCCGTATTGCGCGGCAGTACGAATGCGCTCCAACTCGCGTATCTGCGCATCGCCAGCCAAGTCAGCATAGCGCCCGGTGTGCAATTCAATCACGGTCGCGCCTGCTTTGCTGGCGGCCATGATCTGCTTTTCTTCAGGATCGATAAATAGGGACACCCGAATGCCTGCATCGACGAGCTGGGTAGTAGCCTGTTTGACCGCCTCAAAATGGCCGGCGACATCGAGGCCTCCTTCGGTAGTGACCTCTTCACGCTTTTCGGGTACAAGGCAAACATCATGCGGCTTGATCTGGCACGCAATTGCAATCATCTCGGGGGTAACGGCGCACTCCAGATTCATACGCGTTGTTATTAAGGGGCGAAGCGCGATTAAATCGGCATCTTTGATGTGACGCCGATCCTCACGCAAATGCAATGTAATTAAATCTGCCCCCGCCTCTTCTGCCAGACGCGCAGCTCGAATGGGATCGGGATAGGCTGTGCCGCGGGCATTGCGCAAAGTTGCGACGTGATCGATGTTGATGCCAAGCTCTAGGGTATTCATTGGCATAGGGTACTAGATTTTCTTGAGGTCAATCAGGATTTGACGGGTCGTTAAGACTTGATCTTGTAAATGCAGGCCTAGCAAAAAGC
>JBIILR010000048.1:0-10355 GCA_044338365.1 Polynucleobacter sp. | reverse complement strand
CTTCAGAACCGGTCCCTGCAGTGGTGGGTATCAAAATCAATGGTAGGCGCGGGCCCTTAACCTTATCAATTCCATAAATATCTTCTAACTTCTCTTTACCAAGTGCCAATAACGCAACCAACTTAGCAACGTCCATTGAGCTACCACCACCAAATCCAACGATATAGTCCGACTTGCAGTTTTGAGCTGCTTTTACAGCTTTTTCGATTACAGCAATGGAGGGGTCAGCATGAACTTCTGAATAAACTTGGCAATGAATGCCTAGAGACTTAAAGGTGAGCAAAGCAGAATCTAAAAGTCCCGCCGAAAGAACCCCAGGATCCGTAACGATGAAAACTGAACTACCGTTGCGATCTTGAATAATCTTCGCAAGATCGGATGATCCGCCTCTTTTTACAATAATTGATTTGGTGAAATGAAAGTCAAATTGCATAAACCAATCCTTTGATTAACGATGCGCTTGGAATGAATAGTAATATCTGGGCTTGCTAATCGTAACAAATTACCAATACTTGACAAGTTTTACTCTGACACGTTTAATACTCAAGCCAAATGAATGTCAACGTAGATGGCATTACAAAGAAAGGTCGGCAATCACGGGGGCGTGATCAGAGGGCTGCTCCCAGGTGCGCGGCTCTTTATCGATCCGACTGGCAACGCAGCACTCCTTGAGTGCTTTGCTTAAGAGCACATGGTCGATGCGCATGCCGGCGTTGCGCCGAAAGCCCATCATGCGGTAGTCCCACCAACTAAATGCTTTAGGCGCCTGATCAAACAGCCGAAATGAATCCGAAAGTCCTAGGCCAATTAATTGCGCAAACGCACTGCGCTCTTCTGGTGATACCAGGTTTTGCCCAAGCCACTTTGCGGGCTCATGCACATCGCGATCTTCGGGGGCAATATTAAAATCACCCAATAAAGCCAAGCGCGGATGGCTGCTGAGTTCGGCCTGTAACCAGGTTTGCAATGCCTTTAGCCACACTAACTTGTATTGAAACTTCTCGCTATCCGGAGACTGGCCATTGGGAAAGTAGGCCGAGACCAGTCTAATGGGCTGAGTGCCTGCAAATGGGATAGTTGCTGCGAGGATGCGCTGCTGCTCATCATCATTTCCAGGGATGTTTCGAATTGGCTTAAGAAACGTGGTGGCTGCATCAGTGGCAATTGCTGCTAAAGCTGCCTTACGTACGATGATGGCTACGCCGTTATAGGTTTTTTGGCCAGCAACAAGGCTCATGTAGCCAGCCGCCTCAAACTCCGCATGCGGATACTTATCGTCCGTAAGTTTGAGCTCCTGAAGGCAAAGTGCATCGATTGGCGTGCGTGCTTTTTCTTGGGACTCTAGCCAGCGCAATACCTGCGGCAGCCGTACCTTAATGGAATTAACGTTCCAAGCAGCAATCCGCGTTACATCAGTCATCGATACCCAATTCATGTAATTTACGTGTAATCGTGTTGCGGCCTATGCCTAAACGCTGCGCCGCTTCAACGCGCCGACCGCGCGTCACCTCAAGTGCTGCTTGCAATATCGCCTTTTCAAAACGCAAGGTCAATGCATCAAATACATCTTTATGACCATCTTGCAGCATTTTAACTGCGAGCCGTCCCAGTCCACTTTCCCAATCGCCGGGCGCATTGCGCTGCGTTGTGATTACAGTGCCACCCTGCTCCTCGGCCTCTACTGCTTCGGTCATGCCGCTGTGCATGTCCAAATCGGCCGGTAAGTCGCTGACACCAATTTCAGCGGCAGGAGACATGACCGTTAGCCAATGGCACAGGTTTTCAAGTTGGCGCACATTGCCAGGAAATGGTTTTTCCGAAATAACGTTGATGGCCTCATCGGATAAACGCTTTGGCTCGACCGCTAAAGCCTTAGCGCAGTGCTGCATAAAATGGCGCGCTAATACAGGAATATCCTCTGTGCGTTCGCGCAGTGCCGGCAAGCGCAATCGAATCACGTTTAAGCGGTGCAATAAATCTTCTCGGAATAAGCCAGCCGCCACGCGCGACTCTAAATTTTGATACGTCGCGGCAATAATGCGTACATTGGCTCGAATCGGGTCATGCCCACCCACACGATAAAAATGACCATCGCTTAATGCGCGCAGTAAACGGGTTTGCAAATCAAATGGCATATCACCGATCTCATCGAGAAACAGTGTGCCACCGTCGGCTTGCTCAAAACGCCCCCGACGCATGGTTTGAGCCCCGGGGAATGCCCCACGCTCGTTGCCAAACAACTCTGCCTCAAGCAGGTCTTTTGGAATGGCTGTGATATTGAAGGCAACAAACGGTCCCTTGGCGCGTGGGCTGTGTTTATGCAGCGCCCTGGCAACCAATTCTTTTCCAGTGCCTGATTCCCCCGTAATCAGAACCGTTGCATGGGACTGCGCCAAACGGCCAATCGATCGAAAGACTTCTTGCATCGCAGGCGCTTGCCCAATAATCTCGGGTGTTTCTTGCTGCCAATAGCGCGGCTCTTTTGCCGCAGGCTGAGCACGCTCACTCTCCCCGATTGCTCTGCGGATTAACTCAATCGCCTTTTCTAAATCAAATGGCTTAGTCAGATACTCAAACGCGCCACCTTGAAATGAAGATACTGCCGAATCCAAATCAGAATACGCAGTCATCACAATGACTGGCAAATTCGGATGCGTAGCCTTGACGTGTTGCAGGAGATCCAGGCCGTTGCCCCTTGGCATGCGAATGTCGGAAATCAAAATCTGCGGAGATTCATTCTCAAGCGCGTTGAGTACATCGTTTGGATTGGTAAAGCTACGGTGAGACAGACCTTCCCGAGTCAATGCCTTTTCCAGAACCCAACGGATCGATTGGTCGTCGTCCACAATCCACACTGATTTGCTCATGCTGGTAACTCCTGCTTGCGATACGGTATCTGAATATGAAAGTCCGTCCTACCAGGCTGACTCTCACAGGCAATAAATCCCTGATGCTGCTGCACAAATGTTTGCGCTAACGTAAGACCTAAACCGCTGCCGCCTTCACGGCCACTGACCAGTGGGAAAAAGATGCGATCCCGAATCTCATCCGGAATTCCGGGACCGTTGTCAATCACGTGCAAATCTAGGGCTAGCTTGTAACGCTGCTTTGCAATCGTCACCGAACGCGCTACGCGGGTACGAAACTCAATGACCGCGGTACCGCGGCGTATTTCTTCGGCCAGTGCTTGAGCGGCGTTGTGGGCAATATTGAGAACCGCCTGAATCAGCTGTTCTTTGTCGCCAATAATGTCGGGCAAGCTCGTGTCATAGTTGCGAATAATGCGCAAGCCACTCGGAAACTCAGCCAATACCAAACTGCGCACGCGCTCCAAAGCCTCATGCACATTAATTAACTCGCTTGTATGGGCTCGCCGGTGCGGCGCTAGCAAGCGATCAACTAGGGTCTGAAGGCGGTCTGACTCTTTAATGATGACTTGGGTGTATTCACGCAATGCCTTTTCAGGAAGCTCGAATTCCAAAAGCTGAGCTGCACCACGAATACCGCCTAAGGGGTTTTTAATCTCATGCGCCAAATTCCGCATTAACTGCTTATTGGCCTCTACCTGCTGTGTGACGCGCTCGTCACGCTCACTGCGTAACTGCTGGTCAAGCTGGAACCATTCCATCAGCATCAGGTCCGGCTCCTCCAATAAGGCAATCACCACATGCGCTGGAACAGCGTCATAGTGAATGGTGTTTGGAAATACCTGCAGGATCATTTCTTGGCGCTGGGCCGCCGTAACGCTGTTCGCAACCTCATCAATCATCCCACCCAGCGCTGGATTATCGGCAAAAAGTTCGCCCAGCAGATGGCCTACGATGGCCTTACGGGAAAGGTCGAGCGCAGCCTCAGCAGCGGGGTTAGCGTAAAACAAATGCTTGGTCTTACCATCAAAAATAATGATGGCATTGGGTAATTGATCCAGCAAGTTCGGAACAAAAGGGGCAGCCGAAGCTGCCCCTTTGAACGAATTGCGCAATATACCTGCGCTCAAGGATTACTCCTGCAATTAAAGTGAGTAGTACATGTCAAATTCGATGGGGTGCGTCGTCATACGGAAACGAGTAACCTCTTCCATCTTCAAATCAATGTACGCATCTAACATCGAATTGGTAAACACACCACCACGGGTTAAGAACTCACGATCCTTATCCAAGCAATCCAAAGCCTGATCTAAGCTATGGCATACGGTTGGGATCTTTGCATCTTCCTCTGGTGGCAAGTCATACAAATTCTTATCGGCAGCTTCGCCTGGATGAATCTTGTTCTGCACTCCGTCCAAACCAGCCATCAAGAGTGCCGAGAAGCACAGGTATGGGTTGGCCAATGGATCTGGGAAGCGGGTTTCAATACGGCGACCTTTTGGATTCGATACGTGTGGAATCCGAATCGAAGCAGAACGGTTACGCGCAGAGTAAGCCAACTTCACTGGCGCCTCAAAGCCGGGAACCAAACGCTTATACGAGTTGGTACCTGGATTAGTAATGGCGTTCAGTGCACGGGCATGCTTAATGATGCCGCCGATGTAGAACAAGGCAAATTCAGAAAGACCGGCATAACCGTTGCCAGCAAACAAGTTCTCACCGTTTTTCCATACCGACTGGTGGACGTGCATACCGGAACCATTGTCACCAACGATGGGCTTAGGCATAAAGGTAGCAGTCTTGCCATAGGCATGGGCTACGTTTTGCACCACATACTTTTGCCAAATCGTCCAGTCCGCGCGCTGCGTTAGTGTGCTAAAGCGGGTACCTAATTCGTTTTGACCTTGGCCAGCAACTTCATGGTGATGTACTTCGACTGGAATGCCCATGGACTCCAAAATCAAACACATTTCAGAACGCATGTCTTGGAAGGTATCAACCGGAGCTACTGGAAAGTAACCGCCTTTTTTACCAGGACGGTGGCCGGTATTACCGCCTTCAATCTCAGCAGACGATGACCAAGGGGCCTCTTCCGAATCAATCTTAACGAAGCAACCCTTCATGTTGTCGCCCCAGCGAACGCCATCAAAAATAAAGAACTCAGGCTCTGGACCAAAGAAGGCGGTATCGCCTAGTCCAGTTCCCTTTAAATAGGCTTCAGCACGCTTGGCGATCGAGCGTGGATCACGATCGTAGCCTTTGCCATCCGATGGCTCGATTACGTCGCAGGTAATTACTAAAGTTGGCTCTTCATAGAAGGGGTCGATGTAAGCAGCAGTTGGGTCTGGCATCAACAACATATCGGAGGCTTCAATACCCTTCCAGCCGGCAATCGAAGAACCGTCAAATGCATGACCGCTTTCAAACTTATCTTCGTTGAAATGCGAAATGGGCACAGTCGTGTGTTGCTCTTTGCCTTTGGTATCTACAAAGCGAAAGTCAACAAAGGTGCACTCTTTTTCTTTAACCAACTT
Source organism: Polynucleobacter sp. (assembly GCA_044338365.1). Classification (GTDB taxonomy): domain Bacteria; phylum Pseudomonadota; class Gammaproteobacteria; order Burkholderiales; family Burkholderiaceae; genus Polynucleobacter. Next base: position 4,954 of record JBIILR010000048.1, on the reverse strand, counting down.
CATTACGTCAGCGACGGTTTTTGTCATGCAAATCTCCTCAATAAGTGAAACGAATTCTGTAATCGGTGGTATGCCCTGTTGATGCGCGCAACACTTACTCGATGTATGCAATGTATCGAAAGCGAACCGCTTGAATGACTATTATTGCACTAGTAAAGTGCCTAAAAGAGGGGGTTACTCGGGTTTATGCACTAAATTAGTGCTTAATTGGGTCGTGGATTTCATAATTTAAGGCTTGAGTCCCTTGTCGAAGGGCCTCCCAAGCCGGATGCACCGTATCGGCGCTGCCTTTGACACCCAATTCAATATGCCGGCGGGCATAGACGCCGCCCCGTACGGGATCCCCTACGGACGGCAAGCTAAAGACTTTGACACCTTGAAAACGATGTTCAATCTCTTCCATCAGCGGTGTTAGGCGCGATTCAATGCCCTCGGGAACAATAAAACTTTTTTCCAGCCAGTTATCTTGATGAAATAGGTGCGGATAGTGGTGATCGAGGCACCAGGCCATCATGGGCGCCGCCATCACCGGAAATCCAGGGAAAAAATGGTGCTCCTGAATTCGGAATCCCGGAATTTGGTTGTATGGATTGGGGATGATTTCGCAGCCCGCCGGAAACTCACCCATCTTAAAGCGATGCTGATTCTCGGCAAGCGATAAATCGGCTTTTGCCGCATCACCCTCTGCCATGGTGATGATGCGATTGGCAATCAGTGCCTTTGCCTCCGGATGCAATTCGATCTCTAAACCCAATGCTTTAGCCGCACTCGCACGCGTATGGTCATCGGGGGTAGCGCCGATCCCACCGGTACTAAACACAACATCGCCGCTAGCGAAGGTTTCTTTTAGGCACTGCACAATTTGGTCTGGATCATCGCTCACATAACGGGCCCACGATAAAGTCAGGCCGCGCTCATTGAGCAACTCAATCATTTTGCTGAGGTGTTTATCAGCGCGACGGCCCGATAAAATTTCATCGCCAATCACAATTAAGCCAAAGCGACGTGGCGATTTGGTATCTATGGCGGCCATTTACGATGCCTCCATATCAATCACAGTGTGCTCCACCTTCGGCGTTTTGGCCTCTTCCGTTGCACGTAATTCTTTGAGTGCGCCCAATAAGAAATGGGCAAACCACAGCGCGGCAAAGACAAAGATAATGGAGTAGACCCAAAGCGCCACAAAGCTAACAAAGGGAAATAAAACCAAAGCCAGTGCAGACGTTGCCCAAAAGAAAGTAGGCACTGCACCGAGCATACCGGCCGCAACACCCATGCCCAATAACTCCCAGCGATAGCGCTCGAGCAACATATCGCGCTCGGCAGTGGTGGCGTGCTTGAGCAAAACGTCATACGACATTAAGCGCATGGTTAGCCATCCCCACAACAGAGGCGGCAATATAGCGACTAGCGGCGGAACCCACCATACCGGCAAAGTCAACATGATTAAAGCCAAACAAATGAACGCAGACCAAATGGTGTAGAAAAAACTGCCGATCATGCCACCCTTGCCTAGCGCTTCGATACCCTGATACGTACCCTGCCGCATCACACTAGCAACAATCGCTGGAACGGTTGAAAAAGCGATGTAGACCAGCAAGCTGGTTGCGATTAAAGGAATTAAGAGCATCACCAAAAACAAAGGGGCGATCCAAGCACGCGCCTCATCAAGACCAACCCAGGTCAATACGGTTTGGATCCAGCTGGTAAAAATAGAAGTCGTTAAAAACACCCGCAGAATATCCAGCGCAGGCGACCATATCAACCAAATGGCAATGCCCCAGAAAATCGACACAATCAAAAAAGGCCGAAAACTCAGCCAGAGCATACGGGGATGCATCGTACCCACCACGGCTAAACCAAGGGAACGAAATACGTTTTGGACGCCTTGCATTGGCTTACTTTCGCCTCAAGTTAAATAAATGAAGATAGGAGTGACGCAATCCTTGCCACTGCTGAGCCCAAATCGAATCAGAAACATGGACGCCACGTACTCCCGTGGGATAAACCGCGTTTGGAAATACCGCTGTTTTAAAAAGCATATCCCACCACGGAAACAAAACACCAAAATTACAGCCACCCAATACGCCCGGCTTACCGATGGCCTCATGCCCGTAGCCAACGGCATGGTGCATGCGATGGAACATCGGCGAAATCAAGAAGTAGCGCCCAATACCTAAGTGTATTTTTAGGTTCGCGTGCTGCCAACTTTCGATCAACTGACTGACGACAACCAAAAAGACAAACTGGCCTGGAGAGACGCCAAACAGTAAGGCAAAGAATGCAAAGACGAGTGCATGCATGATGTCATCGACAACGTGATTGCGATCATCTGACCAGGCATTCATGGCCACTTGGCTATGGTGCAAGGTATGCAATTGCCACCACCACTGAAATCGATGGGAGCCGCGGTGATAGACATATTCAACAAAGTCCAGCATCACCAGGTAAATGCAAAAGCTCACTAGTGGAATGGTGGTGACACCAGGCCACCAATCTTCAACATTGAGTCGTTCAAAGCGCCAATCGTGCAAAACCGATTGCATCTGGAAAAATAGTCCAGAGAATGCAAGGAAAATAAATACTTGAAAAAAGCCTAGTCGATGAAAAAGCGTATAGGCCACATCAGGCCATTTGGCTTTTACGTGCGCACCTTGGTCCTCGGCTGGATTAAATCGCTCCCAGGTCCGCAAAACAAACACAATAATGGCAATTTGCAGAACGCCCAGCATGAACCACTCGACGCCGTCGTAGGCATCTTCAGCCAATCCAATCCAATGCAGCTGAAATAAAATTGGCTCTACGACGTGACGATAGAGACTCTCTTGTACTTCGCCATACAAGCGAGTGACACCTAAATCGGCATCAACCAGACTCATGCTGGCCTTGCCTTTGCTGAACCTAAAGGGAGAACATCAAAGCAATAGCCTTTGCGTTTCCAGCCTTCAATAAGTGGCTCTAAGACAGCCGGAGCCCAAGCATCTTTACGCGACCAAATACCCAAATGCGCCATCGTAATGTGGCCCGGCTTAACCGATCGCAAAGATTTTTCTAAAAGGACTTGATTAGGGAAACTCTCCGAGCTCAACTCATCCCCTAAAAATCCGGCAGGTGTCCAGCCAATGTGGCGATACCCACACTGCTCTGCCATCGCCAGCAGCCGCGGAGAAGTCTTGCCTCCTGCAGCACGCCAAATCGGATCCAAGGGTCGATTACTGAGCTCCTGAAAACGGGTGTTCACCCGATTAATCTCCGCACAGACTTCAGCGCCATTCATAGACTTGACTTGATTGGCGTTGGCACCGAACTGCGGCTTCATTTTGACCCGTGCATCACCAGCTGAATTTGCTGGCAGGTCTTTCACAAAGTAGACATGATCATAGGTATGGCTACCAAACTGGTGCCCTTCTTTGATCCGATCCTGCCAAAAGGGTTTCCAGCTATCGTCTAAGGCATAGTCGCCACGAACGGTTTTTTCATTGGCCAAAAAGAAAGTGGCTTTCACTTGCTGCCGATTTAAAATAGCGGCAACCGTTTCTGCTACCGCCATATTGCCAGTATCAAAGGTAAGGTAAATCGGCTTTTGACAGGTTTTTGCTTGAGCTAGGCTCACCCCCATTAGAGAGGCTAAGAAAAGCGATAAACAAAGAATGGGCCTAATTGGAAAGCGCATGCGATGCATTACTCCCAAGGTGCGCGCGGGTGAAAGAAAATGCCGTGCGGTGATTTACCTACCGGAATCACACTCATTAACTTCATGGACGGTACGTCAATCACGCCTGCTTTGCGTGCAAACCGAAAGGTAACCCACAGTTGCTTACCATCCGGTGTTAGCTCCATATCATCGGGTCCCGCTGGCAAGCCAGTGATATCGCCCACCTTTTCCAGGGTCTGCATATTAATCAGGGAAATGCTGGAAGCAATACGATTGGTTACAAAAACGTGCTTGCGATCGCCCTGTGGTCGAAAGTTGTGAGCACCTTTGCCCGTAAAAATCCTTTTGACTTCGCGGCGATTACGCCAGTCGAGCACCTGCACATAGTCGCCGCCAGTAATGCCAACCAAAAGGTACTGATCTCCCGGCGTCATCCAAAGTCCAGCGGGTGCGGGCCCGGTTGGTATCTTCCATAACAAGGTCTGATTTGCTAAATCAATCACAGCAAGATCGTTTGAATCCTGCATCGTTACAAATGCAAGCTTACTATCCGCAGTAAATGCAATGTGGCTTGGCGTTTTACCAACGGCAATCGTTTTAGCTAACTTTAAATCAGCCCCGTTGGCAGAATAAATGTCAACGCGGTCCAAGCGGTTTGCCGCAGTAATAAACCAGCGGTTATCGGGAGAGTAGCCAATGTGATATGGGTCGATGATTTTTGGAATGCGTCCCGTTACCTCGCCTGTCAATGGATTCATCAAGGCAATATCATTTCCCACTGCATTTGCAACCAATAAGGTTTTTTCATCGGGCGTCAACATGACGTGATGCGGCTCTTTGCCGATAGGCATGGTTTTCGTGACGGTGCGGGTTTTCATATCGACCAGACTCACGCTAGCGTCGCCGGAATTTAAAACAACGGCAAGCGTCGGCTCTGTTGGCTTAGCAGCGTGTACAACGCCTGTGAAAATAAAAGCAAGCACAAGAGCAACCACTGACCTTGAGGTAAGGTGAAAAAATCTGGGTGTATGCACGTCAATGGCCTGTTTACAAAATAAAGTTGATCTATATGCCTATTGTAAGCAGTTTGTGGCTTAACGCAGGTTTGCAAGAACCTTTTCCAGGCGCTTTAAAGACATTGGGGTTGGGGTTTTGAGTTCCTGCGCAAACAGGGCCACACGGAGTTCTTCGAGCTGCCAACGGAAATCCCGTAAGCCCGGATCGTCCTGCATTGCATAGGATGAGCCCTTATTGCCATGGAGGCGCTTTCGCCATGGCCGAGCGAGCGACTCCCAGTCG
>JBIILR010000047.1:0-10409 GCA_044338365.1 Polynucleobacter sp. | reverse complement strand
TAGTTAAAGACCGTCTCAAAGAATCAGACTGCAAACATGGCTATTTGTTTGATGGCTTTCCGCGCACCATCCCCCAAGCACAGGCGATGAAAGATGCCGCCGTGCCAATCGACTTTGTACTTGAAATCGATGTCCCCTTTGATGCCATCATTGATCGCATGAGTGGTCGTCGTGTTCATCCCGCCTCAGGCCGCAGTTACCACATCAAATTTAATCCGCCCAAAGTAGAAGGCAAAGACGATGTCACGGGCGAGCCCTTAATTCAGCGCGATGACGACAAAGAAGAAACCGTGCGCAAGCGCCTGCAGGTCTACACCGACCAAACACGTCCCTTGGTGGAGTACTACTCCAGCTGGGCTGCTAGCGGCGACTCAACAAAGGTTAAACCACCTGCTTATCGCAAGGTCAGCGGCACGGGTACGGTGGATGACATTACGAATTCGATCTTTGCGGTACTAAAGTAATTTATATCTTTACGGCAGATAGGGTTTGCTGCTGCTCGAATGATTGGTAACCCAAGATTGCAACTCAAGCACAATTACTTTAATTCTTTAAGCGCGCTCTCAAACGACTCGATATCAGCAAAGCTGCGGTAGACCGATGCAAAGCGAATGTAGGCGACCTTATCGAGGCGCTTGAGTTCACGCATCACGAGCTCACCAATCCGGTCACTGGTAATTTCTTTCTCACCCGTTGCAACCAGTTTTTCTTCAATGCTGGCAATCGCTTCATCGACTAAATCGGATGATACTGGGCGCTTACGCAGTGCTAACTTGAGTGAACTAGCTAGCTTGTCATGGCTGTAATCAACCCGGCTGCCGTTCTTTTTTACGATCGCGGGAAAGGTTAACTCTGCACGCTCATAAGTGGTAAAGCGCTTGTCACAGCTGGCACAGCGGCGGCGGCGGCGCGTCGTATCGCCCTCGTCCGACACCCGGGTATCCATGACCTGGGTATCTTCACCATGACAAAAAGGGCAGCGCATGCATCAGCCCCCGTAAACCGGGAAGCGCTTCGTTAGAGCATGCACCTGGGCTTTGACTTTCTCAATGTTCGCAGCGTCATTTGGGTTATCGAGCACGTCAGCAATAAAGTGACCCACCTGGATCGATTCAGCTTCTTTAAAGCCGCGGGTCGTCATCGCTGGCGAGCCCAAACGAATGCCGCTCGTCACCATCGGTTTTTGCGGGTCATTGGGTATGCCGTTTTTATTGCAGGTAATGTGCGCATCGCCCAATACTTTTTCCGCTTCTTTGCCCGTCATATTTTTGCTACGCAAATCAACCAACATCACGTGCGACTCGGTGCGGTCTGAAACGATGCGTAAGCCACGCTCAATTAAGGTATTAGCCAAGGCTTGTGCATTGGCAATCACCTGCTTTTGGTAATCCTTGAAGCCGGGCTCTAAGGCCTCTTTAAATGCAGCTGCCTTGGCAGCAATCACATGCATCAATGGGCCGCCCTGCAAGCCTGGGAAGACTGCGGAGTTGATGGCTTTCTCATGCTCGGCTTTCATCAAAATAATGCCGCCACGTGGGCCGCGCAAACTCTTGTGGGTGGTTGAGGTGACGATGTCAGCATGGGGCACCGGGTTAGGGTAGACGCCGGCAGCAATTAAGCCTGAGTAGTGGGCCATATCCACCATAAAGATGGCGCCGACTTCTTTTGCCACTTTGGCAAAGCGCTCAAAGTCGATGTGGAGCGAATACGCCGATGCGCCGGCAATGATTAACTTTGGCTTGTGCTCGCGTGCCAAACGTTCCATTTGCTCGTAATCAATGGCTTCGTTTTGATCGAGCCCATAGGAAATGGGGTTAAACCACTTGCCGCTGAGGTTGAGTGCCATGCCGTGGGTAAGGTGGCCGCCTTCGGCCAGACTCATGCCCATGAAGGTGTCGCCCGGCTTTAAGAAGGCCAAGAAAACAGCTTGGTTGGCTGAGGCGCCGCAATGGGGCTGTACGTTCGCTGCTTCAGCCCCAAACAAGGCCTTCACGCGATCAATCGCCAGTTGCTCTGCAACGTCCACAAACTCGCAACCACCGTAATAGCGCTTGCCTGGATAGCCCTCAGCATACTTATTGGTTAACTGGGACCCTTGCGCCTGCATTACGGCGGGCGAAGTGTAATTCTCAGAAGCAATCAGCTCAATGTGGTCTTCTTGGCGGCGATTTTCATTCTCAATTGCGGCCCACAGTTCGGAATCGGTCTTGGCAAGGGTGTTTTGGCGGTCAAACATAGCGATAATCCTGATTTAGTTGGATTGGTTAGATAAAATCAACCTACATAATACAAAACACCTATGAACCCGACCGAAGACCTCTCTTTTTTATCCCTTATTCTCAATGCCAGTTTGATCGTCCAACTGGTCATGCTGATCCTCATTACGATGTCGATTGCATCCTGGACCGTGATTTTTAAGAAAGGATCGACTCTGCGGGGCGTACGGCGTGATACCGAACGCTTTGAGCGTGACTTTTGGTCTGGTGGCGACCTCAATACCCTTCTGGAGGCTGCTCAGCGCAATAACCGCAGCTCCGCCGTGATGGAGCGTATTTTTGCGGGTGGCATGCTGGAATTCTCAAAAGCACGGGAAATCGATGCAGCGCGCCGTGCCATGAAAGCCACCTACCAACGCGAGATGGACGCCTTAGAAGCGAATCTCCCCTTCCTGGCCTCCGTAGGCTCGGTTTCCCCCTACATTGGCTTGTTTGGAACTGTTTGGGGCATCATGCATGCATTTAAGGGCTTGGCTAACGTTCAAAATGCCACTCTCGCTGCGGTTGCACCTGGCATTGCCGAAGCCCTAGTCGCTACCGCCATTGGATTATTTGCGGCGATTCCGGCGGTAGTTGCGTATAACAGCAATGCCACTGAAATCGATCGTTTAGCGATTCGCTTTGAAACCTTCATGGAAGAGTTCACCAACATCCTGCAGCGCCAAGCTGCCCACCGTTAATTGATCGCATTGAGGAATAGCTAAGCGCATGGCTCAATCCAGTCGATCCACCTTTCGATCCAATCGCCGCCGCGCGATGTCGGACATCAATGTCGTTCCCTACATCGATGTGATGTTGGTGCTGCTAGTGATCTTTATGGTGACTGCAGCATCCGTTAATCCCGGAATCGTCAATTTACCGACGGTTGGTGGCGCAAAGACCCAAGCCTTGCCTCCTATTTTTTTGTCGGTGGACGCCAATGAAAATATTACCGTCAAACGTGAGGGCGAAGCATCGCAAACCCTCAGCCGCCTGGAGCTCGGTGCATTTGCACGCACCCAGGCAGAAAAATCCGCTGATCAACCCGTGGTATTAGCAGCCGATAAATCCGTGAAGTACGAAGTGGTGATGGATGTCATGGCCAAACTCAAAGAGAATGGCGTAAAGCGGGTTGGCCTTGCTGTTAAAAGCCAGTAATTTCATGGACGCGTCTTCCAGCGCATGCTGATCCCATGAATACCGCACAACAATGGCCTTCGCCTTTTTCACGGGCACCAGCAATCAAAACAGAAAGTACTGCACGCGCCTTCTCGTATTCGATCGTCGCGCACTTGCTACTCATTGCGATGTTCACGATTGGCATTAACTGGCGTACCAGCGCCCCTGGGGGAGTAGAAGTGGAACTATGGGATTCCACCCCAGTAGTCCAGCGCACTGAAACGCCACCGCCAGCCCCCATCAAAGAAGAGGTGGCGGATATTGTGGTCAAGAAAAAACCGGTGGAAAAAGAGCCGCCCAAAAAAGAGGTGGTGAAAGAAGTTCCTAAACCAGCCAAAGAAAAAGCCAAAGAGCCGGAGAAACCCAAAAAATCAGAGGAATTAAAAGCACTCACACCAGCCCAGATTAAAGCCAACGCTGCCGCTGAAAAAGCCCGCGCCGATCAACTGGCAAGGCTGCGCGCCGCAGCAGGCGCCGAGGGCGGCAGTGGCGGTCAAGTCGGCAGCAGTGTGGGCGGCGGAGGCAATGCGCCGCCAGCGTACGCCGATAAGGTGCGCCGCAAGATTAAGCCGCTCATTGTGTTCAACCCGGAATCCCTGACGGGCAATCCAGCCGTAGTCGTCTTAGTCGATCTCGCGCCCGATGGGGCAATCCTTAAACGCAGTGTGGTCACACCCAGTGGCGTTCAGGGCTGGGATCAAGCCGTTTTACAAGCGCTGGATCGTGCAGAAACCTTTCCGAAAGACGACAATGGCATCATTCCTATGCGTCAAATGAGACTCACCTTCAAACCCAAGGATTAATGCTATGCGGACAACCCTCTTGCGACTTCTACGTCCCCTGATTGCCTTAATTACAACTGTAAGCGTTATCAGTCCAGTTGCAGCGCAAATGAATATTGAAATCACGGGCGTGGGTCAATCCCTCTACCCCATTGCGGTAATGCGTTTTGTGGACGAAGGGAAATTGCCCGTCGGCGTGACGGAAATCATTCGCCAAAACTTAGCGCGCAGCGGCTACTTTAAAAATACCGAGAGTGGCAATGCTAGCGAGAGTGATGAAGGCATACCAAATTACAGTGCATGGTCCGCCCGTGGTGCTGATGCTTTGGTGGTGGGCTCCGTTAAGCAAACCGGTCCCACCCAGTTTGAAATCCGCTACAAGCTATTTGATATTCGCAAGCAGCAGAGCTTAGATGGCCTCTTGATCACCGCCAGTAGCGACAATCTGCGCCAAGCCGCGCACACGATTTCTGATGACATCATCTTTAAGTTGCTCGGTGAGCGCGGGATCTTCTCAACACGCCTCTCCTATGTGATTAAAGATGGTAATCGCTATCGCTTGGTTATCTCCGATGCCGACGGTCAAAATATTCGTAACGCACTCAATAGTGCTGAACCGATTATTTCCCCATCCTGGTCTCCCGATGGCAAAAAAGTAGCCTACGTTTCCTTTGAGGATCGCAAACCAGTTGTGTATGTGCATGAGCTGGCAACGGGTCGCCGCGTTTCGCTCTCCAATCAAAAAGGCAACAACAGTGCGCCCGCTTGGTCACCCAATGGTCAAACCGTTGCACTGGCCTTATCGCGTGATGGCAACACCCAGATTTATGCCATAAATGCCGATGGCACGAATTTACGTCGCTTGACCCAAGGCAATACGATCGATACCGAGCCACAATATTCTCCCGATGGTCGCTCGATTTATTTCACCAGCGATCGCGGTGGCAACCCGCAAATCTACCGCATGAGCGCCGAAGGTGAGCGGGTGGAAGGTGCTAAGCGGGTAACCTTTAAACAGTCTTTTGCAACCTCGCCCCGGATATCGCCGGATGGCAAACTCATGGCTTACATCGCCAACGTGGGTGGTGGCTTTCGGGTGCATACCCTCAATTTAGCAACCGGCGAGACCCGCGCCTTGACCGATACTGTCAACGACGAATCTCCCTCCTTTGCTGCCAATGGCCGCTACATCCTGTACTCCACTCGGGTCGGTGGCAAGCGGGTTCTGGCCGCAGTGTCGGTCGATGGCCAATCAAAACAAGTGCTGAGTATTCCAGGGTCTGACGTTAGACAGCCTTCCTGGGGCCCCTTCATGGATTAGTGATCCCTTTCTAATTCAGGGACGAGAAGGCATAATAGAGTCATAGCGGCATTGTCATAAATGCCTACTACCCATTCTGAAAAGGACTACAACCATGATTTCTATAGCTCGGCGCTCTGCTGGATTCGCTATCTTAGGCTTCGTTGCCCTCCTAACCGCTTGCTCTTCGGGCGTGAAGTTAGATGACGTTAATAGCGCTAGTGGCAGTGGTGGAGCGGGTGCATTTGGCTCGCAACCCTGGAACGATCCGAAAAGCCCTCTGTTTGAGCGTAGCGTGTACTTTGGTTTTGATGAGTTCACTGTAGATGGCAAATACCAAAAGATGTTGTCCACCCATGCAAGTTTTCTAAAGCAAAATACAGCCCAAAAAATTATCATTCAAGGCAATACGGATGATCGCGGCACAACCGAGTACAACTTGGCCCTCGGTCAACGCCGCTCGGATGCGGTACGTAAATCGCTGGCATTGATGGGCGTCTCCGATGCACAAATGGAAGCCGTCAGTTTTGGTAAAGAAAAACCCAAAGCAGAAGGTAGTACGGATGCAGCGTATGCAGAAAATCGCCGTGCTGACATTGTTTACGTTCCCAAGTAATTTAGAATTCCTGCAATGACCTGGAATGTCGATTTAAAAAGGGCGCTAGCAACTGGCGCCCTTGCTGTTTTTTTTATTCTGCCCACGCCTGCGTTGGCGCTTCTTTCAGATGATGAAGCGCGCAAAGCCATTTTGGATTTGCGCAAGACATTGGCGAGTACTCAGTTAGAGCTGCAAGGTCAAATTGAGCGCCTCAAGTCAGAGAACGCCCAATTACGCGGTCAGATTGAAAATCTGCAAAAGCAAAGTGAAGAGCTCATTGCAAGTCAAAAAACCAACTACAAAGATTTAGACGCGCGCTTAAGTAAGTTTGAGCCCCAAACCCTGGAGATCGAGGGAGTTACTGGCACGATTCAGCCTGGAGAAAAAGCCGCCTACGATGAGGCTTTAGCAGCCTTTCAGGCGGGCCAACTGAAAAAGGCTGATGCTGGCTTTACGGGTTTTGTACGCAAATACAATGCCAGTCCCTACTTGCCCTTAGCGCTCTACTGGTTGGGCAACACCAAATACGCCCTCAAAGAGTATCCCGGCGCAATCACCCAATTGCAGACCCTCATCAAGACCTATCCGAAGCACCCCCGCATTCCAGCGGCGATGTTGACCCTTGGCAATTGCCAACTCGAGAGTGGTAATAAAACGGCTGCGCGCAAAACCTATGGTGACCTGATTGCAGCCTATCCCGACTCTGAGGTTGCGGCAGAAGCGCGCCAAATGCTGGCACGCGCAAAGTAAGTAGCAGACTGATTATTTAACGGCAGCATGACCAGCATTAATCCGCTCAATGCGTTTTCCAATTTTGCGCCGCGCAAATTAGGGGCGCCAGCAGTCATTCTATTTTCCGGTGGACTGGATTCAACGACGATTTTGGCCCTGGCGAAGCGCTTGGGTTACGCGCCCTATGCACTCTCGATTCGCTATGGTCAGCGCCACTCCTCCGAGCTCATTGCTGCAGAACGGATTGCTAAATCAATTGGTGTAGTGCGGCATGAGGTGATTGATCTGGCACTCACGCGTTTTGGTGGTTCCGCCTTAACGGACTCCACTCTGCAAGTACCGACAACCTCTAATGCAATCACCAATCCGGACTCTGATATTCCGATTACCTATGTCCCTGCCCGCAATACCATCATGCTCTCACTTGCACTCGGCTGGGCAGAAGCCTTAGGGGGCTCTGATATTTTTTATGGCGCGAATAGCGTGGATTACTCAGGCTATCCTGACTGCCGCCCCGAATACGTCGCCTCCTTTGAGCGCATGGCTAATCTCGCTACCAAAGTAGGAGTAGAGGCTAATGACGATACAGCGCGCTTTCGGGTACACGCACCCATCATCGCCATGAGCAAAGCTGAAATTATTCACTTGGGTATGGCGCTAGGCGTTGATTACGGTCAAACCGTATCCTGTTATCAAGCAGACGCCTTGGGGCAAGCCTGTGGCGAATGCGAATCCTGCAAGCTGCGTAAGGTGGGGTTTGTGCAAGCTGGCGTTACTGATCCAACGCGCTACTGTCAATCTGCGTAAGTAGATTTGGAGGATTACCACTAATGAAGAAATTAATACGAAGCTTACGAAACCCAAACCGTAGACCAACCCATCCTGGCGCTGTCTTGCGCGAGGATGTTTTACCTGGACTTGAAATTACTCAAGCTGCTTTTGCTAATTATTTAGGTGTTAGCCGGTTGACTGTTTCGGAGATATTGCATGAAAAAAGAGGGGTTAGCGCGGAGATGGCGGTCAGGATCTCAAAAGTAATCGGCGGCACTCCGGAGAGTTGGCTACATATGCAAGAGGCGCTTGATTTATGGGAAGTCGAGCAGCGTTTTAAAAACAATCCTGCCAGTGCGCCTGTCGTCATGAAACCACTGTTGGCTGCAGCTTAATTATTGCTGGATAACTTGCATATAAAAAACGAAATGAGCGCAAAAGTAATCTTAAAGACAGTTGGTGATTCAGTGATGCTGGCGATCCCATCCTTATTTTTAAAAAAGCTGAAGGTGGGCCCGGGATCTATCGTAGATGTGGCGATTCTTGATCAAAGCTTAGTGATAAGGCCTGTTAATAAACCAAAATACTCCTTGGCAGGGCTACTCGCGCAATGTGATCCAAAAGCTAAAATGCCCGATAATAATAGTTAGGTCGGCATTGATTTTTATATCATTACGTTATCTTAAAATCCATCAAACGCGCCACGTAACGCGCAATCAGATCCACTTCTAAGTTCACTGCATCACCGGCCTTGAGTTGGCCCAGTGTCGTGTGTTGCATGGTGTGCGGGATGATATTGATTTCGATCGTGCAACCACCTGCATTGGTTTTATTCGCGGCATTCACAGTGAGCGAAACTCCGTTCACCACAATCGATCCTTTGTAGGCCAGAAAAGGAGCAATCTCAGCTGGTGCTTGGATCACCAAATGCCATGATCCATCCGGCGACTGATCGACTGCCGCAAAACGCTCTACGTGCCCAATACCATCGACATGGCCGCTGACCAAATGCCCGCCGAGGCGATCAGAGAGGCGCAGCGCTTTCTCTAAATTCACAGGGGCCTGCAAATCAAGGCCGATGGTTTTGTTTAAAGACTCACGCGAGATATCCAAAGTAAATTGGTTACCCTGGATTTGGGTCGCCGTCATGCAAGCGCCTTGGATTGCAATGCTATCACCCACTGCCACATCATCAAGATAGCCTGCAGGCGTCTCAATAGTGAGGCGCATGCCATCACCAAAGGGGGATGCGGTTGTAATGCGACCAACTGCAGTAATGATTCCAGTAAACATAGCGGTGCTTTATTGGTAGGTATTTTTTATATTGCTTTAATTGAGGTGTAATTTGGGTTTGTGTTGTGGTCTTATTGCCGCACAAAGCGTAAACGCAGATCCGGATCAAATGCCGTATGGTCAATTCGCTTCCAATCGGTGCGCTGCGTTAATGACTCAAGCTCCGGTAAATTAGCGATGCCCAGGCCCGAGCCAAGTAAGGTGGGGGCTAAATAAACGAGTAACTCATCAACGCAGCCTTCACGCAATAAAGAGCCGTTCAGTTTATGACCCGCCTCCACATGAATCTCATTCATCTCACGCTCGGTTGCAAGGTAGCGCATGAGTGCGGGCAAATCGACTTTACCCATGCTATTGGGCATCGATATCACCTCAACACCCTGAGCCTGCAGTTGCGCCTGCTTTGCTAATTGCGCCTCGCTGGTGATCTCACCGCACACCACCATGGCGCCATTGTCTTTAATGGCGGTAGATGCGCTGGCGATTTGCTTCAGAACAGCCGCTGTCAGCGGAATATCCAGCTTGGAGTCGATGATGATGCGCTTGGGTTGGCGCAGTGTGCTGACGGCCCGCACGGTCAAGCTGGGATCGTCTTCTTTTACGGTTCCAACACCAGTCAGAATGGCGCAGGCCTGGGCTCGCCAATGGTGACCATCGTCGCGGGCAGCGGCGCCGGTAATCCATTGGCTTTGGCCGTTGGGTAGAGCTGTCTTGCCGTCTAGGCTTGCAGCGGCCTTGAGTCGTACCCACGGCAAGCGCCGCGTCATGCGTGATATGAAACCCGGATTGACGGCAGCCGCCTCTGCTTCTAAGAGGTCACACTCCACCTGAATGCCGGCGGCCGCCATTTGCTTTATGCCATTACCGCTGACTAGGGGATTGGGGTCTTGCATGGCGATGACAACGCGTGCTGGCTTGGCGGCGATGATGGCATGGGTACATGGCGGCGTTCTACCCACATGGCAACAGGGCTCCAGGCTGACGTAAATGGTTGAGCCAGTTAGGTCAACGCCGTGCTTGCGCGCATCGGCTAAGGCTTCGATTTCAGCATGAGCAAGGCCCACTTGCTGTGTAAAGCCGGTGCCGATAACTTGGCCTGCTTTGACAATCACGCAGCCGACCCGAGGGTTGGGATTGGAAAGGTATAGGGACTTTTGCGCCTCAGCAAAGGCTAAGCGCATAAAGTCAGCGTCTTCTTTTGTGAACATACCCCTATTAAAACCGATTTATCGGCAGGCCCTGCTATCTTGGCTTGGGTCGCATAAGCGCCAACGCCCGCCACTACTCAAAATGGCATGGCGCTCAATCCCCTGAGCGTACTGATGCCGAAATACCATTCGATTCGCCACAAACCCCCCAGACTGGCTTTTTGCGGATCCAAACGCATCGAAGCCAATTCGCTTGTGTTGCCCATTCGGCCCACCAAAACCCGAGCTCCGTTCGTCAATCTCGACTGGGGCAATATCGCCTTGACTTAGCAATACCTGCTGCATTTCAGT
>JBIILR010000160.1:0-3202 GCA_044338365.1 Polynucleobacter sp. | reverse complement strand
GCGAAATCATGAAAGACGATGGCAGCATGGCAAGGCTGCCCGATCTACTGGAGTTTGCCAAAGAACATCAATTGAAGATTGGCAGTATCGCCGATCTGATTCAGTACCGCAGTCAAAACGAGAGCATTGTTGTACGCGAAGGTGAGCGCACCTTCTCAACACCCTGGGGCGACTTTCAGGGCATTGTTTACCGCGATACCCCCAGCTCTTGCGTCCATCTGGCCCTCGTTAAGGGCAAGCCAATAGAGAACATCGAGACCTTAGTGCGAGTGCACGAGCCTGCAACCGTTCTGGATTTTTTAGATAGCAAAGAAAGTACCCACTCCTGGCCTTTGGCGCATGCCCTGCAGAAAATTGCGGCAGCTCCGGCAGGCGTTGCAGTACTACTCAATATTGCTGGTGTTGCCGCACCATCCGAAGCAAACTGGTTATCGCAGTTTCATAAACTCAATAAGAGTGTTTCGCCAAGCGAGAATAAAACCGTTGGCCACAAAACCGATTTTCGGAGTTACGGTATCGGCGCGCAAATTCTGAAGGACTTGCATGTAGGCAAGATGCGTTTGCTAGCGAAGCCCACACCCGTTCCCAGTCTCTCTGGTTACAAACTTGAAATCACCGGGCACATCCCGTTTGATTCCATCTGAGTTTCGATAAACCCAACATCCCTTTTTGATAGCCAACCAATCGGAGCCTTTATGACTAGCCTGACTTCCACTCCTGCCATGGACGATGACTTTGAAGCCCGCGGCGTTGGCATTCTAGAGGCTGATCTCAATGGGCAAGATATGCGCATTGGCATTGTCCAAGCGCGCTTTAATGAAGACCATTGCAATGCTTTAAGTGAAGCCTGTATCGCCGAGTTAATTCATTTGGGCGTGGCACAAGACGACATTCGGCTCGTGACGGTTCCTGGCGCGCTGGAAATTCCGTTTGCGCTCCAAAAACTGGCTGAGACAGGCGAGTTTGATGGCCTGGTTGCTTTGGGCGCCGTCATTCGGGGGGAGACCTACCATTTTGAGCTGGTCTCCAATGAATCTGCTGCTGGCATTTCTCGCGTGGGCCTCGAATCGGGTCTGCCGATTGCCAATGGTGTATTAACCTGCGATACCGATGAGCAAGCCGATGAGCGCGTCCACATCAAGGGGGCTGACTGCGCACGTACCGTAGTTGAGATGGCCAACCTTGCTTTGGCCCTGACGCCTGACCTCGATATTGAAATCAATAATGCCGAATAAAGCCCCAAAACTATCTGACGATGGCACTACCAAAGCAGCAGCGCCGAAGCGTTCCTTGACGCCGCGCCGCCGCGCCCGTGAATACGCCCTGCAAGGTGTCTATCAATGGCTGGTGATGCGCCGCGCTGGTAGCCTAGGCAATGCCGCAGCCATTAGCAAGCAGTTAGCAGAGGATCCTGCTTTTGCCCGCTGCAAACTGGATTTATTTGAAGGTTTGTTTCAGGGCGTGCTCGAGAACGCTGATCAGCTTGATAGTGTGATTGCTCCAGCCCTCGATCGCCCTGCCAATGAACTCTCACCCGTAGAGCATGCCGCTTTGCTGATTGGCACATATGAACTCGCCATGGATATTTCGGTACCGTATAAAGTGGCCATCAATGAAGCGGTGGAGCTGGCCAAAACCTTTGGCGGCACGGATGGCCATAAATACGTCAATGGGGTGCTGGATTTACTGGCGCAGTCCCTAAGGGCTGCCGAGACGCAAGCGGGCTAGGCGGCTGTAGCTTCTACCCGGCTGTTACTGCTTACGCGCTGGATTGACCCGACGTTCTTGAGGAACGATTGCGCGCCACCTCATTAAGCTCTTCACGCTCTGCAATCACTTTATAGGTGTAACTATTCGGGCCACTGCTGGCATTGGGTGCGCCGAGGTAACTGCGCAAGCCTGCCTCGAGTGATCCGGCCTTAGCAATGCATGCCTTGAGTATCAACGCGCCTACCCGAATGTTTGCTTCGGGTATAAATGCAGCTACAGCACCGCCGTAAGGCTCAAATTTTTCCGTATGAACGCGGGTGAGTACTTGCATTAAGCCTTGTGCCCCTGCGTGACTTTGCGCATTGGGGTTAAAGCTGGACTCGGTCGCCATAATCGCTAGTAGTAGCACGGGGTCTAAGTTGACCTCATTGGCTACTTCAATGGCATGACTCACGTAACGCTGGCTCTCGGTCATGCTAATCCGGTACTTTGTCGCCAAGTGGTTGGCTACCGCCTGGCGCTCTTTATCGCCCCTTAAATTTTGGTTATTGAGTGCGGCTTGGTCAATCTTGCTGGACGGTATTGCTGCTGCGGCATTGGCAATCGACGGGTATGCCGCTGGGGATTCCGTATTGGCAAATTCCAATTGGGTGTATGCCAAGAGCAACTGCCGAGCCTCGCTAGGCACCAAAATGCGTGCAAACTCAAAGGCGCCGGCATTGGTGCGTGGGCCCGTTAGCCAAAGGGCAATTACTAGGAACACAATTGCCAACCAGGTATTTTTACTTAAGGTCCTCAAAAACAGAGGGAGCTGCAGCGATACAAGCCGCAGCTGTGAGGTATTTAATTGCGCTGTTACGTTGTTTACTGGTTTTCTCATTTACTGGAGTCACTCTGCAATCTGCCACTTCTACCGCCTGCATATTGCATTGCAACATTTAACATAGATGATGCATAGTAGGTAGCCCTATATATCATGTCAAGTATATAAAAGTAGTTTTCTATAACTTTTTATACGCATAGGTAGTCCTTGGACTCACCATAGAGCCAATATGACAATAAAAATACATATAAAACAATAACTTATGGATGTTAGTTCTTACTAATTTTGGTATATGAAAATCTACTCGTAAACGCACTTTTTTTCATGATGTAGAAGATAAAAACACTAGATCTAGTTATCTTTTTGCAAGCATGGGCCTAGGGGTAGTGTTTGATCGCTGACTTAAGAGCGTTGGATTGGGTCCATTCACTCGGTATTAAACAGAGCAATTAGAGCCTTGCTACACTTCCGTATTCCAATGCAGTAATCGTACTGCCACTACCAACCGAGCCTAGCCATGCCTAATTCCACCATTCAATCCACTTTGCAAAACCCGGCCTTACTTCAAACAGATGCCTGGATCAACGGCCATTGGGTTGCAGGGAGCTCGCGCTTTGCGGTAGACAACCCAGCCAGTGGTGAGGTGATTGCGCAGGTCAGTAATTTAGG
>JBIILR010000159.1:0-3209 GCA_044338365.1 Polynucleobacter sp. | reverse complement strand
ATATTCGTGACGTGATTTTGTTCCCCCATTTGCGTCGTGAAGAAGAGCAATAAAGGAAGTTAATCATGCTGCTTGAAATTGCCAATCTACTTTCTGAAATCGCTATCACCCTGATTGGTGGCGCCTGCCTTTTACGTTGCTATCTGCAATACCTTAAATTCAATTTATCGCCTCACTCCGATAATCCGATTGGCCTCTACTTGATGCCCCTGACAAACTGGCTCGTTATGCCCCTGCGCAAATTGATTCCGAGCGTCGGCCGCATTGATAGCGCCTGCCTATTGGGGGCTTATTTAATTGTGCTTGCCAAACTCCTCTTGCTCGGGCTTTTGCTAGGCAGTATTCCACCCATTCTTAGCTTGCTCATCGGCTCCGTTTTAGAGCTCATCGGCCTTGTTTTATCGATCTTAGTAGTCTTAATCATCGCCAATATAGTCTTGTCCTGGGTTGGCCGTGGATCGCCGACGCAATACATGCTGGCCGAGATACTCAATCCACTGCTCGCTCCAATCAAACGCATCTTGCCAAGCATGGGGCCTCTGGATTTATCGCCGCTCATCTTGTTGGTTGTAATTCAGATTGCGCAGATTGTATTAAGCAGTATTGCGCGTATCCTTTGACTTTAATTAACCAGCTTCATCCTTTTTCCAATAGATAAGCTATGCCATCACGCATTCCTAATCTGCCGATTCAAATTAAAAAAGCGGAATCGTTTGTTTACCGAGCACCTATAAATAAGCCAGTACAGACTTCATTTGGGATAATGCATGATCGCCCAGCCGTTGCCATACGTCTTGAAGATCATGAAGGCTGCGTTGGTTGGGGAGAAATTTGGTGCAATTTCCCCAGTGTTGGTGCTGAGCACCGCGCTCGCCTCTTTGACTCTATAGTTGCGCCTATATTGCTAGAAAAAATATGGGCTTCGCCAGTGGAGGCATTTCAAGAGCTTACTAAACGATTGCATATTTTGGGAATTCAATGCGGCGAACCTGGCACGATCGCGCAAGCAATTGCCGGTGCTGATATTGCCATGTGGGATTTGATTGGAAGAAAGATTGGGAAACCGTTGTGGGAATTGTTTGGCGGTACGCCGCTGATTGAGACCTATGCCTCAGGACTTAGTCCCACTAACCCTGAAGCGATCGCGGCAGAAAAATGGGCGGAAGGATTTCGGGCCTTTAAGCTTAAAGTAGGCTTTGGTCAAGATCGAGACTTCTCCAACCTCCAAGCCCTTCGAAGCCTGCTTGGGCCAGATACCAAAATCATGATCGATGCAAATCAAGCTTGGGACCTCGATTCTGCAGCACGGCATATCGAGCACTTGGCCCCACTCAATCCATTCTGGGTGGAGGAGCCGATTGCAGCAGACCGGCCTATCAAAGACTGGAAAAAGCTTGCTTCCCAATCCTCATCTCCCCTTGCTGTAGGCGAAAATATGCGTGGTGAAACGCAGTTTTATGAAGCAATACAGAGCAGCGCATTTCAGGTAATTCAGCCTGATATCGGCAAATGGGGCGGATTTAGCGGCTGCATACCTGTTGCAAAAGCAATATGTGCCAGCAATCAACTCTTTTGTCCGCACTGGCTTGGGGGCGGCATAGGACTAGTGGCATCCATGCACTTAAAAGCAGCGGTGGGCCAGGCCGGCTTTGTTGAAGTAGATTCCAATCCGAATTGCTTACGCGAGGCAATGGCAATGCCTTATCCTGTCATCAGCGATGGAGCGATTTTACTCAGCAATGAACCCGGACTTGGGATCGCGCCAGAAATCAATCAATTAATGGATTTGCAAGTAAGGCATTACTTTTAGTGGTTATGTGGTTTAAATATAAAAATTATGGGGATCTTTATGAACTATCTTTCACCTTTTCTTGCTGGACTCCTATTACTTAGCGGCATTAGTACTGTGTCCGCTCAATCGTGGCCCGACAAACAAGTCAGAATTATTGTGGCCTACCCAGCTGGAGGCGGTGTTGATCCTGTTGCACGACTCGTTGGTCAAAAACTATCTGAGCGCTGGAAGCAACCTGTTGTTATTGAAAATAAAGCAGGCGGTAGCGGTACGATTGGCGCTAATTTTGTAGCACAATCGCCAGCAGATGGCTTAACGATTCTCATGTCAGCAACACCTGAGGTTGTTATTAATCAGCACTTTATGCAGAAAATGAATTACAACCCAGACACCGATTTAAAGCCTGTAACCCTTGTAGTTCGCCTACCTTTTGTATTGGTATCGAATACCTCAAAACCGTACGCAAATGCAGCTGAGTTGATTACGTATGCAAAAAAGAATCCCAA
The DNA here is from genome assembly GCA_044338365.1 of Polynucleobacter sp. Taxonomy (GTDB): domain Bacteria; phylum Pseudomonadota; class Gammaproteobacteria; order Burkholderiales; family Burkholderiaceae; genus Polynucleobacter. The sequence goes on along the minus strand of JBIILR010000159.1, from coordinate 911 downwards.
TAAAGTAAGTTACGCATCTTCTGGCCCTGGATCGGCTCAGCATTTAGCGGCTGTGATGCTTGAGCAGCAGGCGGACATTAAGTTAGTCCATGTTCCCTATAAAGGAGTTGCGCCAGCAGTATCCGACCTCCTCGCCGGACACGTTGATATTGGTTTTGCTGGGCTGCCAACGGCACTCCCCCACATTCAGTCTGGTAAGTTGAGGGCATTGGGCCTGTCGTCAAAAATACCTTCTTCAGCTGCCCCAGAAATTCTGCCGCTTGCTAAGACACCCGGATTATCAAATTTTGATTTAACGCAGTGGTTTGGAATATTTGTACCTGGCGGTACCCCAAACATCATTGTCCAACGCATTCAAAGCGATACTCAAGCCGTCTTAAGTATGCCTGACGTTAAGGCTACACTTGAAAAACAAGGCGCCCAGCCCAGCGGCATGAGTACTGCCGATTTTCAAGCGTTTGTGAATAGTGAAAGGAAGAAGTTTGGTGATATTGTGCGGATTGCAAAAGTAGAGCAATAATTGCAAGCCTCAATCAAAAGTGCTTCGAAAAAATCGAAGCACTTTTTAATATTATTTCTATTAATTGACAGAGAGATCAACGGTCAGCTTAGTACCGTGAACAATAATCCCTCCGCGATCTCCGGCGTCTACAGAACCCCATCTGGCGGCAAAATAGTCGGGTAGCGGTCTCCCAGCAAGAGGTGATATCCATAGCCTTAATAAATGACGCTGACGCTCTGGTTCGGGCCAATTTTCAAAATCACTGCGTGAATGAAAAATCTGGTGGTTGTGAATAATCTGAATATCACCTGGCTCAAAACTCATCGGCAAAATTAATTTACCTTCTGCAATAATTTCATCGAGCAAATTCATTACATCAATTTGTTTTTGGGTAAGTCGCGGGGCCTCT
>JBIILR010000158.1:0-3255 GCA_044338365.1 Polynucleobacter sp. | reverse complement strand
AGAAAGGTCGGGGCATTTAACGCCAACTGATTCTCTTGCACGATCGGCTCTGCAGCAGCCTGCTGGAGTTTATTTAGATAGGAATCCGATGGCGGCATCGTGCCAATCGTAGGAGTCAACTCAATCGACCGCCAAATAATCTCAATGCCGTCCTGATAACGCTCTTTCAGCTTGGCCAGCGCCACCGTCTGAAGATAGGAGTAAGGGCACTCAAAATCACCCCAAATTTGTATCTGAATCATGGTGTTATTAAAAAAATCCTATATGGAGGGTGCAGAAACAAATACAAAAACCGGTTCGAAATTGCTTAAAAAAGAGTCGCCCTAGGGCGACTGACAAGGACTAAACATGCACGTTGCAAGTTTGCGCTTTTCTTACATTGCACGTATAAGACTACTGCAAACAGGGGTTTTCACCCCCAAAATTCAAAAAGTAGCCCCTTGTAGCCTAAATTAGACCTTTCAGTAATCTGATTCACCTAAACGCTTACTATGAATATCTTCTTAAATTACCCTACCCGCTCACCTGGCTAATGCAACCGCCCGTCCCATCGAATACCTCTGAAACCTTAAATCAGTACAGCTCTACGCATCGCTTAATTAGCTGCCTTTGCCTCTTGCTGGGCGGCGGCCTCGTAGCGCAGTTGCTTAGCGTTATTGTTGTGCGCATTGCTTCTTCCGATATCCAAGCGGGCGGCATGCTGGCGGACCTCATTACGCAATACTTGGCCAACTATTTTTTGGGCATTGCTTTTATTGTTCTCAGCATCTCTAATTTATTGATTAAGCGGGGCCTAGTGGAATACAAGCGCTTGCGGCTACCTACTATTATCTTGGCAGCCTCGACTGCAATCGTCGCATTTATGTTGATACCCCGGATGGATTATCTACGCGAGACCGCTTTGCTCGATGGGCTACCTATTCTCTATGCACCATCAGCGGCTTACTTTATAACCCTATCCGCACTATCAACTAGCCTCCTCTTGATTCAGCTTGCGAGCGGCGGAGTGCTGCTCTGGCGGCAGCTGAACCATTAGGCAAATTGCAAGTCAGCCAAGCGTGCATATAGTCCGCCCTGCTTAATCAGATCAGCGTGACTACCCTGCTCGACCAGCTCTCCATCCTCCAGGACCAAGATGCAATCGGCGCGCAGCACGGTAGCTAAACGGTGGGCAATCGTCAGGGACGTTCTTCCTGGTAACACACTATCCAAGGCCAACTGCACCTCGCGTTCCGATTCCGCGTCAAGGGCGCTGGTCGCCTCATCGAGCAGCAAGATGGGTGGATTCTTTAATATGGCGCGGGCAATTGAGATTCGCTGCTTTTGTCCGCCCGACAAACGCACACCACGCTCCCCTAAAAAACTAGCGTAGCCTTCTGGCAAAGCAGAGATGAATCCATCGGCATGGGCCGTTTTTGCGGCAGTAATTACCTCTTCATCACTTGCATCCAATTTGCCATAACGAATGTTTTCCATGGCGCTCGAGGCAAAAATAACCGGCTCTTGCGGAACGATGCCAATCAGATTACGTAGCTCACTGACCGGCCACTGAGTAATGTCTCGGCCCAAGACAGCAATCTGGCCAGCCGTCGGCGCATAAAAGCGTAAGAGCATTGCAAACAAGGTACTTTTGCCGGCCCCCGATGGTCCGACTAGCGCATACCGAGCGCCTTGCCGCACGTTAAATGATAGGTCTTTGATGGCCATAAAGTCGGTGCGGGAAGGATACGCAAATGACACACCATTAAATACCAGCGCATCTACTTGCGGGGACGTTGGCGCTGGGGATAGAGCTTGGAATGGAATTTGCGCTTGGCTTGTAATGGGGTCCTGATAAACCAAGTCGGGCGTCGCTTGCATTAACTCAACCAAGCGCTCCATGGCGCCAGCTGCCCGCTGCAAATCACCCCAGGTCTCCGAAAGCGCGCCAATTGATCCTGCGATCAACACCGCATAGAGCACAAACTGCGTTAGCTCACCCAAGGTCATCACCCCGGCAGTGACTTGCTGCGCCCCAATCCAAAGCACAAACACGATCACGCCAAATGACATCACAATCGCCATGGCGGTAAGCAAGGAGCGCATGGTGATGCGCTTCTTCGCCTCTAGGAAAGCCGTTTCTACTGCCGCATTAAAGCGTTGCTGTTCATGGGGTTCACGGGTAAATGCTTGCACCGTCGTGATGGCGTTCAATACCTCTCCGGCCATGGCACTGGTATCAGCGACTTTATCTTGGCTGGTACGCGACATTTTTCGTACGCGACGACCCAGCGCCCAGAGCGGCAAGACAATCACAGCAAGCAGAACAATCATGATGCCCGCTAGCCAAGCACTCGTCACCAGCATCATGGTCATGCCACCAATCAACATGACTAGGCTGCGGAGTGCAATCGAGATGCTCGAACCCACCAAGGTTTGCACTAAGATCGTATCGCTCGTTAAGCGTGATAACACTTCCCCGGTTTGCAGGGTTTCAAAATAGCGGGGGCTTTGCCGCAATACATTTTCAAATACGCGCTGCCGAATGTCGGCCACGACCCGCTCGCCCAGCCACGACATCATATAAAAGCGACTAGCAGTCATTACCGCCAAGACAGCTGCCAATAGCAATAAATAAATGAACTGCAGGTCAATGGCATCGCTGGTTAAGCCTGTATCAACCACCCCTCGGAAGGCGAGCGGTACCGCTAAGGTGGCCGCTGCCGCTAAGAGCAGGAAAAGACATGCTAAGGCCCACTGTGTTCTGTAACGCGCAAGAACGTGATAGTCGCGAAGCCAGCCAGTTAGGCTATTGAGTTTGGATGCCATAGCAAGCGAGTGTAAGTGAAATCACCGGCCTATGTTGATTTCATGGCGAACTAAATACTATTAAGCGGATTGCATGCGCTCCGATATGTTACTCAGAGCGCTAAATGAATCGCGACTTAAATCAATGCAACCGCCATCTGCGTACACACCGGTAGGGTCGCGGTACACCATCATTTTTTCTAGTATCGAACGCTGAATAGCAGGATCACGAAGCGCCTCTTCCACCTGCTCCTTCACCGCATCTTCGTTCATGTAAAGCATGCCATTGCTATTGACTGCGGTTGATTTACTCCAATAGTAAATCTCCAAGCACTTCTCTTCCAGTGTGTAGGGGCTCTGTCTATCCCATAAATTACAGAAGCGTCCGCCGCCTAAATAAATGACCCACGATCCCTCGTACCCTTCAATATCAGAAGAATGGTCGTCGGGGTTCTTAAACCAAATGCG
>JBIILR010000157.1:0-3262 GCA_044338365.1 Polynucleobacter sp. | reverse complement strand
CGTGCGCCCACAATCGAATCGCCAACATACGCTAAATGGTTTGCCTTGCTATTGGAATCAATCTGGCTATTCTTAACCTCGACAAAATTACCAATGTGTACGTCATTTGCTAAATCAGCGCCAGGCCGTAATCGGGCATAAGGTCCAATAATCGAATTGGCCCCAACTACAGCGCCATCTAAATGACTAAATGCCTGTATCGCAACCTGTTTGCCAATTGCGCTATTGCGCACGATGCAATACGGGCCCACTCGCGCTCCTGAGTCCAGCGTGACCTTGCCCTCAAAAATGCATCCGACATCGATGACCACATCCGAACCGCAGCTCAGGGTACCGCGAACATCAATCCGTGCTGGATCGAGCAAGGTTACGCCCGCCTCCATTAATTGCATCGCAATCACGTGCTGATGAGTTCGCTCTAATGCCGCCAATTGATCGCGGCTATTGACGCCAATGGTTTCCCACTCAAAATCGGCTTGGGCTGTGCGAATCGGAACATGGTCTCGCGCAGCCATTGCAATCACATCCGTTAAGTAATATTCGCTCTGCGCATTACTCGCCTGCAACGATTTAAGCCATTTCTTGAGTCGGCCGCTCGGCAACACCATGATGCCCGTATTAATTTCAGAAATACTTTTTTGCTGGCGATCTGCGTCCTTTTCCTCAACAATGCCTCTGACAGCGCCCTCGGTGTCACGCAGGATGCGACCATACCCTGTTGGGTTTTCCATTTGCTGCGTCAGCAAGGCCAGGGCGGAATCACTTCCGCGCTTACCATCGGCTAATGTGACTAAACGCATCAACGTTTTATTAGAAATTAAGGGAACATCGCCATACAGCACTAAGGTAGGCTCATCTAGATCAAGCTTAGGCAGTGCTTGCAACAGCGCATGGCCTGTGCCTTTTTGCTCTTTTTGCATCACCGTCACTGCGTCAGCAAATCCTGGATGCTCTTTTTGAATCTGTTCAAGGTAGGCAGTGATGGCATTTGCGCCATGACCAATCACAATGATGGGTTTTGTTTTAGCTTTACCGGCTAGCTGATTGGCGGTGGCGAGAACATGCTCTAGTAAGGGTCGGCCGGCAAGGATTTGCAAGACCTTTGGCAAAGCGGACTTCATCCGCTTTCCCTGTCCTGCAGCCAGTATGACAATATTCATACTGTTAATTATAAACACCGCGAATCAGGGTACCGCAGGCTAATTCATCGAGTTCAGCCTCATCGATTCCACGATCGCCTGGAGATCTGGCCCCCAAATTGCCGAGGGATCCCCCGACGCCACCATCAATATCTAAATTGGTGAAATCAAATGCCTCCCGGTCCATTAAGTGCGATGGCACGATGTGGTGCATCGACCGAAAGAGGTTTTCTACCCGGCCTGGGTGTTTCTTTTCCCAGTCGCGGAGCATTTGCTTCATCGCACCGCGCTGAAGATTAGGCTGACTGCCACACAAATCGCATGGAATGATGGGGAACTGCATATCGTCTGCATACCGCTCTAGCAACTTTTCAGGGACATAGGCTAGCGGACGAATGACGATGTGCTTACCGTCATCGGATCGCAACTTGGGTGGCATGCCCTTCAATTTGCCGGCATAAAACAGATTGAGTAATAGGGTTTCTAGAATATCGTCGCGGTGATGGCCAAGGGCAATTTTAGTAGCGCCTAACTCATCAGCAACGCGGTACAAAATACCACGCCGTAAACGAGAACATAAACCGCAGGTTGTCTTGCCCTCTGGTATCACGCGCTTCACAATACTGTAGGTATCTTGCTCTTCAATATGAAATGGCACGCCTAAGCTAGTTAAGTAGTTCGGCAATATTTCTGCTGGAAAATTGGGTTGCTTCTGATCTAAATTCACCGCAATAATTTCAAACTGAATTGGCGCCCGCTCGCGCAGCTTGAGCAAAATATCGAGCATAGCGTAGCTATCTTTACCGCCTGATACGCACACCATCACTTTGTCACCATCCTCAATCATGCCAAAGTCACCAATCGCCTGGCCAACTAAGCGAGACAGTTTTTTCTCGAGTTTGTTTTCTTCAAACGCTGCTTTGCGAGGATCGTTCACAGACTTACCTTACCGTAACCGAATCTTTGATGCGAAACACCTCAACGCCCACCGAGTGACAGTCCGCATAGACGTCTGGCTTAGCAGTGGAAACACGGGCTGCCATCACATTGGGGTGAGCTAACATAGCTGCAACAATATCGTCGCAGAGGGTTTCTTGTAAATGGATATGGCCCTTCTGGGCTCGGGTCCGAATGGTCTCGCGCATGAAGTCGTAATCGAGCACTTCATCCAAGGCGTCTTTCGTTGGTGTGTTGAGTGCAAACGGAATGTACAGATCAATATTCAGAATCACCCGCTGTTCTGCTTTTTTTTCAAAGTCGTGTACACCGATATTGATATAAATCTCGTAATCCCGCAAAAACAAACGGCGGCAATCGAGTAAGGACGGGTGCATCATAGCGTCTAGCATTCTGTAAAGCCTATTCTGTTTTAAACATAACATCGCGTGAGGATGGCATTAAATGCTGCCCTCCATCTACGTAAATCGTGGTGCCCGTAATGGCATTTGACTCTGCAATAAAAACAGCGGCTTTCGCAATATCGACTGGGGTGGATGAGCGCTTTAATGGTGTCATTGTATGGGCTGCCTTAAAGCCATCCTCAGACTGCGGCCCGGATGGAAGTGAAATACCAGGCGCCAATCCAACCACGCGTAGATAGGGGGCGAAATCCATCGCCATCATCTGGCTCGCACACTCCAGCGCACCCTTCGATAGGGTGTATGAAAAATAGTCCGGATTGAGGTTAATGAGCTTCTGATCGAGTAGTTGTATCACTGCCGGAATATCGCAATTGGGCGAAGAATCTGCTGCTCTGGATTTTTGCTGTCGGTAGAGCAGCTGCGCCAAGAGGACTGGCGCCAAGACATTGACTTGCATCATCTTTTGAAAAAAATCAGCTTTAATGAGCTGAGGCTCTGCACTAGCCCGGTCATACTCAAACTGGGAAGCGCTATTGACGATGCAATCCAGACTACCCATATTCACTGTCACAGCCTGAAAAAGAGCAGTTACTTCTGGCTCGCTGGCTAAATCAGCCTGAAACGCCATTGCCCTAGAGCCTAATTTCTGAATCGCAGCAACCGTTTCATCGGCCTCCGCTTTAGACTGCCCAAAATGCACGGCAACATCCCACCCTTGCTGTGCAAAATGGATGGCAATAGCCTGCCCTACGCGCTTTGCAG
>JBIILR010000046.1:0-10778 GCA_044338365.1 Polynucleobacter sp. | reverse complement strand
TGACTTAACGTGGCACTATGAATGTCGATTTTTCATCGCGTAGCCGAGTAACGCTGTCATTGCCCTTATTCAGCTCAACGCCCTCAACTTCAAAATGAATCGGGTAATTTCCTGGGTTAGTCTCGCCCAGGGATGAGCTCACTCGAATCGGTATCAGTTGATTGCTAGAGGCCTGAACCAATATATCTGTTAACGGCTTTCCTTGTGAAGTCAGTATTTCTAAATTAGGTAAGCCGGTCACCTTAAAATTGACTCGCATTGCATTCTCGGAAGAATTCATTATTTGAATGCGGTACACATTCTCAATCCGATCTCCATCCACTTCGCGTGCCAGTGCACCACGATCCCGCATCACATCGGCCCGTAATGGATTACGTGTTGCCAGTGAAACTATAAATGCGGTACTTAAAACCACAATGACCGCGGTATAAAAAAGAATGCGGGGACGAAAAATATGGCGAATGGCTTTTTCTTGGGAGGAACGCTCCAGAATGGCTCGCTCACTGGTATAGCGAATCAAGCCCTTTGGGTAATGCATCTTATCCATCACTTGATCGCAGGCATCAATGCATGCGCCACAACCAATGCACATGTATTGCAAGCCATCGCGGATATCAATACCAGTGGGGCAAACTTGAACGCAAATACTGCAATCAACGCAATCACCTAAGCCCTGCGCAATCGGATTCTCAGACTTACTGCGACTACCCCGGGGATCGCCCCGCACGGTATCGTAGGTTACCAAAAAGGTATCTTTATCTACCATCACGCTCTGAAAGCGCGCATAGGGGCACATGTATTTACAAACTTGCTCACGCATAAAGCCTGCATTTCCCCAGGTGGCAAAGCTATAGAAAAATAGCCAAAACGCCTGCCATGGGCCCAATGTGGTAGCAAGCACCTCTCCAGCCAAAATGTGAATCGGCGTGAAATACCCCACAAACGTAAAGCCAGTCCAAAATGCAATGATCAGCCACAGTCCATGCTTGGTGATTTTGAGTCGCCATTTTCTGAAATTCCAGGGCCACTCTTGTCCGTCTAAACGGATACGTGCAAACCGATCGCCTTCGACTTTGCGTTCGATCCACATAAATATTTCGGTATAAACGGTTTGTGGGCAGGCATAGCCGCAAAAGAGTCGGCCTGCCACGGCAGTAAACAAAAATAAACCGAGCGCAGATAGTATCAACAGGAGCGTCAGATAGATCACATCCTGAGGCCACAAGACTAAACCAAATAGATAAAACTTTCGCTGGACCAAGTCAAACAAAACGGCTTGACGATCATTCCAGCTAATCCAAGGCAAGCCGTAAAAGAGGATTTGGGTCAGAAATACAAATGCAATACGCCAGCGAGCAAAAATTCCGGACACCGATCGGAGATAAATTTTTCTACGCACTTCGTACAGCGACTCCTCCACCGATTGGATCGGAATCACCTTAGGACTCGGCGCACTCTCTAACACTATTTTTTTACCGGATCGACTCGAATATTAGTCAAGCTCCAAACATAGGCGGAGATTAACTGGACTTTTTCAGGTGTCAAGATTGCATCATGGGCAGGCATCTGGCCATTGCGGCCCTTTGCAATCGTCTCGGTTACGGCGACTTCGGTACTGCCATACAGCCATGTTTTATCGGTTAAATTAGGTGCGCCCATTGCCGTATTGCCCTTGCCATCAACAGCATGGCAGGCAACGCAATTGGTGGCAAATAATGCGCTACCGCGCTGAGCCTTGGCTTGATCTACCGAGAGCCCGGATAAGCTGCGAACATAATTCGTTAGGTCAGCTATTTCATCTTTAGTCAGATGAGCGTACGCTGGCATGACCCCATTTCGGCCTTGCAAAATAGCCGTCTTGATCATCTCGGGACTACCCCCGTATAGCCAATCGTTATCAGTTAAATTAGGAAAGCCTTTCGATCCACCGGCATCCGATCCGTGGCACTGAGCGCAATAATTTAAATAAAGGCGCTGCCCCATTTCACGGGCCTTTGGATCCGCAGCTACTTGCTGCACGTCAAGCTCCATGTACTTTGCGTAAATCGGCTTCAGTTCTTCATTGGCCTTTACAACCGACGTGGTGTAAGCGGTATCGCTGGTATAGCCCAGTAAGCCCGGATAAGATCCAAGGCCAGGATACAGAACAAGGTAAGCCAGTCCGAATATACAGGAGAGAAAGAACATCCAAGCCCACCAGCGTGGCAAGGGATTATTCAGCTCCCGTAAATCACCATCCCAAACATGCCCGGTATCAGCAACACTTCCATCTGCATTTTGTTCTACCCTTACCTTGCGCTGAGAAGAAAGTAACCAAACGCACCATGCAATGCCAATTAAGGTAATGGCAGCAATAAATAGACTCCAATACGAGCCGATAAAGTCACTCATTTCTTTTCCTTAGTAAATTCATCAGGAAGATCAAACGGCAATTCAGCCGACTCTTGATTGGCTGGCTGTCGCTTTTTAGACCATGCCCACCAAATAATTAGTAGAAAAGCAGTTAAACCCAATACAGTTGAAATAGCAGACAAATAGGGGGCGATGATTTCGATCATGTCATTTACCCTTTATTTGCTGATGCTGGTAGCAGAGGGAGTGGCGACCGCTGGATTGATTGACCGGCGATGAATACCTAAACCCTGCATGTAGGCAATCAGGGCATCTTCTTCTGTCTTGCCCTCCAATTCTTTGGGTGCGCTTTCAATTGCTTCATCGGTGTAGGGAACACCCAATCGACGTAAAGCCCTCATATGCGCCTGTATGCTGCCCGCATTAGCCGCAGCATATTGCAGATAGGGGTACGCCGGCATATTGGATTCCGGAACCACATCCCGTGGATTTCGAAAATGAATGCGATGCCACTCATCCGAATAGCGCCCACCCACACGGGCTAGATCTGGCCCGGTACGCTTACTGCCCCACAAAAATGGGTGATCGTAGACGGACTCGCCGGCTAGCGAGTAAGGGCCGTAGCGCTCTGTTTCTGAGCGCAGCGTACGAATTTGCTGCGAGTGGCAGCCAACACAGCCTTCTCGTTGGTAGATATCACGACCTGCCAGGCTGAGCGCTGGAAATGGAACTACGCCGGGCGATGGTTGTGTTGTCGAGTGCTGAAAAAAGAGCGGCACAATTTGCACCAAACCGGCAATCGACACTACAACAATCGTGGCAATAATCAACCAACCGATATTGCGTTCAAACGTTTCATGGGAAAAGAATTTGTATGGCTTAGACATGGCTTTTCTTCTCCTTAATGGGCCATCACTAACGGTGCTGGAATAGGCGCGTCAATGAATTTCTTATTTTGTAGCGTCTTATAGACGTTGTATGCCATTAGAAGCATGCCGCCCAAATAGCATAGGCCGCCAATCAACCGAATGACATAGAAGGGATAGGTTGCTTTCACTGACTCAACAAAGCTATAGGTTAAAGTGCCATCTACTTCAAAGGCACGCCACATTAAACCTTGCATGACGCCCGCAATCCACATCGCAGCAATGTATATAACGACTCCTAAAGTTGCAATCCAAAAATGCAGCTCAATTAGGCGCGTACTATACATATCCTTTTGGCCAACAAGGCGCGGTATGAGGTAGTAGAGCGAGCCAATCGTAATCATGGCGACCCAACCGAGGGCCCCTGAATGCACATGGCCAATGGTCCAATCGGTGTAATGGGAAAGACTATTCACGGTCTTAATCGACATCATCGAACCTTCAAAGGTCGACATGCCGTAAAAAGACAGCGCCACAACCAAGAACTTTAGGATCGGGTCACTGCGCAATTTATGCCATGCGCCGGATAAAGTCATGATGCCGTTAATCATGCCGCCCCATGACGGCGCGAGCAGGATGATTGAAAAAACCATGCCCAAGGACTGAGTCCAGTCTGGTAAAGCGGTGTGCTGCAAATGGTGCGGCCCAGCCCACATATAAGTAAAGTTCAGAGCCCAAAAGTGAACGATCGACAATCGATATGAATAGATTGGGCGCTCGACTTGCTTTGGAATGAAGTAATACATCATGCCTAAAAAGCTCGTAGTCAAGAAAAAGCCCACGGCATTATGCCCATACCACCACTGAATCATTGCATCCTGTGTACCCGAATACGCAGAGTAGGACTTAAAGAGACTGGCTGGCATTTCGATGTTATTAACAATATGCAAGAGCGCAATTGTCAAAATATAAGCACCAAAAAACCAGTTTGATACGTAAATGTGTTTCGTTTTACGCTGCATGATGGTGCCAAAGAAAACCACTGCATAGGCAACCCACACTACCGTAATTAAAATATCAATCGGCCACTCCAGTTCAGCGTACTCCTTCGAGGTGCTGATGCCCAAGGGCAAGGTAATGGCGGCTGCGACGATCACAGCTTGCCAGCCCCAAAATGTAAACGCGGCTAACTTGTCTGAAAACAAACGTACTTGGCAGGTGCGTTGCACGATGTAATAGGAGGTTGCAAACAGTGCACTGCCACCAAATGCAAAAATGACTGCATTGGTATGCAGTGGACGCAAGCGACCGTAACTCAACCACGAGATATTAAAGGTAATTTCAGGCCAAACTAGTTGCGCTGCCAATATCACACCGACGAGCATGCCAACAATGCCCCAGACAATGGTTGCAATAGCAAACTGACTTACGACCTTGTAATTAAAGTGATCTTGATAACTACCCACGGCACTGCCCATGGTCTCTCCCTTATGCAAATCGTGGCGGTAAGTCGCCTTAAATAACGCGCTATAACGCTATTAATTATCGATTTAAGGGTCTTCGGCTAATTTGATCTATATCAAACCAGCCTAGGCCATTTGCACAGGTAACTTAAATTTTTTCTTTGCTAGTGGGCAGTGGGTGGGATTTTGATCTGGACTTCAGATCCGGTACGGGATCGAGTTTTTCTGCTTTAGGCGCATCGTCATCCATCAGAATGGCTTCACCTGGCCCATTTAAATCATCAAACTGCCCCGTTTTTACAGCCCAATAAAAGAGGTAAGCCAAAAAAACGATAAGCAATAAGGACAGGGGTATTAGAAGGAGTAGGCTTTCCATTGCTGAAGTCTAGCGCAATGCGCCCGCAAACTACACTTTGCGCAGACGCCACGCATTCAGGGTGACAGCCAGCGAGGATAGCGCCATACCAATACCTGCGACCCAAGGATTGACCCAGCCCATCATCGCTACCGGAATCGCTACGAGGTTGTAAATGAAGGCCCACAATAGGCTTTGCTGAATGACCGCTTTTGTACGATCTGCCATCAAAAGTGCTTTTGCAAGCGGGAATAAGGAAGTTGCAGTGAGAATGGCATCGGCACCAGCAGACGCCAGCGGTGCGCCCGAGCCAACTGCCACGGAGACATTGGCTTTCGCTAATAACGGCGCATCATTAATACCATCACCGATTGCTAAGCAAGTTCGACCTTCAGCCTGAAGGGCTTCAATCAATGCATACTTGCCTTCAGGCGAGACGCTACTGTGGAACTGTGCAATTCCAAAATGGCTTGCCCACCAAATTACCGTCGCCGCATCATCACCGGATACCATATGCACTGTAATACCGCGGCGCTTCGCCATAGTCAGTAATTCATGAACACCGGCTCTAGGTGTATCTAAAAATACAAAGCGGGCAATCAAGCCCTGCTCATCCGCCAAAAACACAGTGCCGTATTCGCCGGAGTGTGAGTGCATTGCCGAGTTGATGTGGCCAAGCGATCGCATCCAAGAATGACTGCCCAGCATAAAACCCCCTGCACGAACACCACAACCCAATTGATTGCTCACGAGCATACCGAATGATTTGGGGGTGAGTCCCTCTTGATGAGCGGCGCGCAAAAATGCCATTGCCAAGGGGTGGGTCTGCCCCTCTTCTAACCCAGCTGCGATGACAAGCGCCGTCTGCCGATCGACATCCGAGCGAATGAGTTCGATCTCTTTAATCTCGGGCTCACCCATCGTCAGCGTGCCAGTCTTATCCAAAACAATGTCGGTGACTTTGGCTAGGCTTTCCATTACATGTCCGCGGACGATTAGTAAGCCAAGTTTTGTTACGGCGCCTTGCGATGCTGCCATAGCAGTTGGTACTGCGAGTGAGAGCGCGCAAGGGCAGCTTGCCACTAAAACAGCAACCAGAACAGTCCACGCTTTGCTAGGATCAATCAGGAGCCAAACAGCCGTGGATAAAACGGCACTGGTAATCAAAAAGAGAACGAAATGACCTGCCCATCTTTCAGCCAAGCCAAGTACTGCAGGCTTAGCCTGTAAGGCGCTATCCAGTAAAGAGGCAATGCCAGCAATGCGAGTAGACTGCCCTACTGCAGTGATTTGCATTACAAATGGATTTTGAATATTGTGCGTCCCCGCAAACAAGGTATCACCTATCTGCTTTCCAATCGGCTTTGATTCACCTGTCAGCAGCGATTCATCGAGGCTGCATTCACCCTCAATAAGACTGCCATCGGCGGGGATAACCGCACCTGCTGGTACGCGCAAATAGTCGTCAATTTGGCACTTAACGACCGGGACAGAATTCAGCCTAGTCGAATTGGGGTAATCGATAAAGCGTTCGCAGGTCGCAGGTAACTGCTTAGCAAGTGCTTCCGCCCCACCCTGCGCGTCCTGGCGCGCTAGTAATTCGATGTAGCGTGCGCCCAGAATAAAGGCAATAAACATGGTGATCGAATCAAAATAACTTTCGCCCGAACCATTGACTAAATTAATGGTACCCGCAATGAATGCCAGTGCTAGGGCTAGTGCAATTGGCACATCCATGCCCAGCATCTTGCTTGACCCAAAGAGCCGAATACTGTGCCATGCAGATTGAAAGATGGGGCCTGCCGAATAGACTAAAACCGGTATCGTTAATGCCCAACTTGCCCAATTGAGCAGCAGCTCAGATTCCGCACTGATGTCGCTATCGCCCAGATAAGTAGGCCATGCATACATCATCACCTGCATCATGCCTAATAGGGCAACACCCAAACGGGCGAGCAATTGCCGCCGCTCTTTCTTGGCCATTTCAATCGCGAGCGATGGTTCAAACGGCCAAGCGCCATAACCAATCCGCTCTATCGCATGCAATAAACCAGCCAAGCTAGCCTGCCTTGGATCAAACTGAATGCGGGCCTTTTGCGTTACATAATTTATTTGGACATCGTGCACGCCTGGTATCCGCTTTAAAAAATGGTCGCATAGCCACACACAAGCAGCACAGCGAATCTTTTCTAGCTTTAAGGTAGTTTCTAACTGATCGTTGCCGCTGGATTTAGTAAAACGCGCAAGCAACAGCGGATCATCATACGGCAGAAGGCGCTCTGGTATTGTCTCGCTAATGCCATCCGCATCCGGCCTATCACCCTGCACTCGGCGAGCGTAAAAGATTTCAAGGCCTTCGCCATGTATGGTTTGAGCAATCGCCATACAGCCTGAGCAACAGAAAGATCGGTAGGTGCCGCCAAGCTCTATCCTCAAACATGTATCTTCAGCAACATCACTGCCGCAGTGATAGCACGCTTGGGCCATATTCACCTTAGCTTGGGGGTGAGCCAGATTTTCGCTTGGACCATCCATTGCGGCGCTCAACAAGTACAAAGAGCACTCCCCAAATCACAATCGAAAAGTAAGCCCATATCCAGGCTGACTGGGATGCCTGCGATCCAGCCAGATCCAAAACAAAACCAAAGATGGCAGGGCCTAACAAACCCCCGCCAAAACCCATAAGGGAGTGCAGGCCCATTGCAGCCCCTTTGATCTGGGGCTGAGCACTGGTCACGAGTCCTGCTGTCAACGTAGCAGAGTCCGCCATAATGAAAATCGAGTGCCCAGTAGCCAGGAGGGCAATCACCCACCAGCCCTGACCAGTGGCTGCAGCCAACGCAATACCTAAAATGGCGCTGGTAAGCATAACAAAACAGATCCAATTCTGTCTACCAAACTTGATTGCCATTTCATTGCCAAGAATGGATGCAGGTACGCCAAAGAAGTTAATTACTCCAGCCAAGGTAGTCGCTGCCAAGAAAAAAGCTTCGCCGGTATAGGCTGTGCAGAACACAAAGAAAGCCACGAGCCAACTGCGTGATGCAAACAACTCGAGGGAATGCGCGGTGTACCCAAAAATATAGCCGGATGCTTCTTTATTTTGCAGTACCATCTGCCATTTTTTTAATGGAAATACATCGCCCAATTGAATCTGAATAGGGCCTCGCCATTCAGGCTTATCTAAAGCTGGAATCAGCAACCAAACAATTAGAAATGCAGCAAATGGCCCCAGGGCAATCCTCTCGAAGACAGCCTCCCATCCCAAGGCGTCTAATATCCAGCCTGAAATGAGATAAGACAAGCCCGCGCCAATTCCAAAAAAAGCGGTGTAGAAGGAAATGTGTCGCGTGACCTCACCGTGCTGCACTCGATCAGATAGTACTTTCAAGCCTGGCATATACGTTCCCGCCAAGCCGGCGCCATTTAAGGCCATAAAGAAGAAGGCAGAATAAAAGCCGGTAGCAAAAAGGCCCATGCCCAATAGACCAGTAACGCTAGATAATCCACCAATTAAATAAATCTTCCGCGCATCAAGTCGGTCGGTTAACACGGTTGCTAAAGGCACAACTAAAATATACCCAAAGAAGTAAGCGCTAGCGATTAAGCCCGCTTCAAAGTTACTCAGACCCCATTGGGCCTGTAATGTAGTCAAGGTCACTGCGTAACAGGCAAATCCCAATAAGGCGCAAACCTGCGCAACTAACATGAGAGGGGTACACGGCAGTTTTCCGGCAATCGTAGACACAGATTGGGTTCGCTTTAGCTTTTATTATGGGGTGGTATTGGGCGAATCCTGAAACCCATTGGATCGAAAGGTTAGTACCAGGGTATCCCTATAGCCGTGTGGCATAGTCGGCTGAATCGGCGTTGTTTCATGAATCATCCGCTCATCATTCATTAATAAGGCTGACCAAGGCTCGGTTAAGGTAAAACGCAAACCAGCGGACGTATTAACTTCAAATATGCGGGTCTCGCCCCCTTTAATACCGTGACGATCAATTAAAAATACAACTACAAAGTCAACGCCATCCCGATGAGCACCTTCCGGAGTTGGCCTGCCAATGCCATCGCTGGTATCGATGCGAAATTGATGCGCCTCAACGAACCACGTTGTGACTGGCTTGAGGGAACTTAAGAGTCCTGCGGTGTTTTTTATTACAGCCTGCCAGCGCAAGTCATTTGCCAAGGTCTGTGTAATCGGCTCAAACCAACGTTCAATTCCGCCGTGTAGGGCGTTGTAATCGAGTGACTGCCAGTGCGCGCGATGGGGAACCATCTTCAGTTCCGATCCGCTAACCATGTAACTGGCGTGGCGCCGAAAGCGATAACGCCCACCGTCTTTTAAATAGGGATCGCGTGGTAGATCCTGCCAATGCACGCCCAAATCCAGCAAATCGCTGACGCTGACATTGGCAAACTCTGCAACCGAGGCAGCTGCCGCAATCGCAAATCCATTGTGTTCAATGGCTGGGGCAATATCTGAAGTTGGCGTTAACGGCGGAGAAAGATTCACCGTCTTATTTTATGACATCAAGGGACTTGCTGTCACGAATCAAGTTTTAGACGCTCTCGCACCATATTGACGTGCCCCTTTAGGTCATAAAACTCTTTAGACTCAAGGGAGGATACCTTCATGGCATTGACTAGAGTTTGTATCTCGGCCAACATCTGCCGATTATTCTCGCGCGAAGCAGGATCTGAGGCGCTACGCTCTATTACCTTTAGCTCCGCATAAATACGGGACAAACGAATGCGCAGACTTAAATTGCGCAAGGCCGGAATATAGGCAACTAAGGGAATCAAAATAGCCAGAATTGGAATAACTATACGTGCAAAACGGCCAACCCACACGGCGGTCCAAAATGGGAGATGGCGATGTAAAAAGGAGGGGCCATCTTTTAAATAAATCTCTGAATCCATTTGCAATGGGAAATCGAGGCCATTGATCGATGGAAATTCACCTGGCTTTTGCAAGCGGGAATAGGATTTCAAAACATCTTGCGCAGTTTCTAGAAGGAGACTGACGATTGCTGGGCTAATGGTATCGCGGCTTACCAAGGTAGCGGTTGCCGCAATCATCTGCCGATTGAGTTTGGGCAGATCGTTTTCGATGCTGAGCAAGCCGCGCGCTACCTCCACTTTGGTTAAAAATGGGAGGGCGCGGGTATAGGCATCTGCCTGTACAAAATTCATTAGCTGAACGCCGGGCAAGTTTATGAAGTTTTTCAGGAGCGGCGCTTCAGCTGCAGCGACGACAAAAACAGCATCCAGATGTCCTGCGGCCAATTTTTCTGACCCCTCTTGAGGCGTCAATGCCTGCATTTCAAGGTCCGTTGGCTTGATTCCGCTCGTATCGAGCAGTAATTTTGCAATCGAGTTGGTACCGCTTCCGGGATTGCCAATCGAGACCCGCTTGCCTTTGAGTTGCGTGAGCAGAGTCAATCCGTCGGGAGCCCCCTTAAAACTAGACTCGCGATAAAAAACCCATACTGGCTCATAGAATATCCCGGCGATGGAAACAAAATGAGGGTATTGCGACACGTCCGCAACGCCGCCCTGAATCATCGCCAAGTCCACGCCCGATTTAGGATCGGCTAACAAAGCCAGGTTATCTTGCGTGCCGCCAGTCTTGAGCACCTGAAGCTCAACCCCTTGTTGCTTTAAAGAGGATTGCATCCGTTCACCGAAGCGGTAGTACAAGCCATCCTGAAATCCCGTAGCAATCGCAATGGACTTGGG
>JBIILR010000156.1:0-3286 GCA_044338365.1 Polynucleobacter sp. | reverse complement strand
GCGCCACCGCATTTTTCCATGCCAAGTCATACAGGGTTCGTTGATTCACTTTGTGAGCCAACAATAGATTGTTCGATTGCATGATGGCTTGATTGGCATCGGGCAATACCTGGGACGCCCAAAAAATGGTGACTTCATGTGCAATTGGCTCCAATGCATGGGTGACCGCAGTAACAGAGCCGTCGGAGAGTAAGTCAATGCGTAAGCGATGGGGTAGTGGGCTAGGGATTGCGAGGCAGGCTCGCTCGGCTGCCTCAACAACACGCGCCGCTACAAATGGAATACGTAAGGCAGAGGCTGAATGCTGCAATCGCTCAAGGTGGGCTGCAAAGCGAAGTGGCTTTTGTTTTTCAACGCGAATCGTTTCAAATAAGCCCAACTCACTTGGCATCTCATTGATAAATGCCGATTTGATTTGACACTCTTGCCACTCTAGCGCTGGATCGGAATCAATCGTAATGCCAGCACCAATACCCAAGGTGAACTTGGTTTGAGAGTTGCTTGGACTTGCCTCTAGAGCAAGTGTGCGAATCGGAACGCTAAATGCAAAATCGCCATTCGGATCAAGCCAGCCCAAGGCGCCACAGTAATAGCCGCGTGGGGAGTCTTCTAATTCCTGAATGATTTCCATGCTGCGTTTTTTGGGAGCGCCCGTAACGGAGCCACACGGAAAGACCGCATCAAGTATGGT
Organism: Polynucleobacter sp.; assembly: GCA_044338365.1. Classification (GTDB taxonomy): domain Bacteria; phylum Pseudomonadota; class Gammaproteobacteria; order Burkholderiales; family Burkholderiaceae; genus Polynucleobacter. The sequence continues at coordinate 2,595 of JBIILR010000156.1, read as the reverse complement.
GCGTAGGCTTGTATCGGGCTTTGCTTTTGCTTCAATCGTCGATGTCATTTGCAGCACGTTGCCATGCCGTGCGACATGAAATAAGGTGGGCACAGTAACGCTACCCGGTAAGGCGACTCGGCTCAGATCATTGCGCAAGAGATCCACGATCATAATATTTTCTGCCCGATTTTTTGGGTCGTTTGCCAATTGCTCTGGGCTCTCGGTTTTGGCATTGGCTGTGCCCTTCATGGGCATGGCGCGCAAACAGTCCCCATCCCGCTCTACAAAAAGTTCAGGTGATTGTGACAGGATGGTAGTGCCACCTTCTTGCACAAATGCACCAAAACGCCCAGGTTGCCGTGCTCTTAATCGAGCGTATAAAGCGAGCGGGTCACCATAAATTTCCCCTCGTATGCGATACGTGTGATTAATTTGATAGATATCACCGCAGCGTATCCATTCCTGAATCCGCAGGACATCCGATTGGAACTGGGCTTGCGTAATCGATTCCGTGCAAGAAGCTACGCCACTGACACGTTGATCATCGCTTAGCTGAGCAAGCTGCACGTCAAGCCATGCATCCACTTCCGCTTTTGTGAGTATTGTGGGCCGATGGTATGCCCACGCTTGAATCAGCGGTATGACTGGTGGCGAAGTGCTGGGCAATCGATGAATGACTTGGCCATACTCGTAGGCAAGCAGGCAAACCACATAGTGATCGGCCTTTAATGCCGACTGGATCGCGTCAAAGCAGGCATCAATTTCTGCTGGTGTAAATGCTGCCCAGTGTGCAATAGGCTCTTGGTAGAGGCGACTGGTGGGTTTGGTCGCGCTACTCTCGACATCATCGAGCAGAATCATCGCAAAACTCGATTGCGTCTCAGATTACTTTAAGACGGTCGCGGACTCGATCACAACGGAGGTGGTGGGCACATCCGTCATCCGTCCAAATTTAGGTGCTGGTGCGACCATGGTGGGGATTTTACGAATGCGGTCAATGGTTTGAGTACCAGAGATGACTTTGCCAAAGACGGTATAGCCATTACCCATGGCGTTCGGGAAATCCAGTCCTTGATTGTCACGCACATTAATAAAGAATTGCGCTGTTGCAGAATCAGGATCCGATGTTCTGGCCATCGCAATCGTATAGGTTTGATTCTTTAGCCCGTTTTGCGCTTCGGACACAACGGGTGGATTGGTTGGCTTTTGATTTAAGTCGGGCGTGAAACCACCACCTTGAATCATGAAGCCATCGATCACGCGATGAAAGATCGTGCCGTTGTAAAAACCGCTCTGAACATACTTCAGGAAGTTATCAACCGTCTTGGGCGCTTTTGCTGGATCCAGATCGACAACAAAACTACCTTGATTGGTTTTGAACTCGACGCGTGGCTCTGCGTGTGCTGTGCCAGTGGTAAACAAAAATACGCCAGCAAGGGCGGTTATTACTGCTCGGTAAGAGCGAAAAGGAGAGGTGCGCATAGTTGTTCCTAGTGGTAAATGAATGGCAAATACAGGTCTATTCCATTGTATTGCGTGACGCTTATGCTGGTGGGGGCGGCAGGCCGTTCGGGACAGATGCAGCAGCCCGATAGGCTACTTGGTCAAACATCTCTGGGTGATTGAGGTAGTCAATGACCCAGTCGATGGCATCGACTCCCCAAAAGATCCGCTCCCCAAGCACCAGGGTGGGTACGCCAAAGGCGCCGCGATCGAGGGCCTCTTGGGTGTTGGCAATTAAACCTGCTTTGGTTTGGGCGCTATCCGGGCGGGGTGTGGTTGGATCTAAATGCAGGTGCGTACAAAAATCAGACCAGTGCAGATTGGGATCCTTGCCGATTACCCAAACAAACTCAAACGCCCGCTCAACCATAGGCCAGTCGGCCTGTTCTTGCACTAAAAGGCGCTGCGCTGCAACGGTAATAAAGGGGTGGTGCTCTGGAAACCGAAAGGGGATGCCTAACTTTGCTGCCTGCCACACGCAAGACTGATAGGTATACAGGCGCTTGGTGGGGATTTCACCAGGGCCTTGGTTGCGTGCGGCACGCAATAGGCCACCGAGCAATACCGGCACAGGTTCGATTTGCAAACGCGGCTCAAGTCGATGGCGTAATTTCACATAAAAATACGCAAAGGGGGAGATGATGTCGAAGTAAAAACGCGCCTTCATTTTTTGTCCGCCTCATCGAGCGAGCGCAAAAAAGCCATGCGCTCTGCAATCTGAGTTTCAAGACCGCGCTCCACTGGCTGATACCAATGCGGCTCAGCCATGCCTTCGGGTAAGTAGCTTTCGCCTGCGGCATAGCCATAGGGCTCATCGTGTGCATACCGATACGCAGTGCCATGCCCGAGTTCCTGCATTAATTTCGTTGGTGCATTGCGTAAATGATTGGGTACGCCCCGGCTTTGATCGGCCGCCGCAAAAGCACGTGCCTTGTTATAGGCAACATAACTGGCATTGCTTTTGGCTGCAACGGCCAAATAGACAACTGCTTGACCCAGCGCTAGCTCGCCTTCGGGGGAGCCTAGTCGTTCATAGGTTTCTGCCGCATCGTTTGCCAGTTGGATTGCCCGAGGGTCTGCCAAACCAATATCTTCCCATGCCATGCGAAT
>JBIILR010000187.1:0-3300 GCA_044338365.1 Polynucleobacter sp. | reverse complement strand
TGCTAGGTTCGGTGAAAGTAGTTGGAATACTTGTGGTGAGCGCAGTTATTCTGGGTTGCAGTCCTAAGTTGGATTGGCGCACCGTGAATACCGAGCGCCTGGGATATTCCGCACTCTTTCCTGAAAAGCCAAAGCAAGCGGAGCGGACCCTGCCCTATGCTGGACTTGAGTTACAGCAAACACTCGAAGTTACGCAGATTGATGATGCAATCATGTCGATCACCACGATTGCGGTGCCATCTAGCATCAATGCCCAAGCAGGTGCTTTGCTAGAGCAAGTGCAAAAAGTCATCCTGCAGTCAGCCAATGCAGATCAAGCTCCGCCAATCAAACGCCCATCTCAGTATTTAATTGCCGGACCAAACCGAAGTAAAGGACTTACCGAGGACTATTTGTTTGAAATCCAGAATCCAAGTGGCAAGCGTTGGATGCGTGTACGCTGGATCATGCGACCCGATGGCGAGGGCGGTAGTCGAATCTATCAACAATCCCTGTTGCTTTTAGCGCTTGCGAATACAAAAGCATTTCAGTCCGAACTCACTGCAGAAAAGTGGGATCCTTTTTTTGACGAGTTCCGGGTACAGTAAATGAATTTGCATTGGCATCGACGCCCACAGCAGACAATACAAATCCCACTGCAGGGTCGCCACGCATTACGCGTGTTCATCAGTTTTTCTTTAGCCTACATCATCTCGTATGCATTCCGCTCTATTAATGCGGTGATTTCCCCTGAGCTTATTCGTGATTTGCATTTGAGCCACACCGAATTGGGGTTTTTGTCCTCAGCCTACTTTATTGGATTCGGTATGACACAAATCCCAGTGGGCTTAGCGCTCGATCGTTTTGGACCGCGCGTAACCGAGATGGCATTAATGAGCTTTGCCGTTATTGGAGCCCTGATTTTTGCCTTCGCTGATCAATTTGCCACGCTGGTGATCGGGCGGATATGCATCGGGGTTGGCGTATCGGCTTGCCTGATGGCCGCCTTATCGGGCTTTCGAGCCTGGTTTCCCTTACAACAACAGCCGCAGTTAGCCTCAGCCATGTTGGTGTTTGGTACCTTTGGTGCCCTAATAACGAGCTGGCCCGTGCACGAAGTACTTCCTTTTATCGGATGGCGTGGTGTATTTTTTGTGATGGCTGCTTTATCTGCGCTAGCCATTTTAATTTTATATGTCGGCCTACCGATTAAGGTGCGGAGGAAGCGAGGCTCCCTAGGCGATGAGATCCACCCCGACGAGAGGGCTAGCCTCTCCTGGAAAAGCTATCGGCCGATTTTGACGAATGCTTTTTTCTGGCGAATTCTACCAATTGGTATGTTTTGCTATGGTGGATTTATTGCGATCCAAACACTGTGGTTTGGCCCATGGTTAATTGAGGTAATGAATTACAGCGCTACTACCGCAGCACAAATATTGTTTTGTTTTAATGCGGCACTACTGTGCGCATACCTGCTGAATGCATGGATTCTGCCAAAACTGGCGCGCATTGGGATCGATACTATGCGCTACATGACGTGGATGGTTGGCGCCTCGATCGTTTTGCAAGCGTGCGCATTTTATTGGCGCGGTCCGTGGGTGTGGGCGTGGTGGTATTTGGTGGCAGTTGCATGCGCATCGTATGTACTGGCGCAAAGTTTAATCGTGACGTACTTTCCAAAATCCTACTCAGGAAGGGTGAGCACGACGTACAACTTGTCCCTGTTTATTGGGGCATTTATTGTGCAGTGGGGAATAGGTTACTTAGTCGATTTAGGAACGGCTGCGGGCTGGTCGAAGACCAATGCATTTGATGTGGCACTGGGTATATTTCTAGTTACGCAAGCAGTTTCGTTTGCATGGTTTTTGTTGTCGCCGAAATATTTTCCAGCAGCCATCATTGCGGATACGCCCGACCATTAGACGCGGTGCTTTTCCATCTCGGCTACTTTTAATTCGAGCGCCTCTAATTTCTCACGCGTCTTCGAAAGCACTTTGGCTTGCAATTCAAATTCATCGCGCGTGACCAAATCCATTTTCTGAAAGCCTTGATTCATCATGGCCCGCACATTCTTCTCAATCTCTTGCGCAGGTGAGTTGCGAATGGCATCGCCCACTTTGCTTTGCATCTCCTCAGCAATGCGCTGAATTTGCTCTAGGATTTGGCCTGGCTTTTGCATGTATGGCGTCCGTTTAGGGTGAATAGATACTTCATTTTAGGAGTTCCCAGAAATTCAGGGGGCTGCAAAACCTAAAAAACGAGGGCAAATTGCCCCTAAAACCGGTTTATGGTCCAAAGCAGTGCTAATTTGTGAGCTATTTTGGTGCATATGCCTTAAAAAGGGGAAAAGTCCGAATTTGGAAACAGTCGCACGGATCACTATGAGATCCATGAACCGCCTTAGATGGGTTCAAACGATTGAAACATTTCAGAAATCGAACTTTTTAACCTAAAACAGGAGTATTCCATGAACACACTACAAAAAACCGCGATTGCTGCTGCAATTACTGGGCTCTTTGCCCCAGCAGTGTTTGCTCAAGCAGCGCCAGCGGCAGCACCAGAGCCAAGCCCGGTCACCGCTAACGTTACTGTGGTTAGTGACTACCGTTTCCGCGGTATCAGCCAGTCCAATCAAAAGCCTGCTATTCAGGGCGGTTTTGATTACGCGCATGAAAGTGGCCTCTACATCGGTAACTGGAATAGCTCAATCTCATGGATTAGCGATGGAAATCCAAGCGTTTCTGCGCCAATCGAAATGAACTTTTATGGCGGCTTTAAGAAAGAATTGATTGCTCCTGGCTTTGCCTCGGATATCGGTGTACTCCAATACGCATATCCAACTGTAGGTAGCCTCACAATCGTCAACCCGAATACAACTGAAATCTATGCCGCACAAAATTTCACAGCAGGACCAGTAACTGGGTTTCTGAAGTTTTCGTATGCAGTTACTAATACATTCGGAAATGCGAATAGTACTGGATCGTACTACCCTGATTTAACGATGAACTATGACACAGGTATTTGGGGCATTGCTCTTAATGCTCACGTCGGGTATCAGTATATTGCGGGCACTGCAAATGGCGCATCAATATCGAACTCTGATCAGTATAGTTACACCGATTGGAAGATCGGCCTCACCAAAGACTTTGGCGGTGGTTTATCTGGTGCGGTTGCATACATCGACACTAATGCAAAAAAATTAGCTAGCGGTGCATATGCCTACACTGGTCCGACAGGAAAAAACAATGGTGGAGCTACCGGCATCGTCTCCCTAACCAAGACTTTCTAATAACCCTTCCTAACGGAGAAACGTATGAAATT
>JBIILR010000155.1:0-3310 GCA_044338365.1 Polynucleobacter sp. | reverse complement strand
GAGTCGCGACGGTTGCGCTTATCGGTTGCAACAATGCTGTAAAAAGGGCGTTTTTTTGAACCGCCACGTGCCAGTCGAATGACGACCATACTTATTCCTTAAAATCGGTAGTTAAAACAGGTTGAATACAACCCAGTGAAAACGGTGGTAAATCGTGAACTCTTACTGACACGATGATCAGCAGGAAACCATATATTCTAGACGAAAAGCGGCCCTTGATCCACCCCTTGGCAGATGAAATCAAGCAAGCAATGCAGTAAATTGTATAAAATATTAATAAAAACAATGGGTTAAGTGAAAATGATGACACAAATACAAAATTTACATTGTTCGCGCTTAGCCCGTTTTTCTGCGCTTGGAATCCTCAGCCTCCTAGTTGGCTGCGCCCATGTATTGCCGCCCTGTAATGCCAAAACCAGTCCGCCAGCAATTGAACTCAGCGGCGCCTGGATTCTAGAGCGCTGGAGCTTGGCACCCAATAGCAAAGGCGAGGTTCGGCCACGCCCCCTACCCACAGGTAAAGATACACAGGCGATTGCAATTCAATTCGATGCCCGCACTAATGCAGTTAGCGGTTTTTCTGGATGCAATCGTTTTACAGCGCAAATAACGGAAGATCCACGTGGTATCAGCATTGAAAAGATTGCGAGTACCCGCATGGCCTGTTCGGCGGACCGCATGGAACTGGAAAGTGCATTTTTATATCAACTTAATGACTACCAACGTTTAGTACGCGATGATGATCGCCTTCTGCTGATTGGACGTGATCAGAATGTACTGCGTTTTGTGCAAAGTGGTAAATTGAAATAAGCATAAGGATGCAACACGATGATTCGGTCTAAATTTTTATTTTGTGCATTGGGTTTCTTTTTTCCCGGCGCAGGTTTCAATTGCCTTTATTTGCAAGGCCTGAAATCCTATTGGGGCTGGCTGCAATTCGCGGCCATCATTGGCGGCATCGGCGGCTGGGTCATCTTAAGCACAAATGAATTAAGCTCATTTGCCGGTTGGTTTTTATTGACCCTGGGCTTTGTCTCGATTGAAGCTAGCTTTCTAACCACCATCGCATACGGTCTTCGCAGTGGCGAGCGCTGGGATGCTGAATTCAATCCCGGAATTCCACCTGAAAAAGCAACGCAAACTGGCTGGTCGACGATTCTGTTGGTGATTTTTTGCCTCGTGATTGGTGCCGCCTTAATGATGAGTTTTTTTGCGATTGCGTTTGAGCAATTCTTTATTTCTCAACTGATTGAAGCGCGCAAGTTATCGCAATAGAAAGTGGGGCTACTGTAGCCCCACTGAAATCGGATTTACTTTTCTAATGCCTTGGTTAGTTCCGGTACAGCCGTAAACAAATCGGCGACCAGGCCGTAATCAGCAACACCAAAAATGGGTGCCTCGGCGTCTTTGTTGATCGCCACAATGACTTTCGAGTCTTTCATGCCCGCCAAGTGCTGAATGGCGCCAGAGATTCCAACTGCGACATAAAGATCGGGTGCCACAATCTTACCGGTCTGACCGACTTGATAGTCATTGGGAACGTAACCAGCATCAACTGCTGCACGCGATGCGCCCAAAGCAGCTCCGAGTGTATCTGCCAGGGGTGCAATTAACTCTTGGTATTTTTCGCCCGAACCCAAACCCCGTCCGCCGGATACGATTATTTTTGCAGCAGTTAACTCAGGGCGATCCGACTTACTTAAATCGCGACCCACAAAAGTAGCACTGCTAACAACAGGAGCGGCATCCCGCTTTTCAATTGCTGCATTTCCGCCAGCAGGGCTAGCTGCATCAAATCCAGTAGTACGTACCGTCAGCACTTTAGTCGCATCCAGCGACTGCACCGTAGCGATGGCATTCCCAGCATATATGGGCCGTGCAAAGGTATCAGCGCTAACCACCTGCGTGATATCGGATGCCTGAGCCACATCCAATTTAGCGGCAACCCGCGGCATCACATTCTTGCCATGAGCGGTAGCCGCTGCCAAGAGATGTTCATATCCATTGGCCAGCGCCAACACTTGTGCCGCCACTGGCTCAGCTAGCTGATCCAGCAATGCAGCATCATCAACCAAAATGACCTTGCGAATACCCGGAATCGCCGCTGCGGCAGTTGCAACGGAATCGGCATTGCTACCAGCAACCAAAATATCCACTTCTGGGCTGCACGCAAGAGCGGCTGTTACCGTGTTTAAAGTGGCCGCCTTGAGGGTCTGGTTATCGTGCTCTGCTAATACAAGTGCGGCCATTTAAATTACCTTCGCTTCATTTTTTAATTTATCCACCAGCGCAGCAACGTCTGCGACGAGGATGCCTGCAGTCCGTTTTGGCGGCTCTACTACTTTGATGGTTTTCATATGCGGAGTAACGTCAACGCCCAGCGCCTCTGGCTTCATGATGTCCAGCACCTTTTTCTTGGCCTTCATGATGTTGGGCAAGGTAACGTAACGGGGCTCATTGAGGCGCAAATCGGTGGTAATGACCGCTGGCAAAGCCATGGAGATGGTTTCTAGGCCGCCATCGACCTCGCGCGTCACGCGCAGAGTGCCGTCTGCAAAAGCTACTTTAGATGCGAAAGTCGCTTGTGGAATATCCATCAGGGCCGCCAACATTTGGCCTGTTTGATTGCTGTCGTCATCAATCGCTTGCTTACCCAAAATGATCAACTCAGGCTGCTCTTTGGCGCACACCGCCTGCAATAACTTGGCTACCGCTAAGGGCTGTAAATCAACATCGGTTTCAACCAAAATGGCGCGATCGGCGCCAATCGCCAGTGCGGTTCGCAGGGTCTCTTGGCACTGCGGACTCCCTGCTGAAAAAACCACGATCTCGCTTGCGATGCCAGCCTCTTTCAAACGAATGGCCTCTTCCACTGCAATTTCATCAAACGGATTCATGCTCATCTTCACATTCGCGGTATCAACACCGGACTGGTCAGATTTGACTCTAATTTTGACGTTGTAATCAACAACGCGCTTCACTGCAACCAGAATTTTCATGGCACTTAATTAGTCTCTTCTATGGGATTAACTGGATTTTACTCGCCCGCGGGGCATTGGGCTTGAGCTGCCTACAGGTCTGCCAAGGCCTTCACGTGGGCCACCACGCTACGCCCTAAAGCAGAAAGGTTATAACCTCCCTCAAGGCAGCTGACAATACGGCCGCCAGCCGATTCTTTGGCGACCTCTTTAAGGCGCTGGGTCATCCAAACATAATCGTCCTCTACCAAGCCCATTTGACCTAAATCATCCTCGCGATGGGCATCAAAGCCTGCAGAGATCAAGATTAATTCGGGCTGAAAGGCCCTTAA
>JBIILR010000045.1:0-10962 GCA_044338365.1 Polynucleobacter sp. | reverse complement strand
AGAATGAGCTCGATCCCAAGCGCTTACCTTCGGGCGTCCAGGTGGTCTATTCCGGAATTGGCAAAATCAATGCTGCGATTGCAACATTTAAGGCAATCCAAGTCTATAGCCCACGGGAGATCATTAATTTTGGTACCGTAGGGCGAATTAACCCAGCCGTGAGTGGCTTACTCGACATTGGTAAGGTAGTGCAACGGGATGTTTTTGCAGAGCCTTTGGCTCCGCGCGGAGAAGTGCCATTTTCCATGCGCCCGAATACGTATGTATCCGATGGCGGAGTGTATGTGTGTGGCTCTGGTGATAGTTTTGTAACCGAATCTGATCCATGGCTGATTGCCCAAGCAATTGATGTAGTGGACATGGAACTCTTTGCCATTGCTGCGGTAGCGCACGATGCTGCCATTCCATGGCGCTCATTCAAATACATTACGGACGATGCCGATGCCTCCGCTGGTGCTGATTGGCATACCGGTGTGCAACACGGCGAGGAACTCTTTTTGGAACAGTTGCGCAGGGTGATGGGCTCATAAATCCAATACCTGCCTATGCTGCGGGTTAACGCATTCCAGGAAATACCTGATGCGATATCGGCTTGCCATTCACTCCTATTTTGACAAGGACCATATCGCCAGAGCCAAGCACCACGCCCGTGAATGCCTCGATGTTGACGTGATGACTAACCATGATGATGGGGGTTTTAGGAAATTGCTTGAGGCTCTTTTGTACTAGCTGACGCAGACTTTCTGTTTTTTGATTCGCAAGGCTCATGTTTTCAAAAAAGGAACCCAGCGATGGATCAATGATGACCGGCCCCTTTTTTAACAAGGTAGCAGTGTCAACACAGCGGCACCAGGGACTGCTAAAGACTTTCGCACTTTCAATGCCTTGCTGGCTCAGCCACTGCCCAGTTCGCTCTGCCTGTTTCTTTCCAAACTCGCCCAAATTACGCTGCGTACTGCATTGATCAAGGCGATGGCCTGCAGGATCGCTAAAGCCGGGGGCGTCGGCATGGCGCATCAACAGAATGTGCTGACCGTCGGTCATTGGACTGGCCAAGTTAGCCACCGCCGCAGTACTGAGGCAAAGCGTGATGACTAGCATCGCCATCATGCGCTTGCAAAATTGGAATCGTGCTCGCATTACCATGGTAATTTTTCCCCTGAGTAACTGTAAAAGCTGCCCGATTCAGACAGGGGCAATTGATTGAGTAAAGCCAGCATATCGCGCGCTGCATCGATTGCAGGCCGACCAATTTGCTCGCCTTTAAAAGGCTTAGAGAGTCCTGAGTTGACGGTACCAGGGTGGAGCGCAATTAATTTGGTATTAGGCTGCGTGCGTCGCAACTCAATCGCCGTCGTTTTGAGTAGCATGTTTAGCGCTGCTTTAGATGCGCGATAGCTATACCAACCGCCGAGGCGATTGTCTTCAATGCTGCCTACTTTGGCGGAGATCACGGCCATGATCGCATTCTCTTTAGCCAGTAGCGCGCTGAACTTGGCTAGCGTTACCGCAGGGCCGAATGCATTGATCTGGAAGAGGGACTCTAGCTGACCGTAGCTTACGTCTACTAGTTTTTTCTCAGGATTCCATGCTTCCGTATGCAAGACGCCAATGGCATTGATGATGAGGTGAAACGGTCCGCTAGACGCCAAGGCCTCTGCAGCCATTCCAATCGATGATTCATCCGCATAGTTAATGGCTGGACTGGAGTGGCGATGAATGCCAATCGCTTCGCCGCAGCGGGGATCAGCCTGCAGCAGCGCCAATAAAGCAGAGCCAATCGTTCCCGATGAGCCGATGATGAGGGCACGGTAGCCCTCGGGAAGTGAATGCATCATTTAAACCCAGCCCTGTTTCCAAATAGTCGGGTCAGTCAATTCACGCCAATCAATTTGCTGTACCTCTTTACTAAATACAGCCTCTATCTCAACCTGCTCAATCGCCTCGTGCGGTAATTCGGGAAGAATCACTTTACTGACTAAAAAATGCTTTTGCTTTTTGACAGGACGAACCGCAGTCCACTTGCTTAGTAAAAGTTTTTTTGGGCTCAGTGGATTTTTAGTCGGCATGATGAGATCGACCTTAGTTAAAGGACGGTGCATTGCATGGTTTGGGTGCCTAGACGAAGCGCCCCTGAGCTCGGGGTAAATTGCACTAGGGCTGATTTCGTATTGTCCGGGCAACGCGCATCGAAATAACTGTCATGGCCTAAGCTGCCACAAAAACGCAAATCCGATTCGCTTTTATTGGACGGATTGGCTGCGACCTGCGGTGGATCCAGTGTCATGAGGGAGCGACTGAGGACCATCGTCACTTTTGCTGTATCTGCACCCGAGTTGCAACTCCAGGTGGTGTAGTCGTTTTTATCGCAAGCGACAAGACCGCTGGCAAGTAGGGCCGCCAGACCAAAGTAAGCAGTGCGCTGAGCAGGGAAATTCATGGAAACCGGTTTTAAATGAGGGCCACACCATTCTAGTGAATAAGCTCTACACTTGCTTGGTATGCCATCACCCGTCATTTCCCCGCCAATCCAAGCAGAGCTCAGCGCGGCAGACGTATCGCGCATCATTGAAATGGCCTGGGAGGACCGTACGCCCTTTGAAGCCATTTTGCGTAGCTATGGCTTATCGGAGCCCGCAGTCATACGCCTAATGCGAGCCAATTTGAAGTCTGGCTCATTTCGCTTATGGCGGGCGCGTGTGACGGGTCGCGCAAGCAAACACAGCGCACTGCGCAGTCCCGACATTGATCGTGCCTATTGCCCTACCCAATACAAGCAGTCCCACGGACGATGAAATCCTTTACCCTTTTTTACGACGGCGCCTGCCCCTTATGCCAAGCAGAAATCGTCTTTTTGCAAAATCGCAATGCGTCGGGTTTATTGCGTTTTGTCGACATAAACTCATCGCAATACGATGCGCAGCAAGTAGGGGTCTCGTGTGAAGAAGCCTTGGCAAGCATGTACGGTCAAATAGAGGGTGAGGCGCCCATCAATGGGGTGGCCGTATTTGGGGAAGCCTATCGCCGTGCCAATTTACCATTCATGACCTGGCTTTTTACGCGCAATTGGATGATGCCGATACTAGGGCCCAGCTATCGCTTCTTTGCCAAACACCGCCATGGCATTTCTGGGTTTTTTGGTCCGCCCCTGCTAAAACTCGTGAATACCCTCTATCCGCACAAATCGAATAAGGGCTAATTTCCCCCCATATTTTTGCAATACCAGGCCACGGGAATTATTTGTCCATACAATAGGATCAAGTCAAAAATTAAGCCCGAATCTTCATGACTACTCAGCCTAGCAAACCGCAGCACCACACTTCGCACTCCTTTAAAGAGCGGCTCTACGTCATCATTTTTGAATCCGATACAAAAATGGGTTTGCTGTTTGACCGCGTTTTAATTTACGCCATCTTGCTTTCTGTATTGGTGGTTGTGCTCGACAGCGTGGCATCGATTTCAAAGCAGTTCCATAGCGAATTAGTCAGGCTGGAGTGGATGTTCACTTTACTGTTTACTGTGGAATACCTTGCGCGTTTGTATTGCGCGAAGTACCGCTGGCGTTACGCAACGAGTTTTTATGGTGTGATTGATTTTCTGGCGGTGGTGCCGACGTATCTTGCCCTTCTCTTTCCTGAGCTGCATGCATTGATTGATGTGCGCGTACTGCGCTTGATTCGGATGTTCCGTATCTTTAAGTTAACTGCATACATGTCGGAGTATCAGCATCTGGCGGAAGCCTTATCGGCCAGTAGGCGCAAGATCCTGGTGTTTTTATCGGTGGTGTTGATGGTAGTAACCGTGATGGGTTCCATCATGTATGTGGTGGAAGGACCGCACAACGGATTTACGAGCATTCCGATTGCGGTGTATTGGGCAATCACAACGATGACCACCGTTGGCTTTGGTGACATTACTCCGCATACCGATTTAGGCAAGCTCATTTCGTCGGCCATGATGCTGATGGGCTGGGGCACATTGGCTGTGCCAACGGGGATCGTGACCGCGGAGTTTGCGCATCGCCGTAACCAAACGTTTATTGCCAAAAAAAGCTGCGATGCCTGTTATACCGATGACCATGAAACAAGCAACCAGTATTGCCGTCACTGCGGAACACGCTTCCCAACTCCTGAAAATTAAAAAAGCCTTCTAAGGTAAGAAGGCTTTTTCGTATTGAGTAGACTCAGTAGGTTAGTTAACGCCGAGTAACTCCACGTCGAATACAAGGGTAGCATTGGGTGGAATGACGCCGCCAGCACCGCGCGCTCCATAGCCCATTTCCGCAGGAATGATTAAGGTGCGCTTACCGCCCACTTTCATGCCGGCAACACCTTCATCCCAGCCTTTAATTACACGACCGCCGCCCAAGGGGAATTCAAATGCTTGACCACGATCGACCGAGCTATCAAATTTCTTGCCCTTAAGATCAGGGGCAGATGGATCATGGAGCCAGCCGGTGTAGTGAACCGATACATCAGACCCAGCCGTTGCTTCTGCACCGCTGCCAAGGGTAGTGTCAATTTTTTGAAATTCGCTCACGGTATTTGCCTTTATAGAAGAGGGGGTAGTAGAGGGCGGTTTCGAATCGCCGCCGGATTTCGGCATTAAGAATGCCACAGCCAGACCTCCAGCCAGAATCAATAGACCGAATTTGAGAGGGGTATTCATGGTTTGGCCAGTTCAAAAGAGAGAAGAAAGCTAGATATGCACTAATTTAGTGCGTTAACGGCAATTATGCAGTTCATTGGGTAATACCGCATCTCAGTATATAAAATCAGCCCCTTTTTTGCAAAGGCGATGCTTTAAAATGACTTGTCTGCATGTTGGATTTCATTGTGCGCTCGCAGCATCAATGGAGTAACGCATGCATCGGGCGGGTCAAAAACCATGCTCAATTGCGTTATCCCATTTAAGGAATAGTCATGGCATCAGGAAATTCAAAGATCATTTATACATTCACCGATGAGGCGCCAGCGCTAGCAACTTACGCATTTTTGCCGGTGATTAGCACATTTGCCAAAGCAGCTGGAATTGATATTGTAAAAAGTGACATTTCTGTAGCGGCTCGGATCTTGGCTGAGTTTCCAGAATGCTTGAGCGAGGCGCAGCGCGTGCCCAATAATTTAGCCGAGCTGGGCAAGATGACCTTGCAGCCGGATACCAACATCATTAAGTTGCCCAACATCAGCGCATCCGTACCGCAGCTTCAAGATGCCATTAAAGAGTTGCAGAGCAGAGGATATGCGATTCCTGATTTTCCGGATGATCCCAAGAATGATGACGAGAAAGCCATTCGGGCGCGCTATTCCAAATGCTTGGGCAGTGCCGTGAATCCAGTATTGCGAGAGGGTAATTCGGATCGCCGCGCACCAGCCGCAGTCAAGCGCTATGCACGTAACAATCCGCATTCCATGGGCGTCTGGAGCCAGGCTTCGCGTACTCACGTATCGCATATGCATGGTGGTGATTTTTATTCCAACGAAAAATCCATAACGATGTCCAAGGCCTGCGATGTAAAGATGGATATGGTCACGAAGGGCGGAAAAACCATCGTCTTGAAGCCAAAAATCAGCTTACAAGAAGGCGAAGTGATTGACAGTATGTACATGAGTAAAAAAGCCCTGTGTGCTTTTTACGAAGAAGAGATGGAGGATGCGTATAAGACAGGACTGATGTTGTCGCTGCACGTGAAGGCAACGATGATGAAGATTTCGCATCCGATTGTCTTTGGCCACGCCGTCAAAATATTTTACAAAGATGCCTTTGCAAAGCACGAAAAACTCTTTGCAGAGCTTGGCGTGAATGCCAACAACGGCCTTAGTAGTGTGTACGATAAGATTGCAAGCCTGCCTGCAACCAAGCGTGAAGAAATATTAAAAGACCTCCATGCATGCCATGAGCACCGTCCCGCATTGGCGATGGTGGATTCAGCCAAAGGCATTTCCAATCTGCATTCGCCAAGCGATGTGATTGTGGATGCATCCATGCCAGCCATGATTCGGATTGGCGGCAAGATGTGGGGTGCAGATGGGCGGCCGCAAGATACCAAAGCGGTTATTCCAGAAAGTACTTTTGCGCGCATCTACCAAGAAATCATTAATTTCTGCAAAACCCATGGCAACTTTGATCCCAAGACCATGGGCACGGTGCCCAACGTTGGCTTAATGGCGCAGCAAGCTGAAGAGTATGGCTCACACGACAAAACGTTTGAAATCACTGAAGCCGGTACAGCCCGTATCGTGGCTGATGACGGCACCGTTTTGCTCGAGCAGCAGGTAGAAGAAGGTGACATTTGGCGCATGTGCCAAGTGAAGGATGCGCCCATTCGGGACTGGGTCAAGTTGGCGGTGAATCGTGCTCGCTTATCGAATACCCCTGCTGTATTTTGGCTGGATGAATATCGTCCCCATGAGGCCGAGTTAATTAAAAAAGTAAAGACCTACTTGAAGGATTACGACCTCGACGGACTTGATATTCAGATCATGTCGCAAACACGAGCCATGCGTTACACCCTCGAGCGTGTGATTCGCGGCAAAGATACGATTTCCGTGACCGGCAATATCTTGCGTGACTACCTCACGGATTTATTCCCCATTTTGGAATTGGGTACCAGCGCTAAGATGCTCTCGATTGTGCCCTTGATGGCCGGCGGTGGACTCTTTGAAACCGGTGCTGGCGGCTCTGCTCCAAAGCACGTCAAACAATTGGTCGAAGAAAATCATTTGCGCTGGGATTCCTTGGGTGAGTTTATGGCGCTTGCCGTATCTCTGGAAGACATTGGCGACAAAACGGGCAACCAAAAAGCCAAAATTTTGGCGCGCACCTTAGATGAGGCAACTGGCGCACTACTCGAAAACCGTAAGTCGCCATCCATAAAAACGGGTGAGTTAGACAACCGCGGCAGTCAGTTTTACTTGTCCATGTATTGGGCCCAGGCATTAGCCCAGCAAACTGAAGATAAGGAATTGCAGGCCCATTTTGCGCCCATCGCCAAAGCCTTGCAGGCGCAAGAAAAAACCATCGTGGGTGAGCTCAGCGCCGTTCAAGGTAAGCCAGTCGACATTGGCGGATATTATTTTGCAGAGCCGGCGAAGTGTGATGCGGTGATGCGTCCCAGCAAAACTTTCAACGCAATTATTGAGTCCTCATAGGCCCACTAATTATTCTGTTTGATTGACGCGAAAGGTAAATGCCCAGTGATTTACCCTTCGTCTGAATGCTGTGGGAAGGGTGGGTAATCCCATAGTTTTTATGGGTATTGCGATTTTTTCTGCAAAGCCGCAATTTCCATAACTTTATGTTTTAATTCTTGCAAGGAAGCACTGGGGAGTAGCCAGCTCAGCAATGAGTCCTCTTTACCGTCATTACGTTTGGACTTTACTTTGTGGGGATCCAAGCCGGTATAGGGGTAGACATAGTCTAAGGCAAGACCATTGGTTTTTATGAATGGTTGATGGTTTTTTATTTCTCAGGTACAGGATGCGCATTCGATATTTCCGAATCGGTAGATTGATGGCTTGCATGCCCTTGGCAGCGGCTGTAGTGCTTGCCGTCCAAACTGCAGCAGCCCAGTCAACGCCGGATCTATTGCCGCCAACGCAAAAGTCATCGCCAGCTGCTCCCGGCACCATCTATAGCCTAGAGCAGTTAATTCAGTTGGCATTGGAATCCAACCCCCGGGTATTGGCAGCGCGCGATCAAGCAGCTGCCTCTAGCGGGCAATTACGGACTGCCAAAGCAGTGCCAAACCCCCAATTTGAATACAACACCGGGCAGCAACGCTCGGCTACTGGATCATTGACGACCGGCAATGTCTCGTCTTGGTCGGTGACTCAGCCATTGGATATGCCTTACACCCGTTTCCCACGGGTTGATGCGGCAGAAGCCAATGCGCGCGCGGCGCAAGCCACGCGGATCGCGTTTGAGGTAGAGGCAATCGCTAATGTACAAATGCGCTATTACGAGTTGCTTCGCAGGGAAGCAGAGGCGCGTGCAGCAAATGAAGACTTAGATCTGACGAAGCAAATTCGGGATCGCATGCAACTGCGCTATGACGTGGGTGAGACCGCACGCTTTGAGTTGATCCGGGCGCAGACAGAATTTTTGAATGCGCAAATGAATGCAGAATCCAGCAAACTCCGCATCGAGCAAGCACGCGGATTACTGCGTCAAACCGTGGGGCATCAGCTTATAGCCGATTTTGCATTGGCAGCACATAGCCAAAAAGCAAATGAGTTACCACCGCTGGAGACACTACTGAACGAGGTACGCAATCAAAGCCCTGAACTCCAAAAAGCGAAGGCGCAAGTGGAGTCAACCCAATCTCGGCTCAGCTTCGAAAAAAATTCGCGCTTACCTAATTTGGCTGTAAAAGCACAGCAATACAATGACCCGAACTTCACCGATCGACTGTATGGATTGGTAGTGACCATTCCCATTTGGGACTTTAGGGGCGGACAAATTGCCGAGGCCGAAGCCAATGCATCCAAAGCTAGAAACGACTTGAATGCGCAAACCCAGAGCTTAGAGCAGCAAATGCAATCGGCCTACAAGCTTTATCTGATTGCGAGCTATCAGGTGCAAATTTTGGATCAAGAGGTAGTGCAATTGGCGGCCAGTGCTCGCCGCATTGCAGAAATTTCATACCGTTTTGGAGAGCGCGGCATGCTCGAGTACCTCGATGCACAGCGTACCTTTCGCGCTGCCCGCAATGACTTAATTAAAGCCCGTTTTGATCTGGCATCGATCATTACGGAGATACAGCGTTTACGTGCCAGCCCAGAGTGGGTTGCCAAACTCGAAGGTGATAAAAAATGAATCCCCAGTTGCTGATTCTTCTTAAGCAAATTAGAGATCAGTTGATCGTCTTGAAAAATCGCCTCCTAAAACATATTGAAGAAGCATATGACAGCACAATGGCGACGCAAAAGCAGTTGTATAGCCAAGTATTTAACTGGCTTGCCGTGCGTGTGCCCGCATTCACAGATACCTATTTACAAGCCCCAGTCTGGTTTAAAAAAGGCTTATTTGTATTGCCTTGGCTGATTGTTGTGTTGTCGACCTTGCATTACTTTGATGCATTTGATCCTAAGCCGGCAGTGAAGTATGTACAAGATCCCAACATCGTTTACGTGAACGATGATTTGCGCAGCATGATTAAAGATGGCAAAGCAGAGCTTGGTCAATTTACTGAAGAGGTTCGGGTCTCAGGACGAATTGACTTTAATGAATCTTTTTTAGCGCGCATTGGCGCCAACGTCACTGGACGGGTCTCGGAAATATTAGGTTTTCCAGGTCAAATGGTGAGGCAAGGTGATTTACTTGCCAAAATTACATCGACTGAATTAACCCAATCCCAACTAGCGTATTTGCAGGCCAGAAGCGGTAGCCAGCTTGCTGAGCAGGCAGCCAATCGGGCGCGCATTCTGTATAAAGAAGACGTGATTGCACTCGCCGAGTTGCAGCGCCGTGAAGCCGAGGCGACCAGCGCAAAGGCCCAATTTGGCGCAGCCAATGATCAGTTGCGTGTTCAGGGCATGGATCAAGCGAGTATTGATCTCTTAGCCAAAACCAGCGTGATTAAATCCGTGAACAATGTGCTGGCAACCATTGATGGGGAAATCGTCGAGCGCAAAATAACTAAAGGCCAAGTGGTACAGCCTGCTGAGGCCCTGTTTACGGTTGCAGACCTTGATGCCTTGTGGGCGATTGCTGAAGTACCTGAGAGCGCAGCCTATTTGATACAGAAGGGGCAAAAATCATCC
This sequence comes from Polynucleobacter sp., assembly GCA_044338365.1. Taxonomy (GTDB): domain Bacteria; phylum Pseudomonadota; class Gammaproteobacteria; order Burkholderiales; family Burkholderiaceae; genus Polynucleobacter. The sequence continues at coordinate 1,198 of JBIILR010000045.1, read as the reverse complement.
ATCATCGTTCCGGCATTGCGTAATCAGCAAATTGAAGGGGTGGTATCGCACGTTGATTCAGTGGTTAATCCGACAACTCGAACGGTTTTGGTTCGAATGGATGTCCCCAATCAAAGCAGACAAGTCAAGCCCGGCATGTTAGCGACCATGCTGATTGATAGTCAGCCCCGCGAACGATTAGTCGTGCCACTCGAGGCGATTATTCGCGAGGATAACTCCGACTACGTCTATGTACGTGAAGACGATGAGCGCTATCGCATGGTTCAAGTTAAGTTGGGCCCAGAAGGCAAGGGCTTTAGGCCGGTGCAGTCGGGACTGAAAGAAGGTGCTGAGATCGTTATTCAAGGGGCTTATCACCTGAATACCGAGCGTAAGAAGCAGCTTTCTGGCGGTTAATGTGCCCCAATTTCCTTGCCACTCTTTTTAGGTCAATAAACCCACGCCATGATTGAAAAAGTAGTCCGCCTTGCACTACAGCAGCGTCTCCTGATCCTGATTATTTCAGTGGTACTGCTCATTGCCGGTTTGATTGCAACCAAGCGTTTATCCGTCGACGCCTTTCCTGATGTAACGAACGTGCAGGTGCAGATTGCGAGTGAAGCTCCGGGCCGATCACCGGAAGAGGTCGAGCGTTTTGTCACGATTCCAATTGAGCTCAGCATGACCGGTTTACCGGGTTTAGTGGAGATGCGATCCCTTAATCGCAATGGCATCTCGATTGTGACTCTCGTCTTTACTGAAAAAACCGATGTCTATTTTGCAAGGCAATTGGTTTTAGAGCGCTTGATTGAGGCCGCCTCGCGCATGCCCATTGGTGTTGTACCCGTTTTAGCGCCGCTCTCAACCGGTTTAGGTGAGGTTTATCAATACACCATTAATCACCCTACGGACGGTAATAAAGAAATTGGCATCAATGACTTGGCTGAGCGCAGAACGATCCAAGACTGGATAGTGCGGCCGATGTTGCGTTCCGTTCCAGGGGTTGCTGAAATTAATACCCAGGGAGGCTATGCCAAAGAATACCAAGTGCTGGTCAATCCTGAGCGCCTACGCCATTACCAAATTAGCTTGCAGGATGTTTACGAAGCCTTGGCACGCAACAATGCCAATTCTGGCGGCGGACAGTTACCCACCTATTCTGAGCGCTACCTCATACGGGGGGTGGGTTTAATCGCCAAGCCCGAAGACATTGGCAAGA
>JBIILR010000154.1:0-3362 GCA_044338365.1 Polynucleobacter sp. | reverse complement strand
GAGTACTATTATCCACCGCAATGGCAATTGCAGCCGAATGCAGGCATATAGCGTTAATGCGCTTCAGCAGTCATCAATAATCTGAAACGCTACTTGACGGCCATGCCTATATGCAGGTTTTCAATCGAGGCCACTAATTTTGCGAGCTTTTCTTTATCGTTCGCATCTAAGAGTTGATTATTCTTCTGAGATTGCAACAAAAACTCGGCCTGCTCAAGATCCAATACCACTGCCATGGCAAGCCTGCTCTTCTCTTTCTCGCTTCCTTCAATCAGTTGATGCAAATTGAAGTAGAGAGCGGAGAGGCTCTGTTTTTCTAGCTCGGGATTTAAGGGAAACTTACTTTGAAAGACACTAGCTAAGGCAACTTTAGCATCACCAACGGTTTTCGCTTGTGTCAAAAAGAACTTCATATTTTGAATGCGCGTACCGATTTCAAATTGATATGCAATTAATTGTGTTTTATTTTTTTGTTCAATCTCATGATTATGTTGAATTTGCTGGAGCATGGCAGCCCCACCAGTAATCACAACGGATGATAAAAACCATGTGCCTACTGAAGAATTCAAAAATTCCATTACCTTAGAGGCTGTTCTTTTTTCGGCCTGCCCGACTTCCTTCTGAAGGCTAGAAAATGCCGATTTAGCACTTGCAAGCTCGGCCTCTAGCTTGACTTTTAAGTCATGTCGAAACCGCTCTTCAGCCTCAATTGTTTTCTTAGTCTCTTCACTTAACATATTAATTTGATGTGGTTAATTCAAGTTACTCTATTTAAGCATGAAATGCGCTAGTGCGAAATACATTCGTTTCCCCCAAATTGAGCCAAAAAAAACGCCCTCGGTGGCAGGGTCAATGCTGAAGTTTAAAGCTTGCAAGGCATCTAAACAGAGGAGGTATATTGAAATCGGGGATACTGCTCATGCTATTGAAGCCTTAATGGCCTATGCAAAATGTGGAATAAAACAAATAAACAATTGCATGCGCCCATCGTAAGTCTGGTTTAAGACTGTTTTCCATTCAGCGCAGGTGTGCGCGTATAAAGCTATCGATATCATCGATGCATTGAGTAATGCGTCGTTTTAATGTTTGGAGTGCGTTTAGTAAGTGCATAAAAAGTTGATTCCATGGGTTAGGGCCCAATTAATATCCCCAATTACAGCACAGTAATTTTGCTCTACCGGCTTTGTATGAAGCAAGGCATAATCTGCAGAAATAGCTTAGCCAATTCATTGCAGTTGATGCCTATAAGGGGGTAAATGATGTCGCAAACGTATTCCGCAATGACGCGACTAATTCATTGGTTTACGGCTGCACTGCTAGTGGCTTCCCTTGTGCTGGGATTTTGGATGACTGACCGTTCGGCAGCCAATCTGTGGGACGATCTCACCAATACGCTGTATTCCTGGCATAAGCTAATTGGCTTTATCGTTTTACTAGTTACCGGGCTTCGCGTCATCAATAAACTGCGCTCGACTAGACCGTTATACCCCAGCAGTATTTCTCGGGGGCAAATTCAAATAGCGCAGTCGGTTCAAACTGCTTTGTATTTACTGCTGGTACTGGTCCCCTTATTTGGCTGGGCCGGAGTCACTGCATTTCCAGCGCTCATTACCGTAGGCGGATACCATCTACCCGCACTGCCCGGGATCCCCAAAGACCAAGCACTAGCCAAGCAATTGTTTGAGATTCACGGCTACTTAGTGCTAGCACTGATTGCGCTTGCCGTAGTCCATATCGCGGCTGGACTGCAACACCTACTCTTCAAAAAAGATGGGGTATTTGAGCGTATTTGGTTTAAGTCTTAAAAATACAAAAGTCAGTTCTAAGCTAAAACAAATGACCACTTTTTTTAGCTTTCACTTTTAAGTAGGCATCGTTATGCTGATTCGAAGGATAAATGTGGGGCACTCGCTCGACCACTTCTATATCGCAGTTGCCTAAAGCAGTGACCTTGGCTGGATTATTGGTCATCAGCTTCACGCGGCTAACGCCTAACATGCGTAACATCTGCGCAGCCGGTAAATAGTTGCGTTCATCGGAATCAAAACCAAGTTGCAAATTAGCATCTACGGTATCAAAGCCAGCATCTTGCAATTGGTATGCGCGCAGTTTGTTGACTAGGCCAATGCCGCGCCCCTCTTGCGCAAGGTATAACAAAATGCCGCTACCAGCCAGAGCCATTTCACCAATTGCGCCGCGCAGTTGATTGCCACAATCACAACGCAAAGAGCCCACAAGATCACCCGTAAAACACTCGGAATGCAGTCTTACTAATACAGGCTCTGCAGGGTTAACATCGCCAACAATAATGGCTAAGTGTTCAATACCGCCATCACGGGGACGAAAAGCAACTACCCGAGCGTTTTCTGCATTTTCTAAGGGAACGCGTGCCTCACTCACCATGGTTAGCGAGTGCGCAGCAATCGTCATGTACGACTGTATTGAGCTGGCTTGAACGGCAGGGATATCTGAAGTACCAGCACTCTGAACAATGAGTGCAGAAGGCAAAAGGCGTGCGAGCTTGGCCAAGGTGACGCATGACTGCTCAAGAGCATCTGCATCGTGCACTTCCAGGCTTGCCATACTAGGCGGCACCATCGAAGATGAAAGTGGGTTAGCCAAATACTCAATCAAATCGAGTGACATGCCTTGTGGGTGCGACAACACGCTGACTGGACGATCTGATTTATCAATACCAAGCACATTCACACGCGTGCCGGTCATGACTAATTTTGGAGGGGTGGTCCCGGCCCGAGTCAAGAGCGTCAGGTAGTCTGCATTTAATGCGTCTACCGCCAGCATCAACAGACTGGTGTGGTCATCGTAAACGCGAACCGCAGCACCACGGCGCATTTCCGAAATGGCGCGATCAACTTCAATGAGGGGGTCCGGCATCACCATTTTTGAACAACCTGTTGTTGGGGCAAAAATCCTAAAAATATATTATCCCACCCTATGGTAAATTCTTCAGCGAGGCGTTTTTTCAAAACCGTATATAAGGTCTTCCCATTGTGACCCCTCCCCAACCGCAGCCACCTAGATTGCCTGAGCGTTTATCGGCCCCATCAAACCCCCAGTGGGATCAGTTTTTGATCGATTTTTTTGCCTCTCGCCCCCTGCCCCAGTCACCGCTACAGGCCATTTTTGAACCCTTGCGGAGCCCGCGGGCAGACGGCATGGTTGTTATAGGTCAGATTGGCCAAACCATCGATGGCCGGATAGCAACCGTTACGGGTCAATCGAAATACGTCAATGGCCCAGCAGGCCTAACTCACCTCCACCAATTGCGCACCCTGGTTGATGCCATTGTGATTGGGGTTGGAACAGCGCTGGCCGATAATCCGCAACTCACTGTTCGTCTC
>JBIILR010000044.1:0-11101 GCA_044338365.1 Polynucleobacter sp. | reverse complement strand
TCAACACTCTTGCCATTGCTTTCCATATCGAGCTGCTGTAACCATTTTGGAAACCAATCCAAAGCATCCGCGTAGGGAATTGCTGCATACGAGTGAATGCCGTGGGTCTTTTGCTGATGGAGTAATGTTAGCGCCATGATGACGGGCAGATTGTCTTCCAGGGGCGCATTCTTAAAATGCAAGTCCATCGCCTCGGCGCCAGCTAGGAATTCTTGAAAGGTCTCAAAGCCATACTGCAAGGCAATCGGCAGGCCAACTGCGGACCAAACGGAATAGCGACCGCCAACCCAATCCCAAAACGGGAAGATATTCTCTTCAGCAATACCAAATGCACTGGCAGCCGGCACATTGGCAGTCACTGCATACAAAGCCCGAGCGATGTCACTTTGACTGCAACCACTGTCTTTTAGCCAAGCCACCACCGCTTTGGCATTCATGGTGGTCTCTAGCGTCGTGAACGACTTAGAAACAATAATCACGCGTGTGCTTTTTGCTTCTGCGCGGGTCAAAATGCGAGCCAGTTCAGCCGTATCAATATTGGCCAAGAAATGCATGCGCATATCGCGACTGGTAATGCCAGGCACATGCGCCAGCGCTTCGATAGCCAAGCGTGGACCAAAGTCGGAGCCACCAATGCCAATGTGAATCACATCCGTCACGCCAGTCCACTGCGAGCAGAGGGCTTCGATGCGGGACCATACGGCAGCAATGGCTGGCATCACATCTTTGCCATCAATTAGCACCGGGGTTTGGTGAAGATTACGCAGGGCCGAATGCAGGGCAGGGCGATTCTCGCTGACATTGATGTGTTTGCCCGCAAACAGATCGGCAATGAATTGCTCTAGCTTGGATTGACGCGCATCTACAAACAGCTTGGCCCACGTTGGGGCATCAATCCCTTGGTAGGCGGTATCGAGCAATACATTGACTGCGGTATGGCTGTTTTGTGGGGTCGAATTGGGCTGTAAAGGCATGAGTGGATTTTATCAAGAAGGGTAGGGAAATTCGCTAAATCATTGAAAATGGTACGATTTAAGCCATAAAGGGTGAGACAGTCCTTAAATCGACTTAGGAAAAGCAATGGAGCGGTTGGATTGCGTCGTGATCGGCGCAGGCGTAGTGGGTTTGGCAATTGCGCGAGAAATGGCGTTGCAAGGAAAAGAGACCATTTTGCTCGAGCGCGAGCCTGCCTTCGGCACCATTAGTAGTGCCCGCAATAGCGAAGTCATTCATGCTGGTATTTACTACCCCAAAAACTCACTCAAGGCCCGCTTATGCGTCGCCGGCAATCGCATGCTCTACGAGTATTGCCGCAGCCACCAGGTAGGCACCCAGCAATACGGCAAATTGATTGTGGCCGCAGATGATAGTCAGCTGGATGATCTGCGAGCCCTTCAGCACCGCGCACAGGAAAATGAAGTGCCGGGCATTTCGATGATCAGCGCTAAAGAAGCGATTGCCTTAGAGCCGCAGTTGCAATGCGCAGCCGCTCTGCATTCCAAATCAACTGGCATTGTCGACAGCCATGCTTATATGTTGTCCCTTTTAGGCGGATTTGAAGATGCAGGCGGCATGGTTGCCTATCAATCGCCCTTATTGCGGGCTACTGCCCTTGCTGGCGGCGGGTTTCGGTTAGAGATTGGCGGACAAGAAGCGATGCAAATTGAGACCACGCTCTTAATTAACTGTGCTGGCATGAGTGCGCCCAAAGTTGCGGCTGCAATTGAAGGACTCGATCTCCTGCATATTCCGCGCGCTTACTTTGCAAAAGGCAATTACTTTTCTTTGAGTGGTAAATCGCCATTTCAACATTTGATTTACCCCATACCAGATCCCGGCGGACTAGGGGTTCACTTGACCTTAGACATGGCAGGACAGGCTAAATTTGGCCCTGATGTAGAGTGGCTCGATATTGAAGTCGAGGCCGAAGTCGATTACTCGGTCGACCCCCGTCGCGGCGATGGTTTTTATGCTGCCGTACGGCGCTATTGGCCAGGTCTGAAGGACGGCGCGCTGATGCCAGACTATTCGGGCGTACGCGCCAAGATTGTTCCGCCAGGCACTCCCGCAGGTGATTTTGTGTTTGATTGCCCGAGCACACATGGACTAGCAGGCTTATATAACCTCTATGGTTTTGAGTCCCCAGGCCTGACCTCCTCCTTGGCGATTGCTAAACACCTCGATGGCCTAATACGAGCAGAATCAGCCTAAGAAAGGCACATTAAGCCCAAGCGATGAACTTCCTTATAATTGAGGGCGCAACAAAAAGGAAGCTTGGCAGAGCGGTTGAATGCACCAGTCTTGAAAACTGGCGAGGATGAAAGTCCTCCGTGAGTTCGAATCTCACAGCTTCCGCCAAATCAATCGGTATTAAAGGGTTCGTGGCAATACAACAACCTTGTTACCAAAATCGTTACAAAAGCCATCCTGCGGGGTGGCTTTTCTTTTGGCGCCGATGGCCTGCATTCGGCCATTAAGAGTCATTAGCACCTGCCGCACAAACCCATAAGGAAAGAGCCAAATAAATCAACCGAAGTAATACACAGTTTGGCGTAAACCTAATTTTGTCGCCGCATCCACTTGAAATGTATGTGGAGACTTTCGAGTAACAGCTGTTTAATTTTTTAAGGTATAGATCGCACGTTCGAATCGTGCTAGTCAGACCAAACTCTCTCAAGAATATGGTGCTATTCATACCCCTGCTATAGATGACGTATCAATACAATATCTGTACGATGCTTACTTTTAGCTAACTAATAATTTTCGACCGTACTCATAAAGGATGCAAATGAATCGACGCCAAATCATTAAATCATATGCAAGCTTGGGGCTGCTTACTACTTTTTCGTTACCAAGCTTTTCTTATTCAAAAACCCAGAGTGATCTTTCAACCTCTGAATGTCTCGATTTTATTAAGCTATACGATCAATTTTTTATTGATGCCAAAGGCTTCGACATGGCATTACATACAAACGCCTCTCTTAGTGTTTTTGTTGTGTTTGATCCTCAATGCCCTGATTGCATTCATTTTTGGAAGATAGCCAATTCTTTTAGCAATAAGGTACGTTTTATTTGGTTGCCGGTAGCGGTTTTAAATTCTCGCAGTGAGCTTCAGGGGGCATTAATATTATCAGCATCGAATCCGGCAGATATGATGGCTCGTCAAGTTATTCAGTTTGAAACTTCATCTCGTGGTTTGATAACTGATGGTCTGCAAGTACCTAGTGGTGCTCGAGATGATGTTTGGCATAACTCCCGAATCTTTAGAAGAGCAGGTGGCAAAAGTGTGCCTTTTGCTCTGTTTCAGGATCGGCAGAATAAAATTAGGGGTAGTGCTCAGGTTGGCACTGTTGAGGCGCTTACTAAATTCTTGAACAAGGGTAGTTGACCTGAGTTAATGATGGAGAAAGCTCAATACATATAAGAAGCGCTTGAAGGGCGACCTAGTCTCTGCACATATAGAGGTTGGTGATCGGAAAGCGGTCATTGACGGTTGCGCGTGACTCAACAAACACAGCGCGGCGCTTGCCTTTTTTCTTACACTCTGCCTCGGCAATCGCCTGCGTTTCACTTTCCTTGGCCTTTTGAATGGTGTGTACGCCAACGAGTCCATCTGATTGGGTATACGCGCGCAGATCGTAAGCGGAGGTGCCGCAGCCAGCAATACTGCCTGCTAAGAGGGAAACAAAAATAGGGTATGCAAAACGCATGGATTTCTTTGCCTTATAAAAAAGTGGCTTGCAAGTCGTTAAGATAACGCAGACCCAATGCTGTCGGCCGCAATACGGCCGGATTCTCATCGAGCAAGCCCTTTTTAGTGGCCATCTGCAGAGCAGGTGCTATTACGTGAAGTGGTAGGCCGGTACGTTCACTAAAACTGGCTGTACTAACGCCGTGACTTAAGCGCAGCGCATTGAGCATGAATTCAAAAGGGAGATCGCTGGGCGTAACGGTCTTGGATTCGATCAAGGCATTGCCGCGCGTTTCCATCTGCTGCATATAGGTTTCGGGGTGGCGCTCACGTACCTGACGGGTAATTTCATTTGGTAAGGAGATCTTGCCGTGGGCGCCGGCACCAATCCCAATGTAATCACCAAAGCGCCAGTAGTTGAGGTTGTGTTTGCATTCCCGCTGGGGTTTGCAGTAGGCAGAGACCTCATAGCGCTCATAACCGGCGGCACCCAGCATTGCTAGATTCTGTTCAAACATCGCATCGCTAATGTCTTCGCTTGGCAGCGTGGGTGGGTGCGCAGCAAATAACGTATTGGGTTCAAGGGTGAGGTGGTACATCGACAGGTGTGGGGTGCCAAATGACAGCGCGGTAGTGATGTCTCTTGCCGCATCATCCAAACGTTGTTCTGGCAAGGCATACATTAAATCGAGGTTGATTGACTCAATGTAGCGGGATGCAATGTCGATGGCGCGCTTTGCTTCGTCCCCACTGTGAATGCGTCCCAATGCTTTAAGGTTCCGATCATTAAAGCTCTGAATGCCGAGTGAGACGCGATTAATGCCGCAGTCGGCAAAGCCGGCTAATTTATCGGCCTCGACTGATCCGGGATTAGCTTCCATAGTGATTTCAGCATCGGCCTCGAGTGGCAGTAGGCCTCGTACCGAAGAGAGGAGTTGATTCATTCCCCTGTCTGAGAGCAAGCTGGGCGTTCCTCCACCAATAAAAATAGTGTGGACCTTGCGGCCCCAAACACGTGGTAACTCGGTTTGTAAATCGAGCAAGAGTGCCTTGATATAGCGATCTTCATCAAAGCCGGTCGACTTCACTTGATGGGAATTGAAATCACAGTAAGGGCATTTCTTTTCGCACCACGGAAAATGTATGTAGAGCGAGAGCGGCGGCAGAGCGCTTAACTGCACGCGATCAGGGGATTTCATGGGGTGAGAATAGCCAGCAATTGACGCAAGGCTTGGCCGCGGTGGCTAATAGCATTTTTTTCAGCAGGATCCAATTCGGCTGCGGTTTTACCCAGCGCTGGAATAAAAAAATGCGGGTCATAACCAAAGCCCGCATTGCCTCTCGGTGCATCCATAAACTCGCCATGCCACTGCGTTTGCACAATGACGGGTTCTGGATCTAATGCATGCCGAATAAATACCAAAGCGCAGACGTAATGGGCGCGGCGATCCGCAATGCCGCGCAGCTCAGCCATTACTTTTGCATTGTTGTTAGCATCGCTTGAATCTGGGCCAGCATAGCGTGCTGAACGCACTCCCGGTTTGCCATCCAACGCAGCGATGCAGATGCCAGAGTCATCAGCCAGTGCCGGTAAATGACTTTCCTTGCTCGCATGCCGTGCCTTGGCGAGTGCGTTTTCTATAAAGGTGCAATACGGCTCTTCGGCAGCAGCAATCCCTAAATCACCCTGCGGAATGATGGCAATGCCCAGGGGCGCAAAGAGGGCGGTGAATTCTCGTAGCTTGCCAGCGCTGTTCGACGCCAAAACCAGTTTTTGCATCGAAGGAATGGCGACAGGATTATGCAAATGCTGCCCGCTGTAATTTACTCAGCTCATGAATGCCGTGCTCGGCCAGATCAAGTAACTCGGCCAATTCCGCGCGGGAAAAAGCAGGTCCCTCGGCAGTGCCTTGCAATTCAATCATGCCGCCGCTGCCCGTCATCACCACATTCATATCGGTATCGCAGGTAGAGTCTTCGGCGTAATCCAAATCTAGTACCGGAGTACCTTGGTAAATGCCAACGGAAATGGCGGCTACGCTATCGATGATCGGGTCTTTTGCGATCACACCTTTTTCGAGCAAGGTATTGACGGCATCACGGGCGGCAACATAGGCGCCGGTGATGGCTGCAGTACGCGTACCGCCGTCCGCTTGCAAGACATCGCAATCCAAATGAATGGTGCGCTCGCCCAAGAGGCTGAGATTAAATACGCTGCGCATGGCTCGGCCAATCAGGCGCTGGATTTCTTGGGTGCGGCCACTTTGCTTACCCCTGGCCGCTTCACGATCGCTGCGGGTGTGGGTTGAGCGTGGCAACATGCCGTACTCTGCAGTAACCCAGCCCTCCCCAGAGCCTTTTTTGTGGGGTGGAACCCGCTCTAAGATGCTGGCCGTGCAAAGCACCTTGGTGTCGCCAAAGGCAATTAGCACCGATCCCTCGGCATGCTTGGTGAAGCCGCGCGTAATGGTGACGGGGCGGAGTTGCTTTGGGCTGCGCTGGCTAGGCCGCTGAATTGGGGAGGAGGATGTGCTCATGGTCAATTTGATCCTAATTAGGGGGAAAGGCAATTTACAATGTTCACATGATATCGAGCATGACGGGTTATGGCAGTGCATCCCGCCCCGTTTCCCTGGGCGCAGGGGTAGTTGCGGATTTGCAGGTCGAATGCCGGGCCGTGAATAGCCGCTTTCTGGATTTGGGCTTTCGCTTGCCGGATGAGTGCCGGGGAGCTGAGCCCCTGCTGCGTGAGATGGCTACCCATGCCTTGGCCCGCGGCAAAGTGGAATTTCGGGCGGCATGGCGCATTAATGCCCATTCCAGTGCGGTTGCCCCATCTAAAGCAACCAGCACTCTTAATCACGAACGCCTAGCAGCCCTGCAGGCACTTCAAACCGAGGTACTCAACACATTTCCGCAGGCCGGTGACTTACGTATGGCCGATGTCTTGCGCTGGCCAGGGGTAGTGAACGAACCTAGAGGCGAAGAGGAGGGCTGGATTGGCGCAACCGCTGAGGCTGCAAAGGCAGCCCTCGATGCCCTGATGGCGAGTCGCGCTGCAGAAGGCGCCGCTTTAGTAGGGGTTTTACATGCCATTACCCAGCAAATGCAGGCCATTATTACGAGCCTGGAGCCGCGCATCCCCGAATACGTTCAGCAATACCAAGACAAGCTCAGCGCCCGTTTGGCGGAATCCCTGGTAAGCCAAACCCCCCTTAATAATGGCGCCGTTCCAGCCGAGGTGCTTGACCGCATTCGGCAGGAGGTGGTGCTGTATGCCGTCAAAATTGATGTGGCTGAGGAATTTGCCCGCCTAAAGACACATCTGCAAGCTGTTGCTACTGCGCTGAAAGGCAAAGGACCGGTTGGTAAGCGTTTGGACTTCTTGATGCAAGAACTCAATCGGGAGGCCAATACCCTGAGTTCGAAGTCGGTATCCGATGAATGCACTACCGCCGCGGTTGAGCTCAAGCTCCTGATTGAACAAATGCGCGAGCAAGTGCAGAATTTAGAATAAGCCCATGACCCTATCTCCCCAAACCTATCAAGGCAGCATGCTGATGATTGTCGCGCCTTCAGGCGCTGGTAAATCGTCCTTAGTGCAGGCCTTGCTACAGGCGGATACCAGCCTCAAATTATCCTTGTCTACCACCACTCGACAACCGCGCAGTGGCGAGGTCGACGGCAAAGACTACCGTTTTGTTAGTAATGATGCCTTCATTGCACAGCGTGCCAGTGGTGACTTTTTGGAGTGGGCAGAAGTCCATGGTCATTTTTATGGCACCTCGCGCTCGTGGATTCAGCAGCAAATGCAAGCCGGGAACGACGTCATTTTAGAAATCGACTGGCAGGGCGCGCAGCAAATTCGGCAGCTGATTCCATCGGCGCAGTGGATCTTTATTTTTCCGCCATCGATTGATGCCCTTGAGTTGCGCCTGCGTAAGCGCGGGCAGGATGATGAAGCCACCATCCAGCGCCGTTTGGCTGCTGCCCACGTCGAGCTCCAGCATGCGGCAGAAGCCAATTTTATTGTGATCAATGATGTTTTTGAGCAGGCCTTGCTCGATTTGCAGCAAATCATCGCCACCAGTCGCCTGCGATCTGGGCCGATGATGGCCCGCAACCCTGCTCTTTTAAGGCGCCTTGGGGTTTAATCAGTTATCCTATGGGTATTGATCCCCATTTAAAGTGAGTAGCGCATGGCTCGTATTACTGTAGAAGACTGCCTCAAAACCATTCCAAACCGATTTGAGCTCGTGTTGGCTGCCACCTACCGTGCGCGCCAGCTGGTTCAAGGTCACGCCCCCCGGGTCGATGCCAAAGATAAAGCGACTGTAGTGGCTTTGCGCGAAGTCGCTGCTGGTGTCACCGATCGGGATATGCTGACTAAAGTTCCTCTTTAATCGAGAGGCCCGTTGTGGCGCAGCCGCTGACCACACCGGGATCCATTGGGGTACGCTCGCCCAAGGAAGTTCTCACCAGCACTAGCATTCATTCTTCAAAGGCCTTAGAGGCTGGCCTCTTTGGCGCATCCCCGAGCAGTTCCTTAAGCGGCTCAGCCGTTCTTGAATCGCTCTTGGCACAATCCAGTCGGCATTTGTTTGGTCCGACGTCTCAGCCAATCGTGCCACCGAAGCAGCAAGTCGTATCCATTGGCGCATTAACTGCAAAGCTCCATTACCTTAAGCCAGATGAAATTGCCTTAGTCAAAAAAGCCTTTCAGTTTTCTGATTCGGCGCACTTAGGGCAATACCGTCAAAGTGGCGAGCCCTACATTACCCACCCCGTTGCGGTTGCAGAATTGTGCGCCAGCTGGCGTTTGGATGCGCCATCGATCATGGCGGCGCTTTTACACGATGTGATTGAAGATACCGGCTGCACTCAAGATGATTTAGTAGCGCAGTTTGGTCCCAAGGTCGCTGAATTGGTTGAGGGCTTAACCAAACTCGATAAGCTTGAGTTTCAGAGTCATGCAGAGGCGCAGGCCGAGAGTTTCCGTAAGATGTTTATGGCGATGGCGCGCGATGTGCGGGTGATTCTGGTTAAGCTTGCCGATCGCACCCACAACATGCAAACCCTGGATGCGGTTCCAATTGAAAAGCGCCGCCGGGTTGCTTCAGAGACCCTTGAGATTTATGCGCCCATTGCGCATCGCTTGGGATTAAACGTCATTTACCGTGAGCTTCAGGATTTGAGTTTTCGCTACTCGATGCCGATGCGCTTTCGAGTGATTGAGGACGCAGTCAAGCGCGCCCGTGGCAATCGCAAAGAGATGGTTGAGAAGATTCTGCAAACCACGCGCATGAGCTTTGCCAAGGTTGGTATTGAGGTAGATCTGCAGGGCCGAGAAAAAACCCTGTTTTCAATTTACATGAAGATGCGTCACAAGCACGTGAGTTTTTCCCAGGTGCTGGATGTCTATGGCTTTCGGGTCACGGTCCACTCGATTGATGCGTGTTACCGCGCATTGGGTGTGTTGCATGCTTTGTATAAACCCATGCCAGGCAAGTTTAAGGACTACATTTCGATTCCCAAGCTCAATGGCTACCAATCCCTGCATACCACTTTAGTGGGCCCATCGGGTGTGCCGGTGGAGTTTCAGATTCGCACGGGCGATATGCATGCGGTGGCGGAGGCTGGTGTAGCAGCCCACTGGGCCTACAAAGACGGCTCTCCTGAAATGAGTGAAGTGCAAAATCGGGCACACCAGTGGTTGCAGTCGTTGATTGATATTCAGGATAGCAGCGGCGATTCGCAAGAATTCTTAGAGCACGTCAAGATCGATCTGTTTCCAGATGCGGTTTATGTGTTTACCCCCAAGGGGCAAATTCGGGCCTTGCCGCGGGGCGCGACGGCACTGGATTTTGCCTACTCGGTCCACAGCGATATTGGCAATTCTTGCGTTGCGGTCAAGATTAATAACATGCAGTTGCCGCTGCGCAGCGAATTGAAGAACGGCGATATTGTGGAGGTGGTTACCTCAACTAATAACCAGCCCAACCCAGGTTGGCTGGCCTTTGTGCGCACCGGCAAAGCCAGGGCATCGATTCGTCATTCGCTAAAGACCAAACATTACGGCGAGTCTTTGCAATTGGGCGAGCGCTTATTGGCGAATGCCTTACGTCAGCAAGGGGTTGATGCTGGGCTTTTATCGAGCGTCATCTGGGAGAAGTTATTGCACTGGACTGGCGATAAGACCCGCGAAGAGGCATGCGTCAATATTGCTTTGGGTCGCCGCTCGCATCAAGAACTAGCGATTCGCTTAAAAATTCTGCTAGAGGAAGAGGGCGGTGATGAGCAGATGCGCTTGGGTTCGGGTGACTGGGCGGTGCACCACGAAACGCACACGCATCAGAAGCAGGCAATCTTAGTCGATGGCCGAGAGGGCATGTCCACTAGCTTTCAGAGTTGTTGCCACCCCATTCCAGGCGATGCCATTATTGGCTATTTGGGTAAAGGCGAGGGCCTGCAGATTCACGTGAACGATTGCCAGACGGCGCTGCGCATGCTGTCCAAAGACAGTGATAAATGGGTTGAGGTGGAGTGGAGCAAAGACATTCACCGCGAATTTGAGGTGAGCTTAGCGGTTGATACCCACCAAGGGAAGGGTGTATTGGCTCGGGTCGCAAGCAGTATCACCTCGGCCGATTGCAACATCATGAATGTCTCGATGGAAGATCGGTATAAAGAAGATGCCGTCGTCATTCGCTTTACTTTGCAGGTAGCTGATCGTTTGCATCTATCGAAAGTGATGCGGAGTTTGCGCAATAACCCCGACGTGATGCGCGTCGTGCGGACCCGTGCTTAGCGGTATTGCACGTCCAAGATCTCAATCTCCGTTGGGCCTGTTGGTGTTTGAATGCGAACGCAATCCCCAATCCGCGCTTTGATGAGCGCCTTGGCAATGGGTGATACCCAACTGACATGCCCCTTATCTAAATCAACTTCATCTACCCCGACAATCGTGATGTTTTCTTCTTTCCCATGATCGGGTCTACTGGTAGGGCAGTAGGTCACCGTCGCTCCAAAAAAGACCTGATCGGCATCTTGGTCACCGGATATTCGGGCGGCATTATCGACAAGCACCGCAAACTCAAGCCGCTTATTTAAAAACCGAATCCGCCGATCGATCTCACGCAAACGTTTTTTGCCATAAATGTAGTCGCCATTTTCAGAGCGGTCACCATTGGAAGCGGCCCAGTGGACAATCTCGACGATTTTGGGGCGCTCCACGTCCAAAAGCTGTAAAAGTTCCGCTCTAAGACGCTCGTGTCCGGCCGGCGTAATGTAGTTCTTTTCTTCCATGGCATAATTATGGCTGTTGCGGCTGTAGCTCAGTTGGATAGAGTACTTGGCTACGAACCAAGGGGTCGTGGGTTCAATTCCTGCCAGCCGCACCAGTATATGCAC